>NZ_JACVBL010000003.1:0-463959 GCF_014852285.1 Pseudomonas sp. PDM02 | reverse complement strand
ATCCATTCCCCTCGGTGCATCAGGTACACCGCGGTGATGCTATCGCCAGCAAGCCGGCTCCTACAGGGGGGTGTTTAACGGATCGGGAAGCTGTTGAAGTCCACGGCGTTCGCCAATTGGCAATCGATCAGGTCGATAAAACCTTGCGCCTGTGGGGTGTTGAAATGCGATTGCATGGCCGCTTCCGATTGCCAGCGGGCGCTGACGTTCCAGCGGTTGCTGTCCTCGGGGCAGCGGTCGACCATATAGGATTCGCAGCCCGGTTGTTCACGCAGGGTTTCGACAATCTTTTGCAGTTGCTTACCCAGTTCGTCCGAGCGGCCGGCTGCGGCCTGCACCTTTACGGTGTTGATCACTTCGTTGGACATTGCTCACACTCCTGAATCAGGCCGGACGAATCCTGCTCATTGAGGGATAACGCTTACGAGGATAGGCCTGCACTTGCGGACCGCCAATAGCCAATTGCCGGATAAAAACCCAGACCAATCGCTCAGGCGATTTGCTGAAAAATGTCACGCAAGCGGTCCAGCGCGGTGTCGATGTCCAGGGTTTCGATGGCGCCAAACCCCATGAGAAGCCCGGCCTGTGGCGCCCGCTGGTAGTAAAAGGTATCGATGGAATACAGCCCGACTTCGACCTTTTTCGCCAGTTCGATCAGCAATGGCATATCGATAGGCACTTTGCACATAAGCACCATGTGGAAACCCGCCGTGCTCGGGATCGCTTCGAGCCAGGGTGACAGGTCACCGGCGATGCGCGTGAGGATGCGTTCGCGACGCCCGGCGTAGATGGTGTGGCAGCGCCGGATGTGCTTGAGCAGGCAGCCTTCGGCAATGAATTTGGCCAGTGCCCATTGGGGCAGGGTGGAGGTGTGCAGGTCGGTGAGTTGCTTGGCGCGGATCACCGCTTCGAGAATCGCCGGCGGCAAAATCGCGTAGCCGAGGCGCAGTTCCGGCAGCAGGGTTTTCGAAAAGGTCCCGACGTAGGCGACGATCCCGCGCTCATCCATGCTTTGCAGCGAGTCGGTGGGCCGGCCTTCGTAGCGGAATTCACTGTCGTAATCGTCCTCGATGATGATCGCGCCCAACTCGTAGGCGCGCTCCAGCAGCGCCACGCGACGTGTCTGGCTCATCGGCATGCCGAGCGGAAACTGGTGGGACGGCGTGACATAAATCAGCCGGGTGCCAAGGGGGATTTTGTCGACCTGGATGCCGTCTTCGTCGACCGGTACGCCGATCACTGTGGCGCCGTGGCTGCCGAACAGCAGGCGCGCGGGCGGGTAACCGGGGTCTTCCATGGCGACGATGCTGCCGGGGCGCGTGATCACGCGGGAGATCAGGTCCAGCGCTTGTTGCGCACCGTTGCACACCACCACGTCTTCGTCCTGGCAATTCACCCCACGGGAAAACGCGATGTGCCGGGCGATCGCATTGCGCAGCGCCGGCAGGCCTTCAGGCAAGCTGTAGAAGCCTTTGGAGCCGGACATCTGACGCAGCGCGTGGGAGGTACAGCGCCGCCAATCGTCCTGCGGAAACTGGCCCTTGCTGGTGGCGCCACCGATGAAGTCATAACGCAGCGAGCCTTCCAGCGTCGGGTGACGCAAAAACACCGGCAAATTGCGCCACGACTCGATGACCTCGGCGCTCGCCAACTGCGAATGGCTTTGCTTGGGCTGCGCTTTGGCCGTTCGGGCATTGACGTAGGTGCCTTTGCCGATCACCCCGGTCAGGAAGTTTTCATAGGTCAGTTGCGCGTACGTGTCGGAAATGGTCTTGCGCGAGATGCCCAGCTGTTCGGCCAGCAGACGGCTGGGCGGCAGTTGCGTCCCGGCTGCCAGGCGACCGGATTCGATGGCGCTGCGCAGTTGGTTGTACAACTGGCCTGCCAGGTCCTTGCGGCCGTTGATGACAACATGAAGTTCCATACCGGCGGGGCTCCTGGGCGGTTGAGGCACGTGTGCGTCGCGCCAGATTACGCGCATGCGCCGCCGTGCAGAAGTTGCGTGGGGGAAAAACCGCGGATTGGTCTGCTCGGAGTGGTCCACCGGTATTTCGCGCAATTGGATCTGTAACACCGGCGCATCAGCGCTTACCGTGAAAACATCTATCAATCCACGAGGCACGCCATGACTTCCCGTCTGGATTACTACAGCGCGTCGCCCAAAGCGATGAAAGCGATGATCGCCATGGAGGCGTTGACCAGCAACCTGAGCATCGAGCCGGCGCTGCTGCACCTGATCAAGATCCGCGCCTCGCAGCTCAATGGCTGCGCCTTCTGCACCGACATGCACTCGGTGGACGCGCGACGCCTCGGCGAGACCGACCGGCGTCTGTATTCGATTGTGGTCTGGCGCGACAGCGGCTTTTTCAACCCGCGCGAGCGCGCGGCGCTGGCCTGGACCGAAGCGGTCACCTTGCTCTCGCAAAGCCATGTGCCGGACGACGTCTACGCCCAGGCCCGTGAACAGTTCAGCGAGAGCGAGATTGTCGATCTGACCATCGCCGTCACCACCATCAACAGCTGGAATCGCCTGGCGGTGAGTTTTCGCCAGTCCCCCAGCGCGTGATGACGCTGTCACATCAGGTTCATGAACGTTGCGCAGGATGAGGTTTTCAAAGGACAGATCGACAGGGAGTCATTGATGTCATTCATGGAAACCGCCGGGCGCCAAAGCCCTGCCGAATACCGCTCGCCGGTAGACACCTCGTCATCCATACATGCGCAGGCCGCCGCGCTTGACCCGCAACTGGCGCAAGCGTTCATGGTCAGTGCCCGCTGCGGTTGTTTCATGCAGGCGTCGCGCAGTCTCAACATCAAGGCGACGTTGCTGCGCAAGCAGTTGGCGCAACTCGAAGCGCACCTGCAGTGCTCGCTGTTCAGCCATGGCGACAATGGGGTTGCCCTCAGTCGTGAAGGCTTGCAGCTTCAGGCGCAGCTGATTGCCTTGGCCCATGAACGCGACTTGCCGGTGATCGAACAGCCCTTGGTGCGCCTGGCCGTCGCCGAATCGATCCTGCATGACATCCTCGGTCGCGACCTGGTGGCCTTGCTGCGCCGCAACGCCAGCGTGCGTCTGGAGATCATTTCCCTCGACAGCGAGCTGGCCCTGCGCGCCGTCAGCGCCGATGTCGTGGTGTGGCTGGCTGGCACCGATTCACCGCTGCCGGGCCCGAGTTTTGCCGTCGGCGAGCCGCGACGCCTGGCGCGGCTCGACTACCTGCCGCACATTGCCAAGCGTTATACACGCACTGCGTCACGCCCGGACAACCTCGATGACCTCGCTGATTTCCTGCTGGTGCAATGGCAGCCTCATCGTCAGGTCGAGAGCTTTGTGCCGTGGAATGAGCTGGTGGATCAGCGCCTCGCCGGGGTGGTGCAGCTGCATGCCTACGAGCTGATGCTGGAGATGATCCGATGCAGCGCCTGTATCGGTTTGCTCCCTGGTTACATGAGCCATTTCGACCGTGGCCTCATCGCGTTGCCGGGGTTGTTTGGCCAGCCGATGCAGCGCCAGGTGTGGATGGCGGTCAATGCGCAGTCGCAGGATGAGGCGCAGGTGCAGATGATCGTCGAGCTGATTCAAAACACCTTCAATGAGCGCCGGGAGTGGTTCGAAGCCTGACCACTATCAACTGTAGGAGCGAGCTTGCTCGCGATGGCGGTGTTCCAGTCAACTTCAATAGCGACTGCTATACCGCCATCGCCGGCAAGCCGGTCTCGCTCCCACATTGGTATTCGCCATGCTGGAAGATTGCGTTGTAGAGTGGGCGGCCATGTCTGTATCAAGGATGAATCAACCATGCCCGTCACTGACGCTGTCATTACGCTTGAACGCTTCAACGAATCCCACCTCGAAGGCATCACCGCGCTTTACAACGAGCCAGCGATTACCCGGCAAGTGCTGCAAATGCCGTTTCAGTCCATCGAGGTCTGGCGCAAACGCCTGGATCCGGTCAACGAACGGCATGTGCAACTGGTGGCGCTGAGTCAGGGGAGGGTGATCGGCAACATCGGTCTTGAGCAGTTTTCGCGCATACGTCGTAGCCATGCCGCCAATTTCGGCATGGGAGTCTCTGAGGCGTGGCAGGGCAAGGGTGTTGGCTCGAAGCTGCTGGCCACCGCGCTGGACATCGCCGACAACTGGATGAATCTGCAACGGGTCGAGCTGTCGGTGTACGCCGACAACGAAGCAGCCATCGGTTTGTACCGCAAGTTTGGTTTTGAAACCGAAGGCCTGTTTCGGGACTACGCCGTGCGTGACGGAATGCTGGTGGACACCTTGAGCATGGCGCGTCTGCGCCGCATGCCCAAGGCCGGTTGATTCACTCGCCCAGTGCAAACGCCACCGCCGCCTGCGCATGCAGTTCGGTGGTGTCGAGCAGGGGCAGGGTGCTGTGTTCGGGTTTGATCAGCAGGCCGATTTCGGTGCAGCCGAGGATGATGACCTGGGCGCCGCGCTGGCTCAGGGATTCGATCACCTGCTGATAAATCCGCCGTGAGGCCTCGCTGATCACGCCGACGCACAACTCGTCGTAGATGATCCGGTGCACGGCTTGACGCTCCCCGGCGTCCGGCACCAGTACGGTCAGCCCCATCGACGTCAGGCGTTCCTTGAGAAAGTCCTGTTCCATGGTGAACGCAGTCCCCAGCAACCCGACGTTCAGCGCACCGGCATCGACCGCCGCCTGTCCGGCCGGGTCGGCGATGTGCAGGAACGGAATGTTGATCGCCGCCTGAATCTGCCCGGCGACCTTGTGCATGGTGTTGGTGCACAGCACCACGCAATCGGCGCCGCCAGCCTCCAGCCGCCGCGCGGCATCCACCAGAATCAGCGCCGCATCGTCCCAGCGGCCGGCATGCTGGGCCTGTTCGACAGGCCCGAAGTCGACGCTGTACATTAGCAGTTTCGCCGAACGCAACGGCCCGAGCCGGTCGCGTACCTGTTGGTTGATGAGGCGGTAATACTCGGCGCTGGACTCCCAGCTCATGCCGCCGATAAGGCCGATGGTGCGCATGGCGTGCTCCTGTTGATGGCAACCCTTTGTCTGGGAGTATCCCGTGGCGCTTCACGGCTTTCTATCAGGAAATTTCACATGCTGAGTCAACGGCTGCCGGGCGCTAACGTCAGCTTGCAACTTCTGCCCCGTGCCGCTTACAGCGCACGCGATCCGGCGCAGTCGCGCACCATCGGGGTGACGCTGGAGCGCCAGCAGGGTGTGCACGCGATTGACTCGGATCGGCGGGTGGATTTCGATACGTTGCCCGGTGTTCTGGCGTACACGCCGGAGGGCGTCGAAGTGTTTTCCGAATCGTCCAGCGGTGGCGAATACTTGCTGATGCAGCTGGACGAATCGTTTGCCGATGAACAATTGCCCGCCGTTGGCCATCGCGTCCAGTCTTGTGGCAATCGACAGGCGCTGAGCCTGGCGCGCGAAGTGCGGCGTTTGTTACTGGCGCCACAACCCGACCTTCTGGCACTGGAGCAATGTGCCCTGGGATTTGTGGGTTTGGCGCAACCGCAGGTCGAAAAGGCTCATCGGCCCACTCCAGCCGCACTCGCCCAAGTGTTGGACCTGATCGCTGGACAACTCCAACAGCCCCTCACGCTGCAACAACTGGCGGCGGCCTACGGCCAGAGCGAGTTGCGCTTTTTGCGCGACTTTACCCGCGCCATCGGCCTGACACCGCACGCTTACCTCGTTGAAGTACGACTGCAGGCGGCACGGCGGATGATCGAGCACACCCGGCTGAGCCTGGCTGACATCGCCCTTGATGCCGGTTTCGCCCATCAGTCGCACATGGGCAGCGCCTTCCGCAAATTCCTCGCCATGACCCCCAGCCAATACCGCTCGCGCTTTTAGTCGTACGCCCGCCGCGCGCATCTGCCATGCTCAAAGTCCGCAGCACTGTTTCAACAAAGGAACACCGCAATGGACGACGTACAGCAACTGGGCGAGATGCTTCGCCACTACGCAGACAGCGAAGCGCACAAAAAACAACTGTTCGAGTCGCAATCGGCCGTGTGGGCGACGCGCATTGGCGAGCTGTTCGATCAGATCCAGCAATGGCTGGAACCGGTCCGGGCGCCGAACCTGCTGGAAGTCAGCCGCGAGGCATATGTCGCCTCGGGGCCGAGTGTTCCGGTCGAGACTTCAACATTCAAGACCGAGAAACTGGGCATCGTGATCGCCGGCAAACCCGTGGAGTTCGTGCCGGACGTGATGGGCACCGGCGGGCAGATTTCCCTGGCGGTGATGGGCCTGACCGCCGCGCGGTATGGCAGCATTTCGCTGGTGTGCCTGCCGCCGGCCAACAACTGGCAGTGGCGCAAGACCAATGGTTTGAAGGACCCGGACACCTTTGCCTTCGATGCGAATTTCCTGGCGCTGCAGTTGCAGAGTCTGATCCCTCGAGATCGTAGCTGAACTTCCTGACCTGACAACAACCCCTTGTGGGAGCGAGCCTGCTCGCGATTGCGGTTCAGCATTCAACATTTATGCTGCCTGACCCTCCGCTATCGCCGGCAAGCCGGTCTCGCTCCTACAATGGATCTGCGGTGCATCAGATTTCGAGGTTTATCCAACCGGGTTTTGCCACTTCCGGCGCAACCGCCTTCACCACTTTCCCCGTCGCCAACTCCACCCGTCGCGCCACCTCCGGGTCATCGGCAAACGGGATCAGGCTCGCTTCCTCCAGACTCTCCGTTGTCTGCTGCTTTAGGCAGTACTCGACCGCCAGCCAAAGCCCCGCAACACCCACGATATTCAACACGATCTCGAACATCTCAGCTCCTCGCCTCAGGCAATCCGTGCATCACGTTCAGCCATCGCCACGTCGGAAACCCGCACGGTGCGCCAGGCGTTGTACGCCATCAACAGCATGCCGCTGAGGAAGAACACGCCGCCGGCAAACCGCACCACAAATCCCGGATGGCTGGCCTGCAAGGCTTCGACGAAGGAATAGGTCAGCGTGCCGTCGTCGTTGATCGCGCGCCACATCAGGCCCTGGGTGATGCCGTTGACCCACATCGAGGCGATGTACAGCACGGTGCCGATGGTCGCCAGCCAGAAATGCAGGTTGATCAGCGGCGTGCTGTACATCTGCTCGCGACCGAAGACTTTCGGAATCATGTGGTAGACCGCGCCGAAGGTGATCATCGCCACCCAACCGAGGGCGCCGGCGTGCACGTGGCCGATGGTCCAGTCGGTGTAGTGGGAGAGGGCGTTCACGGTTTTGATCGCCATCATCGGCCCCTCGAAAGTCGACATGCCGTAGAAGGCCAGCGACAGCACCAGAAAACGCAAAATCGGATCGGTGCGCAATTTATGCCAGGCACC
This sequence comes from Pseudomonas sp. PDM02, assembly GCF_014852285.1. Classification (NCBI taxonomy): domain Bacteria; kingdom Pseudomonadati; phylum Pseudomonadota; class Gammaproteobacteria; order Pseudomonadales; family Pseudomonadaceae; genus Pseudomonas; species Pseudomonas sp. PDM02. Next base: position 456,622 of record NZ_JACVBL010000003.1, on the reverse strand, counting down.
CGACAGGGTCATCATGCCGTTGATCATGCCGCCCCAGCTCGGCGCCAACAGGATCAGCGACATGGCCATGCCCAACGACTGCGCCCAGTCCGGCAATGCGGTGTAGTGCAAATGGTGCGGGCCGGCCCAGATGTACAGGGTGATCAACGCCCAGAAATGCACGATGGACAAACGATAGGAATACACCGGCCGCCCGACCTGTTTCGGCACGAAGTAATACATCATCCCGAGGAACCCGGTCGTCAGGAAGAAACCCACCGCGTTATGCCCGTACCACCACTGCACCATGGCGTCGGTGGCGCCGGAATACACCGGGTAGGACTTGAACCAGTCCACCGGAATCGACAGGTGATTGACCACGTGCAACATGGCGATCACCACGATGAACGCGCCGAAAAACCAGTTGCCGACGTAAATGTGATGGGTCTTGCGTTGCACCACCGTGGTGAAAAACACGACGGCGTACGCCACCCAGACCACGGTCATCCACACCGCGCCGGAGAACTCGATCTCGGCGTATTCCTTGGTGGTGGTGTAGCCCAGCGGCAGGGTGATCAGCATCACCACGATGACCGATTGCCAACCCCAGAAGGTGAAGGCGGCAAGGGTGTCCGAGTACAACCGCACCTGGCAGGTACGCTGCACTGCGTAGTAACTGGCGGCGAACTGCGCGCTGCCGGCAAAGCCGAAAATCACCAGGCTGGTGTGCAGCGGACGCAAACGCCCGAACGAGGTCCACGGCAGGTCGAGGTTCATCTCGGGCCACACCAGTTGCGAGGCGATCCACACCCCCATCGCCATCCCCACGACGCCCCAGAAAATGGTCGCCACGACGAATTGGCGGACGACCTTGTAGTTATAGGCCTGTCCGATTGTTGCTGTGCTCATGGTCAATGCTTCCACGGTTGCAAAGTCTTGCCAGGCCACCCGGACTGGCATGCCGTGAACTGTAGAAATCTCATCGAAAACAAAACAGATTCAGGAAAGCGCAATTAATACGGATCAGATAAAGGCGCCGTACCTGTCAGAGTTGACAGTATCGGCGGATTGAATCCAGCGGTTTAATAAACCCGCTGACGCATTGGGTAGTGGTGAGTTCCAGTGGTTGCGTTCAAGGCAAGTCAGCCCTGCCGGTCATGGCGATCAGGAGGGGCACTTTCATACAGGATGTTCTGAACTCAAGGGTGAACCAATGACAACTTCCACTTATACAGGCCCCAAGGCGCCTGCCGATGACGCGTCCGTGATGCCCGATATTCGCGGTAAAAAGATATTCATGGGTTTTTGGCATAACTGGGGGCCGAGTGTCGGGTATCAAGGCGGATTGACGGGTGAAGTGCAACTGGAAGACATCCCCGTCGAATACAACGTTGTGGCCGTCGCGTTCATGAAGGGGGCCGGTATCCCGACATTCAAGCCATACAACCAGACCGATGTGGAGTTTCGGCGTCAGGTCGGCGTACTCAACAAGCAAGGTCGCGCGGTGCTGATTTCACTGGGGGGCGCCGATGCTCACATTGAGCTGCGCAATGGTCAGGAACAGGCGCTTGCCACTGAAATTATCCGATTGGCGGAAGTCTATGGTTTTGATGGGCTGGACATCGATCTGGAGCAGGCCGCTATCGACTTTGCCGATAACAATAAGGTGATTCCGGCGGCGCTTAAACTGGTCAGGGAACACTACGGGAAAGAGGGTAAACACTTCATCATCAGCATGGCGCCAGAGTTCCCGTATCTGAGAACCGGGGGTAAGTACCTACCGTATTTGACTGCGCTGAAGGACCATTACGACTTCATTGCCCCTCAATATTACAACCAGCGCGGCGATGGGCTTAGTGTCCCAGGGCTTAACCCACCATGGCTTGCGCAGGACGATGGAGTGCGCAAGGAAGAGTTCCTCTACTACCTGACCGCCGCATTGGTAACAGGTGATTTGGGTTTCACCAAAATCCCTGCCGACAAATTCGTTATCGGCTTGCCCAGCAATATCGATGCAGCCGCCAACGGATATGTAGTTGATCCCGCTTTTGTGAAAAATGCACTCAAGCGACTGGTAAAAGACGGCAACCGGATCAGAGGCTTGATGACGTGGTCGTGCAGTTGGGAGTGTGGCACCAACAAGGCCGGCGATTCGTACGATTGGCGCTTCAAAAGGCTTTACGCACCCATCGTTGATGAGATGCCGAATCAACCTCAGTAGTGATCCATCAAACTGATATGGTTTTTTTGAAGTCTCCTGAATCTGTAATGTTTTTCCGGTGCCCCTCATAGTCGCCTCATCGAAAACGAGCCACAGAGCCCGTCCCATCCTGATGAGGTAGCCACATGTATCAGTACGACGACTATGACCGGGCGCTGGTCTTCGAGCGGGTTGCGCAGTTTCGTGATCAGGTCGAACGCTTCACGGCAGGCGAGTTGAGCGAAGAGGAATTCCTGCCGTTGCGCTTGCAGAATGGCCTGTACATGCAAAAACACGCGTACATGCTGCGCGTGGCCATTCCCTACGGCACGCTGAGTGCGCAACAGATGCGTACGCTGGCGAGCATCGCCCGGGATTACGACCGTGGCTACGGCCACTTCACCACCCGGCAGAACATGCAGTTCAACTGGATCGAACTGGCCCAGGTGCCGGAAATCCTCGAACGCCTGGCCCAGGTAGAAATGCACGCGATCCAGACGTCCGGCAACTGCGTGCGCAATATCACCACCGAAGCCTTCGCCGGGGTTGCGGCGGACGAGTTGATCGACCCGCGACCGCTGGCGGAAATCCTGCGCCAATGGTCGACGATCAACCCGGAGTTCCTGTTCCTGCCACGCAAATTCAAGATCGCCATCTGCTCGGCCGTACAGGACCGCGCGGCGATCATGATGCACGACATCGGTCTTTATCTTTACCCCGGCGCCGACGGACAAATGCTCCTGCGGGTGATCGTAGGCGGTGGTTTGGGACGCACGCCGATTCTTGGCCTGCAGATTCGCGAAGGCTTGCCGTGGCAGCATTTGCTGTCGTATGTCGAAGCGGTGCTGCGGGTCTACAACCGCCACGGTCGGCGGGACAACAAGTACAAGGCGCGGATCAAGATTCTGGTCAAGGCGCTCGGTATCGAAGCCTTCGCCAGGGAAGTGGAGGAGGAGTGGCAGCACCTCAAGGACGGTCCGGCGCAGTTGACCGGCGATGAATATGCGCGTGTCGCCAGTGCCTTCGTGCCGCCGGATTACCGTTCGCTGTCCAGTACCGACCTGGAGTTCGGCACCCGCCTGGCCGAAAACAGTGCATTCGCCCGCTGGGTCTCGCGCAACGTCCAGCCGCACAAGGTGCCGGGCTACGCCAGTGTGGTGCTGTCGACCAAACCGGGCAGTGCTTCGCCGCCGGGAGATGTCACCGGCGAACAAATGGATGCCGTGGCCGCGTGGTCCGAGCAATTCGGTTTCGGCGAAATCCGCATTGCCCATGAACAGAACATCGTCCTGCCGGACGTGCCGAAGTCGGACTTGTTCACGCTCTGGCGTGTGGCTTGCGAGCATGGGTTGGGCAGTGCCAATGTCGGTTTGCTGACCGACATCATCGCGTGCCCCGGCGGCGATTTCTGTGCATTGGCCAACGCCAAGTCGATCCCCATTGCGCAAGGCATTCAGGCGCGTTTTGACGACCTGGATTATCTGCATGATCTGGGCGACATCAGCCTCAACATTTCCGGTTGCATGAACGCCTGCGGCCATCACCACATCGGCAATATCGGCATTCTTGGCGTCGACAAGAACGGCAGCGAGTGGTACCAGATCACCCTCGGCGGCGCTCAGGGCAAGAACAGCGCGCTGGGAAAAGTCATCGGCCCATCCTTCAGCGCGGCTGAAGTGCCCGACGTGATCGAGCGGATCATCGCCACGTTCGTGCGTTACCGCGAGAGTGAGGAACTGTTCGTCGACACGTTGCAGCGCCTTGGTCTGGAGCCGTTCAAAGAGGCGGTCTATCCGAAGTTGCTGGAGGTCTCGGCATGAACAATCTGCTGCGACTGGAGGCCGGTGTAGCGCGGATCGATAGCGCCGATCCGTGGACCCTGGTCAGGGAGCTTGCCGCCGGATTGCCGTCAGGTCCGGTGATAGTCCCGCTGGCCTGCTGGCTGGAGGAACCCGGGCGGCAGGGCGTGTGGCTGGGGCCGGACGATGAAGTGGAAAGCCTCAAGCCGTGGTTCGACCAACTGCCGCTGATTGCGCTGGATTTCCCGAGTTTTCGCGACGGTCGTGGTTACAGCCAGGCGTATTTGCTGCGTACCCGACTGGGCTGGACCGGCGAATTGCGCGCGGTTGGCGATGTCCTGCGCGATCAACTCAGCCACATGCGCCAATGCGGGTTCGACAGCTTTGCGGTGCGCGAGGACAAATCCGCCGAAGACGCGCTCAAGGGCCTCGCCGGCATGAGCGTGTTGTATGGCCGCTCGGTGATCGAGCCTCGACCGTTGTTTCGGCGCCGCTGAAAACCACACGACTTTTTGCTTTGGCCGGGGACCCCGTTTTGATAGAGTCCGCGCCTCATAAGGAAGCGGGTCAAAGAAAGGAGTCTGGTTTGAGCGCGGGCAAGAAAGTTTTAGGGCTGGTCGCAGTGTTGCTGATGGCGGCCCTGTGGGGCAGTTATGTGTATCTGTTCCAGGAGAACCGTGACGGGCAACTCGGGGCCTCAGCCGACAGTTCCGCCTGGTGCGGCACGCCACCGGCCAGCGATGCGGCGGCGCTGGGCAAGGATCACCTGACCCTGCGCATCACCAACAACGTACGGGGCGATTTCATGCTCTCGGGTGCGGTCATCGTCTCCGAGCGCACTTTCGATCGGTATGACCTGGGCCGCAACGAGTTGCGCCTGCGCCTGGAACCTCTTCAATGGTCCTACGGCGTCACGCCGATCTTCCTTGAGCAGGTCAAGATCAAGCCGCTGAGTCGCAACCTCTCTTCGCTCGACAAAAGTGCCTACGCCGAGCTTGAGTCCCGGCCTATCGGCGTGCAGGGGCGGGCGGCGGCGTTTCCGTTCGACACTTGGCGCTACGGCTACAAACCGGTGCTGTACATCCTCAAGGGCAATGAACGGATCGACCTGAAGTTCAAACGCATCACCACCCTCATGGAGATGTCCAACACCTTCACGCCGATTCAAAAGTACAACCGGGTCGAATACATCAACGAGAAAAATTCATTGGTTCGCGAGGACGATTACAAGCCCTACGCGGCCAATGAGTGCGCCTTCAGTGTCGAGCGCAAAGGCTCGTTCAAGGTGATCGTGCTGCTGTTGTTGCTGGTGATCTGCCTGCCGCTGATGCACGTGTTTTACCGCGACGAACCGGGCATCGATTTTCTCGCGACACTGGTGAGTATCGGCGCGATCCGCGTGCTGTTGGTGGGACCGCTGGAGGACTTCCAGTTGTACAACATCGACTTCCTGTTCGGCGCCGCGATTCTGTTGGTGGGCACGGTGTCGTTGATCAAGGCGATGCGGGCTAACAGTCGGCGGGAGTTGGCGTTGAAGAGTGGTTCTTCGTGGTGATGTAAGGTTAAGACCGTGGTGACGCTTTCGCGGGCAAGTCGGATCGCCGCACCGCTCGCTCCTACAAGGATTACGCAATACCTGTAGGAGCGAGCGGTGCGGCGATCCGACTTGCCCGCGAAGGGGCCCTCGAATCAACCCTCGGATCACTTCAACGCCGGATCCCCCATGTTCATCTTCTTCCAGCCCTGCAACAGCACCTGGGCCTTGGGCTCCTGTCCGTTTTCCAGGTAGTACTGGATCAACGACAACCGCGCATTGCGGTTCGCCGGTTGCACCTTCAACAACCGTTCCAGTTCCTCGCAGGCCTCATCGACCTTGCCGCTGTCATGCAGCGCCACCGCCAGCACATAGCCGAATTGCGCGCTCTGGGGTTCCAGCCCGGCGGCTTTGCGCAGCACCGGCATGGCCTGGGCCGTTTTACCCGCTCGTATCAGCGACAACCCTTGGGTATGCAACAGCAAAGCGGCGTCCGGATGCTCCTTGATGCCCTGTTCCAGCAGGGTCTGTGCCTCCTGACCGCGCCCACTGGCTTCCAGCCACTGCACCAGCGTCACCAGCGCCGGGTAAAAGTCCGGATCGCGCTGGAGCGCCGTGCGCAGCAGCGCTTCAACTTCAGCGCTGCGACCGCTGGCCTGATACAGCATGGCGAGGTTGAGGTTGGCTTCCGCGCGTTCGGCCAGGCTCTTTTGCACATCCTCATACTCGGCGATGGCGGCGTTCCAGTTCGCCTGAGCGCTGCCCAAACCGTCGCGGGCGACGCTGAGCAGATCCCGGGCGGCAGCGATGCGTACCGCTTTGACCGGGTCACCCAGTAACGGTGTCAGCAGTGGTGCGCGCTCCGGCGGCGGGAGGAACGCGCTGATCGCCCGAACGGCGCTTTCACGCACTTGCGGTGCCGGGTTGCGCAAGTCCTGAGTCGCCAGTTTCAACGCCTGTTCGCTGGGGTACAGCGGCAACTCGGCCAGCAGCGTTGCGCGCTGGATCGCCGGCAGGTTGCTGCGTTGCAGCTGTTCGTACAAGGCTTGCGCCGCGCTGGGCTGACCATTGCGAATCAGCCACAGGCTTTCGTCGTAACGCGGCGCCTGGGCGGCGGTGGCTGCGGTATTCCAGAGCTTGAATTGTTCAGTGATTTTGTCACCGGCCTTACCCTGATGGCAGGTCAGGCAGGCGTCCGGCGTGCCGAGTTTTTTCGCCCGCTCAGGGTTGGGAATGCTGAAGCTGTGGTCATGCCGAAAGTCATTGCCCATGTAGAACTTGCCGGGCATGTGGCAATCCACGCACTGCGAACCCGGTTGGCCCATGGCGTGGCGGGTGTGTTCGACAGAATCGTAGTTTTTCGCTTGCAAGCCCTTGCCCTCGACACCGGCCACCGAGGTTTTGCCGGCGCTGTTGTGGCATTGCAGGCAGACGCCGTTGCCCGGTGCCTTGAGTTCGTTGCTGTGGGGATTGTGGCAGTTGCTGCAGCGCACGCCCTTGTCGAACATTTTGCTCTGGGCGAAGGAACCGTGTTCGAACACTTCGTCCTTGATCTTGCCATCCAGCGCATACAACTCGCGGGTCAGGGGGCTGGGCAGATAGTCATCCATCAGGCGCTTGCCGACGGTGAAGCCATCACCCAGCGGTGCGCGCCGTGAATGGCAGCGGGCGCAGGTTTCGATCTCGACGGTCGCGTCCTTGTCCTTGAGGTCGACGGCGAAACCGGCGTGGATCAGATCAGTCTTTTTCGCGGTCCATTCCAGGTGGCTGGACGCCGGACCGTGGCACGCCTGACAACCCACGCCAAGGCTGTTCCACTGACTGTCAAAGGTGTTTTTAGCCGCATCGAAGTTGCGTTTGTAGCCGGTGGTATGGCACTCGACGCACATGAAATTGGCGTTCTGGCTCGGCTTGCTCCAGTGCAACGGGTTCTTGAAGTTCACACCCCGGCCCGGATAGAGGTGAAACCAGCGGTGTTTCTCGGTATCCCAAGCGACACCCAACGCCTGCAACCGACCATCACCGACCTCAATCAAATACTGCTGCAACGGCGCGATACCAAAGGTGTAGGCGACCTTGAAATCAGCGTTGTTGCCATCAATGCCCGGCGTGTTGACCCAGAATTCGTCGTTCTTGCGCGAAAACCGGGTCGTCTCGTTTTCGGCCTTGAAGGTGACGTTGTTGAAGTCGCCGAGCATCGTCCCGGCGCTGGCTTCCTGCATCGCCAATTGGTGATGCGAGCCTTGCCAGTCCTTCACTTGCTCGCTGTGGCAAGCCTGGCACTGTTGCTCATCGACCATCTTCGCCGGCGCGGCGACCACGGGTTTTTCAGGAGCAATGACCGGTGTACTGAGCGGCGGCGCATAGGTCACCGGGGCCGGTTGGCTGCTGAACAGAAACCAGCCAATGCCCCCGATCGCCAGGAGCAGCACGCTGATGAGAACGGGAAACAGATAACGAGAAAACGAAGTCGGTGACGAATCAGGGTTTGGGGCGACTGCTTTGTTTTTATGTTTCGGCATTGCGACTTCCATAGTCCGGGTGCGTTTGCCGTCAGGCGCGCGTTCTAGCTCGATGCAGCTTTGACGGATGCCGGGCGTCTGTCAAATGACAGGTGTGATCCTCTGCGCGGCGATAGATGAATGTTGTGATTCTGCACAACAAAACGCGCTGCATTAGCTATACCTGTTAAACCGTTTCCAAACCGTAGTCGACCGCCCTACAGGAGTTACCGCATGAAGCTTGCATTGATGATGAGTACATTGTGTATTGCCTCGATCGGCGTAGTTGGCTGCGCCAGCAAAAAGGTCGAGCCAGACGAGTATTCAGGCTTCCTCAAAAATTACAGCCAACTCCAGGAAGCCAAATCACCTTCGGGTGCAGTAGTGATGCGCTGGATCGATCCGAAAGTTGACATCAAGAAATTCCAAAGCGTGTACATCGAGCCGACCCAGCTGTATCCCAAGCCTCAGGCAACCGTAAAAATCCCTCAGGCCACCCTGAACGGAATCACCAGTTATTACGATCAGGCGCTCAAACGCGAAATCGGCAAATCCCTGCCTCTGGCCTCAGGCCCTGGCCCGGGTGTGATTGTGGTGCGCGCCGCGATCACTGCCGTGAGCAGCAAGACCGAAGGGCTGAAACCTTATGAAGTGATCCCGATTGCGTTGGTGGCAGCGGCGGTGAGTACTGCCAGCGGTATTCGTGATCAGCAGACCGACCTGGCCACCGAAGCGGTGTTCCTCGACGGCGGCAGCAATAAAGTCGTGGCCCAGGTCGTGCGCAAGGGCACCGGCAAACCGCTGGAAAACGAGTCGCAGGTGATGAAGGCCGATGACGTGAAAAGCGTGATCGATGGCTGGGCTGCGGATATGCATCAGTCGTATCTGAAGCTCAAATCCAAGTAAGCGCAAAAAGCTTCGCGGGCAAGCCTCGCTCCTACAGAGTTGCGGTCGGATGCAAAAAATGTGTACGACTCGGACCTGTAGGAGCGAGGCTTGCCCGCGAAAGCGTACTTATGGGCACCGCATCACTCCCCGACAAACCACCGGTAATACGGATTCCCCCCATCCCCGCGCATCACCTCGCGAATATCCCTGGCCCACGCATCACGGTCGCCGTCATAGGCATGCAGGCTCGCCCGATAGAACTGCATCAAGCGCTGCTGGTGCGCATTCATCCGCTCGATGAATCCCGCATCGGCATTCACTAACGGTGGCGCGACGTGCAAGTCCAGCAGGGCGGGGAGCACCCGACTGATCTCTTTGGCCCGCACCCACGGCGCATATTCGATACGCGGCTGGTCGTCGGTCACTGGTGGGGCATCGGCGGCGAAACGCTCCAGCCCCGTGCGATCGGTGACCCACGTGGCGAGCAAGGTGTTGGCGGAACCGATGCCCACGTCCTGCAACGTGCTGCGCACGCTGTCCTGCTGGAAGCGCTCGCTGATTTTTGCCACATCCAGCGCAATCGGTTCCATCGAACCCACCAGCAGCATTTCGTGGAACTCGCTGGTCCACACGTTGGCGTACGGGAACACATCGAGAAAGCTGCGCACCAGGGAGCGTGAATCGTCGATGTTCTGCGTGGGCAGCGGCAGCCACTGCGCGACCAGCCCCTGTTTCTCCAGACGACTGGCGGCCAGTTGGTAGAAGTCCCGGGAGTAAAGATTGACCACGCCGGCCGCGGAGGGCGGTGGCGGTTCAAGGGTGATCAAGTCATAGCGCTGCGGGTTGCGCAGCAGCTCCTGGCGCCCGTCGCGCAGGCGTACGTCAACGCCGGGATCGGCGGCGGCATTGAAGTTGCCTTTGAACAGCGGCGCAGCCTTGACCACCGAAGGCAGCAACTCGGCCACCACCCGGTGTTCGAGCCCCGGATAACGGGTCAATGCGCCTGCGGTGATGCCGGTGCCAAAACCGATCACCAGCGCCGAGCGCGGTTCGCCGTTGTGGATCAGCAGCGGCAGCAGCGCCTGAATGCGCATGTAACGCAGGGACGGCATGGCGTCGCCGGTGTTGGACACGCCTTGAATGTACAAACGCTGGAAGGCTTTCTGTCCCTTGCCCTGGGTGACCACCGCCACGGTCCCGCCGCGTCCTTCTTCATAGAAGGCCAGCGTGGCGTTGCGAGCACCGGGGAGCAGGCTGGCGAGTTTGTTCACCGGGGTAAATACCGCCACCGCCACCGACAACAGGCCGATAGCCACCACGGCTTGGCGCCGACCTTTCTTGACCCCGTGACCCTTGCGCACCGCGAAGTACCCGATCCCGGCGGCGACAATGGCCAACAGCCCCAATGTGCGTACCAGGCCCAGCCACGGGATCAGCACAAACCCGCAGAGCATCACCCCGACAATCCCGCCCAGCGTATTGAACGCCACGACAGCGCCGACATCCTGGCCGACCCGCTCGCGGCCAACGCTCAGGCGCAGGGCGAGGGGAAACGCCGCGCCCAACAACAGCGTCGGCACAAACACGATGCTTAACGCCGCCACCGCAAACCGCGCGCTCATGCCCGGCAACTCACTCGCACCCAGCGACAACACCCAGGCTTCGGCGAGGCTTTGCGCGACCACCAACCAGCGACCGAGCAGGGCGATTTCCAGCAACGCGACCAGCCCGGCGCCGGCGATCAGCAAACCGAATACTCCCCAGGGATCACGAATGCGCTCCACCCGACGGGCCAGCAGCACACTGCCGAGAAACAGCCCGGTGAGGTACGTCGCCAGCACCACGGCAAAGGCGTAGGTGCGGGTGCTCATGAACTGCACGATCGATTGCGACCAGACCACCTCATAACCGAGGGCCACGCCGCCGGCAATCGAGTACAGCCACAAGGCCAGTCGGTCGGGCGCTTTGCTCGACGTGTGTTTTGCCGGCGCAACGGCCGGCAGTGAACGGTGACGCTGAAACCACAAGGCGCCGGCGGCGGCCAGCAGGTTCAGCATCGCGGCGGCCAGGGCACTGCCGCGCACGCCGAGGGTGGCAATCAGCACGAACGCCGCAAGCAGGGTGCCGGCGATGGCCCCGGCGGTGTTCGCCGCGTAAAGCTGGCCGCCAGCCTTGCCCAGATGCTGCGGGTCGGTGGCCAGCGAGCGCACCAGCACCGGCAAGGTGCCGCCCATCAACAGCGCCGGAATACCCACCAACGCAAACGGCAATGCCCATGCGGCCAGACCGATGTGTTGTTCCAGCCAGGCAAACGGGCTGGCCGCGAGACTCATGGCAAAGGTCGCGCCGACACCCAGCACGGCCACCACCACTTCCAGCCCTGCATACAGCAGAACGGGCTGCTGCAAGCGATCCGCCCAGCGTCCGAACAGCCATCCACCCAAGGCCAGCCCGGCAAAAAAAGCGCTGATACCGGTGGTGATTGCATAGACCTCGACGCCGACCACCAGCGACAGTTGCTTGATCCACAGCACCTGATACACCAGCGCCGCAGCACCGGAGACGAACAGCAACAGGGCCGGGATCAGCAGCGCGGGGGAGGCGGCATGAGGAACAGGAATGGCCGACGACTTGCTGGCGACACGTGAGGACATAGGGCTATTGCCTTGTACAAAAATTCAAATAAAACACAAATCCTTGTAGGAGCCGGCTTGCTGGCGATAGCGGTGGGTCAGACACCGATTGATTGACTGGAAGACCGCTATCGTCGGAACGCCGCCCGCAGCAAGCCGGCTCCTACAGGGTTTGTGTTTGCACCATGGAATAGGGCCGCTCGCCCGGTCAGGGCGAGCGGCGGTCAAACGTTATTTCTTGGCTTTTTCTTCAATCCGTCGATCCACATCCGCGCGGATCTGATCGATGCTGAAGCTCGCCGGTTTCTGGCTAGGCGGATACTCGACGAAGGTTTCCAGGAATCTCGCGGCCTGGGTGGACGCTAGCGATACGAGGTACGCATTCTTGGCCGTCCAGTCGTAATACTGGTCGGAAACCACATCGGCACGTTCATACGGATCCATGCGCAGGTTGAAGATTTTCGGTACGCGCAGGCAGACGAACGGTTCGGCCCAGACTTCGAAACCACCTGGTTTGCGTTGTTCGCAGAACACCGCTTTCCAGTTGCCGGAGCGCATGGACACGAGCACGCCGTCATCGTTGAAGTAGAAGAACTGCGTGCGCTCACTCTTAGGCGATTGGCCGGTCAGGTACGGTAGTTGGTTGTACCCGTCCAGATGCACCTTGAAACTGGTGCCGCCTGAAGCCGGCGCCCAGCCCTTGAGCAGCTTGTCCTTGACCCCGTCGTCGCCAGCAGCCGCCAGCAAGGTCGGGAACCAGTCGAGGCCCGAGAACAGTTCGTTGGAAACCTCGCCCGGTTTGATCTTGCCCGGCCAACGCACCATGGCCGGAACGCGGTAGGCACCTTCCCAGTTGGAGTTCTTCTCGTTACGGAACGGCGTGGTCGCCGCGTCCGGCCAGGACCATTGATTCGGGCCGTTGTCGGTGGTGTAGACCACGATGGTGTTGTCGGTGATTTTCAGGTCATCGAGGGTCTTGAGCAGTTTGCCGACATCCCCGTCGTGCTCGAGCATGCCGTCGGCGTACTCGTTGCCTGGCATGCCGCTCTGGCCCGCCATCGATTCACGCACATGAGTGAAGGCGTGCATGCGCGTGGTGTTCATCCAGACGAAGAACGGCTTATCGGCCTTGGCCTGTTTCTCGATGAACGCTTGCGCAGCGGCGGTGGTTTCGTCGTCGATGGTTTCCATGCGCTTGGTCGTCAAGGCGCCGGTGTCCTCGATCTTGCCATCGGCAAAGCTGTGGATCACGCCGCGTGGAGAGTTGGCCTTGACCCACTCGGGGTCATCTTTGGGCCAATACGGTCGTTGCGGCTCTTCTTCGGCATTGAGGTGGTACAGGTTGCCGAAAAATTCGTCAAAGCCGTGGTTCGTTGGCAGGTATTCATCCCGGTCGCCCAAGTGATTTTTGCCGAACTGGCCTGTCGCGTAGCCTTGCGATTTGAGTGCCTGAGCAATGGTGATGTCGCGTTTCTGAATGCCGACCGGCGCACCTGGAACGCCGACTTTCGACAGGCCGGTACGCAACGGCGTCTGGCCAGTGATGAACGATGAGCGTCCGGCCGTGCAGCTGTTCTCCGCGTAATAGTCGGTGAACAGCATGCCTTCCTTGGCAATCCGGTCGATGTTCGGAGTCTTGTACCCGACCACGCCCATGGAGTAGGCACTGATGTTGGTCTGGCCGATGTCATCGCCGAAGATCACGAGAATGTTGGGTTTTTCGGCAGCCCCGGCAGTCGCCGAAATCGCCATCACCGAGGCCGCCACCAGGGCGAGTTTCGGTAGCCACTTGCGTATGCGAGTCATCTGACTTGCTCCTTTTGCGCTAGTGTCGCGTGGTGCGACAAACGTTTATTGCAGTCCTGCGTCACGCTTTTTATTGCACTTGCTCGGGAGTGGCGGCTGCCTCGAACGGATAGATCCGGCGCCATTCGGACGCCATGTCGACGATAGTCCAGCCACGGGTTTTTGCTTCGTCCAGGGCTTTGTCCAGGCGCCCGATATCGGACTTGCGGTCATAGGCCCATTCGCGTTTGGCGTCGGTGTGGTGCACCAACCCCATGAATCGTTTGCCGGGGCCGGCGGCAGTCCACTGCAACATTTGCAGGTCGCCGTCGGAATTGCCGAACGCCAGGATTGGCCGCTTGCCGATCACCGCGTCGATGCTTTCCGGTTTGCCCGGACCGTCGTCGTTATGGGCCAGCTTGGGCGTGCGCACGATCGAAGCCTTGCCGTCCTTGAACTGGAACGCCGTGACGAAGGTGGTGCCGATCACTTGCTCGGGCGGGATGCCGTAGACCTTCTCGGCGAAGGCGCGCATGAACCCGGTGTCGCCACCAGAGACGATGTAGGTCTTGAAGTCCTGGCCGCGCAGGTAGTCGAGCATTTCCAGCATCGGCTGGAAGATCATCTCGGTGTACGGCTTGCCGGTCTTCGGATGCCGGGCCTGGCTCAGCCAGGTCTTGGCATAGTCGTCGAAGGCTTCGGTGGTCATGCCGGTGTGGGTCGCACCGAAGATCTTCATGATGCCGTCCATGCCGGCGGCGGCGAGTGCCTGGTGATCGTTTTCCAGGACGGCCTTGAAGGGCTGGGTGGTTTTCCATTCCGGGTGCTGCGGCGCGGTGCGCTTGACCTCTTCCAGGGCAAACAGCAGCTCGAAGTACATCGGCTGCTCGCTCCACAAGGTGCCGTCGTTGTCGAACACGGCGATGCGGTCAGCGGGCTTGACGAAGTCCCTGCTGGATTGGTCGGTGACCGTCTGGACGAACTCGATGATGTGCTTTTTCGCCGGGCCGTCATTCCACGACGGCAATGGCTCGTTGGCATGCGCCAGCAGCGGCAGGATCAGCGTGAAGAGCAGCGTCAGCCCGAAACGATGGTGGCTTGATGTCGCGTTCGTCATGGGAATTCCTTCTCGTGGACGGGGTTGAGCGGCCGCAGTGCGGGAACGGTCCGGACGTTGCTGCCTCGCGCCTGACTATGCAGCGTAGACAAGGATTGCCCGAGTTGGCGCAGCGCCTGATCTTCGGTCGATTGACGGCTGTAACAGGCGCGTAACAGGTCCTGCAGGCGCGGTCCGAGGACGCTCAATTTCAGGCCTCCGCGGCTGCGTTTGAGCCACAGGTACAGGGCGCTGAGTTGCGCCGGTGTGGCGTTGATTTGCCGTGGAATCTGCCGCCAGGCGTAGTCGGCGGATTGCAGCCACGCGGCGTATCGGGCACGGCGTCGGTCGCGCACGGACAGGTAAACGCGATGCATGAAAGGCCTTGCGAACCAGCCCAGTAGCAGCACTGCCGGCAGCAGCAAGACAACCAGCCAGTGCCTGGAAAAACGCACGCGACTGTGTTCGCCCATTTGTTTCAGGTCTTCGGCAATCGAGAACACAGGCGTGTAAGCGCTGTTGGCGATGGCCTCAAAGCTCACTGCCGGCACTTGCGCGGTGCGGGTTTGCTGGCTGCTGGCATCCCACCATTTCAACTCGATCGCGGGCAGGCTGTGATGGCCTTCGCTGTCGATACGGTAAGTCACGGTGTCGATGCGTTGGCCGCCGGTGAAGTTGCCCCGGCCGTCGTCCAGGCTGCTGATTTGCGGGTTCTTCGGGTAACGGCTCAGGCCGCTGACATCGCCCAGTGACGGCGCAGGCAGCGACATGGCCATGGCGTTGTCGGCCTGTAAGGTCAGTTGCCGGGTCAGGCTGTCGCCGACCTTCAAAGGCGTTGCCGAGTCGATGACTTTTTGCGTGAAACGCAGCCCTTGCGCCACCAGTACCGGTTCGCCGGATTTGAATCCAGGTGGTTGCTTGGCGGTGAAATGCAGCGGCTTGCTTTGCGCACTCAACGGGGCGCTGGCCTGGCCCGGCGTGGCCTGCACGGTCAGCGCCGGAATGTCAAAATCCCGGGCCTGATTCGGGCTGATCCGGTAGCTGTAGCGCATGCCGTTGAACGCCTTGCCGTCCAGCGTCTGGTTGATGTGCTCGGCGTGGCCGTCGGGCGGTAGCACCAGCGCGCCGGGCAGTTTCAGGTCGGGCAGGGCGGGGGCGTCGGTGAACCAACTGTCGGTGAGGACGTCGAGTTGCAGTTCCAGAAGGCCGCCGACCATGACCGGGGCAGCGGGTTGCAGGCGGGTCTGGATGCGCAGTTCGGGTTCAGCGGCGAGGGCGGATGTGGTGATCAGGCAGCAGAGCAAAGCGCAGAGATTTGTGGTGAGTGAGCGGACGCCATCGCGAGCAGGCTCGCTCCCACAGTTGATTGGATTGAAATCAAATTTTTGTGATCGCCACAAATCCTCTGTAGGAGCCGGCTTGCCGGCGATGGCCATCACCCGATTCATGGCTTGCCCCCCGCCTGATCCTGCAAGCTGAACTTCTGCTTGAGGAATTTCGCTGGCGATGTCGTCAGGTTCTGCAACCACAACGCGTCCGACGCTGCCTGCTCGGTCTCCACGGTTTTGCTTTGTCCCTTGCCCGGCGCCTTGTCCATCTTGATTTCGTCGGGTTTGACCTCAGGCGCGTTCTGTTCGGCGCTTTCGGTGTCTTTTTCCAGGGCGATGGCCAACGCCAGATTGGCCGTGGCCTCCGGGAACTGTGGTTGCAGCTTCAGCGCCTGGGTGTAGGCCGCGATGGCCTGATCAAACTTGAAACGGCGCACGTAAATATTGCCCAGGTAGAAATACGCCTGGGGTGTTTCCAGTCGCGCAAAACTCGCCAGCGCGAGGTCAAAATCCGCCGCGTTATAGGCCGCGATGCCTTTCCAGTACGGATCGACAAAAAGCGCAGCGGCCTGCGGGAAGTGCTCATGTTCGAAGGCCCAGCGACCTTGCTGGTCGGGGGTAAAAAATGCATCGGTCAAAGCGTTGGCCTGGGCATTGGTGGGCTGAAAACCGATACCCAGCGCCAGCAGCAAACCGGCCGTCCAGTTCAGGCTCCAGCCTTTGCGCACGCAGAAAAACGCGATCAGCAACAGCGGCCAGCACAGCCAGTATCCGGCGTCTTTCCAATGCAACTCACGCTGCTCGTCACTGGTCGCCTGGAAATGTTGACGGGCGTGCAGTTCGATCCAGTCCAGATCGTTGTCATTGAGCGTCAGGCTGCCCAGCGGCGCCGCCATGGCTGATGCCAACTGCTTCAGCGCGGCCTGGTCGAAACGGCCAAGGGCCGGGCGGCCATTACTGTCGGTGCGCGGCTGGCCATTGGCGTCACGAATGATCCCGCCATCCTCGCGCCCGACCGCGAGGATCAACACTTGCAGCGTGCTGTCGTTCAGTTGCTTGCCCAGGCCGGCGAGTTGCGAGGTGTCGGCGCCGTCGGTGATCAGCAACAACGTGCCCGGCGTTTTCTCCGCCGCCAACAGGCGTTTGGCCTCGTCGATCACCGCGCCGACATCCTTCCCAGGTTTGCCGATCAGGTCACTGCTCAATGCCTGGATAAACGTATCGAGCAACGCCGGATCGTCGGTTGGCGGCAGCACCAGATGCGCGCTGCCGGCGTAGGCGATCAGCGCGTTGCGAGCACCGGCGCGGCGCTGGATCAGGTCGTGCAGTTTGTGTTTGACCGCTTCCAGGCGACTGGGCTGCACGTCGCTGGCGTCCATCGAGGACGAGAGGTCGATGGCAATGATCAGCGGCGCACGATTTTCCAGAAAGTCCGGCTGGTCCTGCTCCCAGGTCGGCCCGGCAGCGGCGAGGGCGCCCAACATCAACAGCGCGCATACCAGATGCACCGGCCGCAAGCGCTGTTGGTCCTGCGGGGTCATCAGCAAGTGCGGCAGCAAGTGCTCGGCAATGTTGCTGCGCAAACGCCGCTGCACATCCCGACTGCGCCTCCAGAGCCACGGCAGCAAGGCACCCAACGGCACGAGCAAGAGCCACAGCGGACGGAGGAAGTGCAAGTCGCTGAGGTTGATCTCCATCTCAAGCCTCCTGCCGCTGACGCGCGAGGGTCAGGTGCGGACGCAGCAGGGCGCCGAGGTGGTAGAGCGCGAGCAAACCGATAGCGGCGCCGAGCGGCCACCAGAACAGATCCCTTTTCGGTTGGTGGCTGAGGGTTTTCACCTGGTGCGGGGTCAGCGTGTCGAGGGTGCTGTAGACCTGATCCAGCGCGGTGCGGTCTTCGGCGCGGAAGAACTTGCCACCCGTGGCGTCGGCGATCTGCTGCAAGCCTTGCAGGTTGACCTTGGCTTCGCCTTCGGCGCTCGGGTCGCCAATGCCGATGGTATGAATCACCACACCTTTGGCGGCGGCCATCGACGCCGCGTGATCCGGGGTGATGGCGCTGCTGGTGTCGTTGCCGTCGGTGAGCAGGATCAGGACTTTTTCCTGTTCATGGGCCTGATCCAGCAACTTCAGGCTCAGGCCAATCGCATCACCGATGGCGGTGTTGGGTCCGGCCATGCCGATGCCGGTGTCGTCCAGCAACAGCGACAGGCTGGCGTGATCCAGTGTCAGCGGCGCCTGCGGATACGCGCCGCTGCCGAACACGATCAGGCCCAGGCGATCTTCTTTACGCTTGTCGATAAAACCGTGGACCACGTCCTTGACCGCCGCCAGACGATTGATTTTCTGCCCGTTGGCATCGGTGAAATCAGTGGTTTCCATTGACTGGGAGATGTCGATGGCCAGCATCAGATCACGCACCGGTTGCTGGCGTTCGATGGGTTTTTCCACGAACACCGGGCGTGCGGCCGCGAGCAGCAACAGCGCCCAGACCAGCAGGTTCAGGAGCAATTGCCAGCGATTGTTGCGTGTACCGGCGGCGCTCGGCGCCTGACCGACCGCGCGGCTCATGGCGCCAAAAAACGGCACCCGCACGGCGCTGCGGGCTTCGCGGTAATCGGGCAGGTAGCGGTAACCCAACCAGGGCAACGGGAGGAGCAGTAACAGCCAAGGGTAATCAAGCTGCCACATGATGCGACTCCACCCAGTGTTTGCAGGTGTCGAACAACTGCTGACGCTGATCATTGGGCAACGCCAGCAATGTTGCATCCGGCGCATAGGCCAGCAACGCCAATTGCCGGCTGAAATCCGCCGGCAACGGCTGCGCACTGTGCTGCGCCAGAAATGCCTGCCAACGCTCATTACCTAACGCCGCAGGACCTTGTAGGAGCGAGGCTTGCCCGCGAAGAACGATTACACGGTTTGTCTGGGATACCGTGGGGCCTGGTTCGCGGGCAAGCCTCGCTCCTACGGGATCTGGCATCGACAGGGCTACGCGTTTGAGCAGTTCGGGGAGTTCGCGCAGGGCGCTGATTTGATCATCGCTGCCTTGCAGTTCAGCCAACCGCACCAATGCCTCGCGCCGATACCGATCCCGCCGCCACTGCCAATACCGCCGCGCACCCACCAGCAACACGGCGCCCATCAACACCGCCAACAACACCCACCAGCCCCACGTTTGTGGCGCGTAACTGACGGGCGCCGGCAGGGCCATTTCCTTGAGTTGCTCAATGCTCGGCACGTTCGGGTTCATCGCCGCCCCCCGCCGAGTTTGCCCAGTTCCGCGCGCAGTTGTGCCTGCGCCTCGGTCGCCGTACTGAACATCATCAACGGCACCTGACTGCGCCGCAGCAGCGTGGCGACGTCCTTGAGCCGACCGCTGAGAAAATCCCCCAGCGGCTGATGAACGCTGCGTTGCTCGACCGCCAGCTCGACTTGCAACTGACCTTGAGTAATCAGCAAGCGGCCATTTTTCGGCAGGTTCAACGCCAGCGGGTCGTACACCTGCATGGCGATCACATCGTTATGCGCCGCCAGTTGCCGCATCAGTTGCAAGGTGTGTTCGCCCGCACCGGCAAAGTCGCTGACGATGCAGATCAGGTGATCGTGACCGGCCACAGCCAGGCACTGTTGCAGGACTTTATCGAGTTGATCTTCGCCCTCGGCGTCCGGGTTGGCCGCGCTCAATGCCTGATTCTGCTGGACGATGCGACTGCACAGCGCTTCGATCCGTTTGCGGCTGCGCAACGGGGCAATCGCGTCGATCCGTGAGTCGTTGAATACCAACCCTCCAACCCGGTCGCCCGCGTTGAACACCATCCACGCCGCCAGTGCGCCGAGTTCGGCGGCAACCGCGGATTTGAAACTGCGTTGCGAGCCGAAAAACATCGACATGCGCTGGTCCACGAGGATCAACGCCGGGCGATCGCGCTCTTCGGTGAACGTGCGCACCACCGGTTTGCCAGTGCGCAGCGAGGCGCGCCAATCGAGGTGACGCAAGTCGTCCCCCGGTTGATAGCGGCGCAGCTCATCGAAATTCAGCCCACGCCCCCGCAGCCGCGAGGCATGGTTGCCGGCGAGGATGCTGCCTTGCGGCTGGCGTGCGAGGAAACTCAGGTCACGGGCCTTGAATTCCAGCGCCATCAATTGCGCCAGAGAGACATAGACCAGACCGTCGACACTTTTTGTTTTCAACATCAGGCAGGAATCGCAACGTTATCGAGCAGGCGATCCAGTACCTGATCGGCCGTGACGCCATCAGCGACCGCGTCATAACTCAGCTGCAAACGATGGCGCAGCACCGGATGCACCACGGCGCGCACGTTGTCCGGCGAGACAAAATCCTGCCCCTGCAACCAGGCATCGGCACGGGCGCAACGGTCCAGGCCGATGCCGCCGCGCGGGCTGGCGCCGATGGCGATCCAGCGGCCCAGGTCCGCGTCGTAATCCGTCGGATGGCGGGTGGCGTTGATCAGGTCGATCAGGTAACGATCGATGGCCGGGGACACATGGATGGCGCTGACCTCCCGGCGTGCAGCGAATATCACGTCCTGCGACAGCGCGAAACCTTGCACCGGCGCGGTCTTGGCGCCCGTCGCAAACTCCTCTTCACGCAGCAGTCGCAGCACTTGGCTCTCGTTTTCCGCGCTCGGGTAATCGAGCAGCACCTTCATCAGGAAACGGTCCATCTGCGCTTCCGGCAGCGGGTAAGTGCCTTCCTGTTCGATGGGGTTTTGGGTGGCGACCACGATGAACAACTCCGGCAGCCCATGGCTGTTGCCGGCCACGGTGATTTGCCGTTCTTCCATCGCTTCCAGCAGGGCCGCCTGGACCTTGGCCGGTGCGCGGTTGATTTCGTCGGCCAGAATCAGGTTGCCGAACAGTGGACCGGGCTGGAACCGGATCTCGTTCTTGCCATCGATCTGGTGCAGCACTTCGGCCCCGGTGATGTCCGACGGCAGGAGATCAGGGGTGAACTGGATGCGGCTCATCTTCGCGTCCAGGTGTTTGGCCAGCGCTTTCACCGTGCGGGTCTTGGCCAGCCCGGGCAAGCTTTCCAGGAGCAAATGGCCGTTAGCGAGAAGGCCCAGCAGAATCTGCCGGATCACTTGATCCTGGCCCAGCACCGCTTCGGCGATGCTGGCTTGCAGGGCATTGAGGTCGTTGAGTGCGGTCATTGAGGGGCCTTTATTCAAGGTTGGCAGGTTGATCGATAAAACTGGCGATCCCTGTTCACTTCTAGAAGAACGCCAAAGTCAGGTTGACGCTGAATCCGTTGCCTTCAGGCCGGTTCTTGGTGTCGAACTCCGGGATCCAGCGAGCGTTGACGCTGGCCTGGGCGTCGGCGAATTTGCCGGCCCAGCCCACCGTCGGACCGGCGCCCACCGAGCGTCCGCGAAAGCCGCTGTTGGCGCCTGACCCGGAGTCGTCGGTGAGCTGCTGGATGTAGCCCGCGGCCATGCCGGCGTTCCAGCCGTTGCCGAAACCGTGGGTCCATAGCGCATCGAGGGTGAAGAGGTTGCCGTTCTTGTAGTCCGTGGCGTCGTTTTCGGTGTAGAACTCAAGCCCCCCGGACAAGGTGAACTCGCCGCCCTTGCCGTCGAGGTGAGTGAAGGCCACGGTGGGCATGAAGGTGTAGTTGTTCTGCCCGGCGTTGGCCAGGCGATCATCGTTGTAAGCGCCGGTCGGCAGGTAGATCGGCAAGGACAACGAGAGGTGGTTGACCTCGTCGAAGTGGTAGCCGGCGGCGATGGGCGTCACCAGCAGGTCGGCGAACTGGGTGCCGGTATCTTCCGTTCCCAGCGTCCGGCCACGAGGCCCGGTGACGCTCGCGGTAATGTCGGTGTACTGCACCGGCACGCCAATCGCCGACGCGTAGTTCCAGCGACCCTTGCCGGTATCCCAGACATGGGTGAAGTTGGCCATGGTGTAAGACACTTGCAGCTCAAGCCCGGCACTCAATGCGCCAACGATAGGCACTTGCACGTTACCCTTGAGCTCGCCGTCGTACCAGAAACTGCTCAGCGACATCACCCAGCCGGGTTCCGGTGGCACGATCCCGGCATTGGAAAACACCTGCAAGCCGGTCATCGGCCGGCCGCCACCGCCTTCTGCCGCCAGTGCCAGCGGGCTGCTGCCGACCACGCAGAGGGCCAACAAAGGACGTACCACAAAAGACCTGACCATGGCTGGCTCCGCTTATTGATTTTGTGGGATGACTGGCGTCAACGAGGGCATTTTCCACTCGCCGCTGGAGACTTCCGGTCTTGGCAGGTACAGGCGCAGGACACCGTAGAAAGGCCCGTTCGGCGCTGGCAGCCAATTACTTTGAAGGTCCTTGGCCGGGGCTTTGTGCTGCACGTAAAGGGTCAGGCCGCCGTCGGCATCCAGCTTGAGATCCGGCAGCATTCGCGAGTTGATCAGGTAACGATTCAACGGGTTGGCGACCAGCAATTTGTTCTTGCCGTCGTACATCGTCAGCGACCAGAACGCGTCGGCCGGGGGCAGGGCGCCCTTGTCGAAATGCAGCGTGTAATCGTGTTTCGAGGCGTCGACCGGCTGGCCGTCCTTGTCGACGAAATAGCCGATGTAATTCGCCTCTTCGGCAGAGTTGCCGAAGATCCCCATGTTGGCGCCGGCGTAGCGGTACAGGTAGTTACCGTTGAGGTGGTCGCGGGTGCCGAACAAATCGCCGCTGCTGACCTGATGGCTGTCGACCTTGTCCTTTTTAAACTGTGCGAATTCGGCCTTGGCGTCGGCGATGCCGTCTTCCAGGGCTTTGCGCTGACTGGCAGGCAGCTCGTTGGGTTTGAACGGTTTGCCGGCTTCGATGCCGATTTTGGCGAAACGCGCGAGCAAGTCTTTCTCCGCGTCCTGGGGCGGGGCAAACGACAGCATGAAATTCAGGTAGCCGAACAGCTCCGGGGTTTCGCTCATGGTCGGCGTGGGCTTGGGCCAGTCGACCTTCGGCGCGGCAGGCGGGGCCTTTTGTTTAACGTAGTGGCTCAGCGGCTCGATCTTGTAGCCCTTCTGGATGTTCTTGACCTTGCCCAGGTCTTTTTCGTCGAACAACTGCGTGCGATACAGCGCGTAGGCGATGTTGGTTTCACTGCGCAGCAGACGGTCGATTTCAACCGGTTGCTGACCTTGCCAGTTCGGCCCGGCGATCATGAAATGCCCACCGGCGTTGCCCGTGCTGCGGGTGCCCAGATACGCAAAATTCTGCGTGTAGGCGTCGATCAGTTGCACCGAGTAGTAACGGTGTTCTTCGATGGGCGGCAGGGTCAGCACCACCGGTTCGGCGCGCAGATCCATCCAGATAAACGAGTAGGGCGTGTCGGCGTTGGGCGTGACGAAGGCCGTGTCCTTGGCGGTGAAAGCCTGTGCGGTGTTGCCGATCTGATTGAGCGGTGCCTTGAAGTTCGGGCTCTTCTTGTCGACCGCCTGGGTGTAGAGGGTCTTGTACATTTCCACCACCGGGTAGCCATACAAATAAGCTTCCTTGGCGATGGCCCGCGCTTCTTCCGGGCTGGCGGTGAATCCGGTCTTTTGATTGACGCTGATGTCTTGAGCGCCAACGCCGCAACTGACAAACATGCTCATCAGGCTGTAACCGGCCGCGCGAATTGCACCGTGCATAAATAAGGTCCTTATTTGCCGAAGGTGACGTTGATCCCCGCGAACAGCGTGAACTGCGGCAAGCCATCGCCCTTGCGCTCGACGGTCCACTGCGGCTCGATAAAGGCATTGAGAATATTGGACCCGGATTTCCAGACCTTGCCGGCACCCAGACCGAGGGGGATGTAATGGGTGTCGTTCTTCAGATCAAAGGTCCAGATGGCGGTGGAGCGCAGGTACCAGCCTCTATCGAGGTTGTGAATGACAAACGGCTGCAGGGTGGCCGATTCGACATGCGGGCGGTCGCTGTCGCCGGCAAAAGAGCTCTGGTATTGCACCAACGCACCGAGCAAGCCACGGGGCGATGAATCAATCGCAATGGCCGCCAGCCCCGCTTGCCACTTGCCGGTGCCGAGCTCGTCCCGATCGGCGTAGGGCGCGGTGATCATCGGGCCAATGCCCAACTGCACGCCTTCGGTCTTGAGCAGGAAGATATCGAACAGGTTCAGATCGCCTTCGCCGGTGCTGTAGCCACCGTGCGGATCGGGACGGGTGCTGATCGGTGCGGTGGCGCGCAGCAATTGCGGGACGCCGATGAAGTCGTTGGGCGCAATCGGCAGTGTCCCGCGCACCAGCAAATCGTTGGTGTGGATATTCGAGTCGTAGTACTTCGGGGTGTAATAGTCCTGCAGGTTCATCCCCGGTGCGAGGTTCAACGGGTTGTTACTTTTGTTGGCCGTGTCAGCGTTGTCCGCCTGGGCACACACGGCGGACGTTATTGAAGCCGCCAACAAAAGGGCGCTCGCTCCTGGAGTGTTCGACATGATTCCCCGGTTCCTTGGTGGCTCATTGGTCTACTCGGCACTTGGCGGCCGTTACTGAGTAATTTCTTTCCTATCAAGCCTGTAGGACATGTCTGATGACGTTAGCAGTTGTCGGCGGGTAATCCAGTCGAAGGGTGCACTTCTCTGCCCGTGAAGTGGTTGTTGATGATGATCAAGCGCTTCAAACAAAACGTGGGATGGCATGCCGTATTCGAATAAAAAGTAGCCGGCATATTGCCGATCAGTCTTTGCGACCTGTGATTTGTGACAGTTTTCGGCGGCGTGTTTTTCGCTGATAGTTAAACGCCCAGTTTTCAATCACCGACGATTATCGAGAACACACCATGATGAACCAGCCCAATAAAAAATCAGCTCTCGATCGTTCCTGGGATGAGGCCACGATTCTCTTCAACGGCAAGCCGGTATTGCCGAACGAGACAATCGCTCTGCTTTATGGAGAAGACAGCACTTTCGAAATAGAAGCTGCACCGGAAGTTGCTGAAGAAATTTATCTGGCGGTCGTTGATAATAAAGAGGGTGTTGAACTCTTGGTGGAGCCGGCATTGGAGCTCTGGCACAAGCTGGTCGACGGAAAATTAAGTTATAAGATCAGTCCGGAAGTTGGAAAGAGCGGTGCTCTTGTGCTCGTTCTAATGAGTCGGCAATTGAATATGCCATTGGAAATTTCATGTCAGGTCATGTCGCCCAAGCCAATTGAACAGTTAGTCATCCGGATTAATGGCTCAGAGCTCAAGTCTGGAGATATTGTTTATGCGGTGAGGGGTAGCAGTAATTTAATTGAGGTGGAACCTCTTCGCGGTAGCCCGTTAATAGGCCAGAACATTGAATTGTCTTCGGATGCGGCGACACCGCCGAAACTGGTTCCAGTGTTCGAACCGCCAGAAGGATCTCAAACACTTAACCCCGTTGCTCGTTGGAGCCTGGATTGCGGTGACGAAACGGATGGAAACTTATCAATCAAATTGAGTCTGGAGAGTAGCCCGCAAGAATTTGTTCAGCTGCCAGTGGACGTGGGCTATCAAGACGGTGGTGTCATACTGACAACCATTATTCTGCAGACGGTTGGCAGTTCAAAAACACTGACGACTAGATCCATGAAAGGTGTTCAGTTGAAGAAGGGGGTTAAGGTTGAATGGCTTAGGGCAGACGGTAGTCGTCTGAAACTTGAATTCACCGGTGAAAATGCATCCAGCTCTATACAGTTTAAACAGGGGGAATTGGTCGGTGTGATTACAGCCCACACCTTTGTTCGCGGAAAACCTAGTTCTCCAAGAACCATTAATATCGTTTAACCCTGATAAGTATCAGGTTAAACGGGTGAACGTCGAGCTCCCGATCACGTCCGTTCAATGGCACAGGACCTGGACGTGATCGCGGCGCTATGGCGGGGCTCAGCGCTTGTCCATCTGCTCTCGTTGCCGCTCCTCCTGCTCCCGCAGTTCCGGTGTGAACTCGGCCCCAAAATCCTCCGCCTCGAACACCTGGCGGATCTCGATCTCAGCTTCGGTACCCGGCATCGGGTTGGGGCAGCGCTTGACCCATTCGATCGCTTCCTCTTTCGACTTCACTTGCCACAGCCAGTAGCCGGCGATCAATTCCTTGGTTTCGATAAACGGGCCGTCAATTACCGTGCGCTTGTCGCCGGAAAAACGCACGCGCGCGCCTTTACTGCTGGGGTGCAGGCCTTCTCCGGCCAGCATGATCCCGGCCTTGATCAGCTCCTCGTTGTAGTTGCCCATCGCGGTCAACAGTTCTTCGCTGGGCATGACGCCAGCCTCGGAGTCTGGGCTGGCTTTGACAATGATCATGAATCGCATGGGGTTGTCTCCAATGGATGTGAGTGATTCACAGCATGGTCGATTGGCCGACGTTTAAATCGACAGCGCTTCCCGAAGTATCGCGCGTCATCGGAACAACGTGGCTCAAGCCCTTATTCCAAGATAACGGTATTTTTAGAACATTTATTGTGAATGGATCTTATCAACTGTCATTTCTGACAGTGCCCGCCGCTGCTTTTTTTATCGATAGTCGAATGGCCAGTTTTTTGTCCACTTCCAACTATCGGAAACGCGTCATGACCTCGAATCTTAAAATCGGAGCTACCGAAACTTCTCCCGTTTATTTTTGTTACGGGGCTTCAGGCGAACGCGGGCATACGCTCACCGCAGTCGGCGAAGCCAGCAGTCCGTGGGTCGGACACGGCGTCAGCGTAAATCCCGCTGCCGGGCAAACCCTTCCGTTCCAGACCGTCCCCGCGTCTGGCGATTACCAGAAGTTTTCGGAGCAGGGATGTGAGTGGAAGGTCAATTGCCCGAACGACGGCGAAGAGCTCGCCTTCGATTGCAGGATACAGACCGAGTTTACCGCCGAGCCCTACAGTATTCCGGTGAAGTTGGGGCATTACCTGCGTGAATTCCTGGGCAGGCGCAATCCGATCGGTGCGCCCCTGATCGGTGATGAAGTCACCGCCGAGGTCCAGGTAGTGTCTGCCTACACCCAAAAAGTACTCAAAGATATCGAGGTTCAGTGGTTCGTGGGTGGCGAACCCGCAGGACCGAAAAAAACCAACGATCTGGGCTGGAGCACACTCAGTCACACCTTCGCAGCGGAAGGCGAACAGACGATTACGGCCAAGGTGTACAACCCCTATGACGACACCTGGGTCGAACACAGTTTTCCAATCAAGGTGTACGCCGATAGTCCCTGGAAACAAGCGGAGTTTAAAGTCAACGGTGTACCCGTGGCATGGAGCTCACACGCTCTCCTGCGTCGCGGGCAAGCGAATGAAGTGACCGTGAAAGTTGAGCCGGCAATCGCAAAAACCCTCAGGCTGGCGTTGATTAATGACGAAGGGCTGAACATTGTTGCCGTGCCTGCGGACAATGTATGGCAGCAACCGGATCCAGTGTCCGGAGAGTTCAAATGGACCCTCACCTCGAACGAGCAGAAGAGTGGTCGAGTCAAGTTAGTCATCTATAGCCAGGAAGTGGCCCAGCCTTGGGAGCACGACTGTCGAGTGCTTGCAGGCGATCTCGCTGATGAAGTGGAAGCCCGGATTGACGGCAAGCCTGTCACGTTGGACGGCAACTTTTTCTTCCGCGGTCTGCCCCGTTTTTTTACGTTGGTGCCAAAAGAGGGCAGTTCCGTGATAGACGGCCTCACTGTGACGCTGACTTGCGCGATCACCAGCGGTCTTGTTCAAGCAGATTTGAGGTCCGCGCCCGCATTTGGCCTTCCTACTTTGGATCATCGCTGGAATGTAATTGGCTCTAACAACAGTGGTACTTTCCAGCTGATATTTACATGCCAGGGTATTGCCGTGCCACTCACGCTGGCACTCAACGCCTTGTTGTCGACTGATCTGAATGACGAAGCCGATGTGCGGATCGGCGGCGTAGAAATCCCGGCAGAAGGGCAGGTTTTTTTCAGGAGCGAGGCACAAACGCTGACAGTGGTTGCCAAATCGGGCAGTCCACTGGGCCGCCTGCCTCTGAAGTTGCGATGGATCAAAGGGGAAGGGCTGCGGGCCGAAGAGTTTACCTGCGAACCCGCCCTCGACACCTATACCGCAGACCACAGCTGGAACATCACTGGCCCCGCAGACAAGAGCGGCACCTTCCAGTTCGAGTTGGTTGGCGAGGGCATGAGTACGCCCATTGAATTGCCAGAGTGTGTATTGCTGTCGAAAAACTTTGCTGATGAGGGCGCGTTCCTGGTCGACGGTGTGGAATTGTCGGACAGCACGGTTTTCACCAGAGGCGTTGCAAGTGCCCTGACCTTGGTGCCGAACGCGGGCAGTCCGCTCGCCAACTTGACGAAAAGCTTGCAATGGCATGCGGGCACGGGATTGGTCAAAGCAGATCTGACATGCACCCCGGCGCTTGACCTGCCCACAAAACTCAATAGTTGGCAAATTACCGGTTCCGCTACCAAGAGCGGTACGTTCCAGTTGAAACTGGTCGGCCCGGGAGGGGTGACGCTGGGGCAACTGGCTGTTTGCATGTTGTTGTCGCGCAACCTCGAGGACGACGTGACCGTCAAGCTGGATGGCGCCGTCATCCCGGCCGAAGGCAAGGTGTTTATCCGGGGCAAGCCGCGAACGTTGACCCTGGAGCCGAAAGCGGGCAGTCCAGTGGCCAATCTGCTGATGAGCTTGCGATGGGGCAGTGGCACCGGTTTGGTCGAAGGGGACTTCCAATGTGTACCGGCATTGGGTGAGGCGATCAAACCTCATAGCTGGCGCATCACGGTACCCGCGGCAAAGAGCGGCACCTTTCACTTTACAGTGGCCGGTCCGAGCGGCGTCACGCTGATCACCCTTAAGGTCAGCACCGTGCTGTCGGACAACCTGCGCGATGAAGTCGACGTTTTGTATGACCGCCAGCCCGTGCCGGCTCAAGGGGTGGTGTTGTTGCGCAGCAACGCCCAGTGGTTAACGTTTTCATTGGTGCCCAAGGCGAACAGCCCCATTGTCGGTAAGCCCCTGGTGATGAAGCTCACGGGAGGCACGCTGACTGCCAGTAGTTTGACTTGTCGGCCCGGATTTGACCAGCCTACAACCACGCATGAATGGGCGTGCACCAGCAAAGACTTCCGAAGCGGTACGTTTATTGCCGAGGTTGGTTATGGGCAGGAGGCGAAGCTGGTTTTGGAGTCCGTTACTGTTCTATCAATTTATTTAGCAAATGAGTTGGATGCCCTCGAAATCACCCCTCAGGGTGGAGCGCCGTCTCCGATTAATCTGCTTGACGGCATGACGCTCACGAAAGACACCGCAACTTTGACGATGAAAGTAAAGCCCTCCAGCCCGCTTATCGGTAGAACAGTCGCATTTAAGTGGGCGGGAGATCCAAATCCTTCAATGAAGTTGCCTGAACCGTTTGAAGTGAAGGCTACGACTGTCGTCGAAATCAAGGGCGTGGATAATCCCGCGTGGCTCAAGAGCCATCGGATGTGTCTGGACTACGGTGGTAAGGTCACACACCACTGGACATTTAGATACTTCAGGGGGCTGCCTTCCAACGGTCTAGGTATCTGGTGTGACGGCGTGTACCACGGTCCGCATTCCTTATTGCTTAAGCTCGATAAAATTTACGTACTTTCTATTAGGTCGAAAATTGAAGGTAGCGTTTTTTTGGACTGGAAATGCAAGTTTTACGGCGTTACAGAGCACGGACTTAATGTCGAGTTGCAACCCCCTTCTTCCGAATTTATGGTGATTGGCCCACCAGGAGCAGTGGGGGCGAATAAAAAAATACGGGCAACGGTTGTCGGGGATTTCAATTATCAAAAAATTCACATGGGTGTAGAGATTGAAAATGTTGGGGTTTTGACTGTTCCAATTGAGATTGTTGATATTTTAGTTGGGGCTTGAAGATTGGCACGTACTGAAAGGTGCCATTTTCAGCGAGATCAGATTTTTTTGACGTGGTTTGACAGGCGGTTGTGATGTGAATGGCAAATTAAATTTCTTAATTCTTTGTAAGTTAAGGCGAGGAAGCAGCCGTGAGTAATGAAACACCTGAAAACAAATATGAGTCGGGATCAAATGATGATCAGTCCGGCGGAGTGAGAAGCAGTAATACTTCAAGCTTTTTTGATTCGTGTACTAAATTTGAAATTGTGAGAGGTCTTGACGCTGAAGAATATCGATACCTTGCGAACTATAAATCTGGAAAAATAGTTATCCCTGATGACTTTCGAAGTACTAGGTTTGAATTGACGATGAAAGCGCCGTTAGATAACCAGTACATGTTTGTATCTTCGGATAGGCATCATAGGGTCTGGGATGGATTTCCGCCTTCGCCTTTTAGCATTAGAATTTCGCTTTCTGCTCCTGTCCACATTAATAAGCATATTTTCACATTTGCTTCGTCAGGCGTGACATCTGAACTAAATGTTTTTTTTGCGCCTTTCGATCTGTCGTACTTTACGTCATATAAGTTGAATGGCGAAGATGTTGGTAAGCAAGATTTGTTGTTGCACTATAACGTTTTTTATAGCTTGGAATTGTATAATTTAGATAATGAAGATTATGAGTTTATTCGGTCGAGCAAAATAAAAAGCATTTCATATGATAAAGATGCGCCTTACACTATTGATTTTATAGGGGATGAAGAGTTAGTCGAAAATGAATCTGGGGACTCGAGTATTGATGGTTTGTCGTCAGCGGGAAGCAAGACTATGAAGATGACCGGCGGGGTCAGGGGGTTGAGAGTGCGTTATAAAAATCCGAATAATCCATATTTCGGACGGCTTGACGTGACCTTGCATTTTGAAGAGGGAATGGTGCTTAAGCCTCCTATCGAGGTCGTAAAAAGAGTTGAAGTGTAAATTGCTAGGCTTGCCCCCTGAGGCTCAGGGGGTGAGTTGTCCCGTAACACTCGATGCCTGCCAGCAATAATATTGATTGTCAGCGGACAAGCACACTTCGCTGTGTGACAACTATCCAAGATTTCATTTCCCCATAGGCCCCCACCCCCATTTCATGCTTAACTTCTGCCTCGTCGAATTTTCCACATCAACGTTCAGAAGGACTCCGTTCATGGCTCAAGTCACTCTCAAAGGCAACCCGGTTCAAGTCAACGGCCAACTGCCACAAGCCGGTTCCAAGGCACCAGCCTTTTCCCTGGTTGCCGGCAATCTGTCCGACGTGACCCTGGCGAGCTTCGCCGGCAAGCGCAAAGTGCTGAACATCTTCCCAAGCGTCGACACGCCGACCTGCGCCACGTCGGTGCGCAAGTTCAACGCCCAGGCCAATGACGTCGCCAACACTGTGGTGCTGTGCATCTCTGCTGATCTGCCGTTCGCCCAGGCCCGTTTCTGCGGCGCCGAAGGCCTGGAAAACGTACAGAACCTGTCGACCCTGCGCGGTGCCGAGTTCATCGAGAACTACGGCGTTGCGATTGCCGATGGCCCGCTAAAAGGCCTGACCGCCCGTGCCGTTGTGGTACTGGACGAGAACGACAACGTGCTGCACAGCGAGCTGGTCAAGGAAATCGCTGAAGAACCGAACTACGAAGCGGCACTTGCCGTTCTGAAATAAGCGTCTTTTACAATTGTTAACGGCCTGGCCCTGTCCAGGCCGTTTTCATTTGTGCTTCAGTGTCTTAGATAATTCTCCTGTTACGTAAGCCGAAGGTAAATTGCCGGTAAAGGCGCTTTGCTAAATCCCCGCCAGTGCTTATCGTTCAGCCTCCCGTAGAAAAAGCCCACGCGCCCAATGGTTGATCATTCAATGCAATCCTCTGCTCCCCGTAGTCCTCGTCGCTGGCTGTTCGGCCTGCTTGTCCTGTTGGTCATCGCTGGCCTGTGCTGGAAGTTCTGGCCTGGCAGTGCTGCGCCAAAAGAAGGCAACGGACAAAAAGCCGTGGCCGGGCACACAGGCCGTTCGGGTGGCATGCGTCCGGGTTTCGGTGGGGCGACCGGGCCGGTTCCGGTGCGTGTGGCGCCGGCGGTCAAGGGTGACTTCCCGCTGTATTACAAGGCGTTGGGCACAGTGACGGCGCTGAACACCATTAATGTGCGCAGTCGGGTGGGCGGCGAACTGATCAAGGTGTCGTTCGAAGAAGGGCAGATGGTCAAGGCCGGTGACTTGCTGGCGGAAATCGATCCGCGCCCTTACCAGAACGCCTTGCTGCAAGCCGAAGGCACCTTGCTGCAGAATCAGGCGCAACTGAAAAACGCGCAGGTCGATGTCGAGCGTTATCGCAACCTGTACCGCGAAGACAGCATCGCCAAGCAAACCCTGGACACCGCCGAAGCGCTGGTCGGCCAGTACCAAGGCACGGTCAAGACCAATCAGGCGGCGGTCAACGACGCCAAACTCAATCTCGAATTCACCAAGATCCGCGCGCCGATCACCGGTCGTGTGGGGCTGCGTCAGCTCGACGTCGGCAACCTGGTGGCGGCCAACGACACCACGGCGCTGGCGATCATCACCCAGACCCAACCGATCAGCGTGGCGTTCACCTTGCCGGAAAACAGCCTCGACGTGGTGCTGGCTCGCTATCGCAGCGGCGCCAAATTGCCCGCCGAAGCGTGGAACCGTGGCGACACCCAAATACAGGCCACCGGTGTATTGCAGAGCCTCGACAACCAGATCGACGTCACCACCGGCACCCTGAAATTCAAGGCGCGCTACGAAAACCGTGATCAGGCGCTATTCCCCAATCAGTTCGTTAACGTCCACCTGTTGGCCGACACCCTCAAAGGCGTGGTACTCGCGCCATCGGCAGCGATTCAATTCGGCACCAATGGCACCTTCGTCTATGCGATGGATGGCGACAAGAAAGTCACGATCCGCCAGTTGAAAGTCGGCGCCAGCGACGGTGACAACACCGTGATCACCGAAGGCCTGGCCGCCGGCGATCGTGTCGTCCTGGAAGGCACCGACCGCCTGAAGGAAGGCAGCGAAGTGGAAGTGGTCAACGACACCAAGGATGTGCCGACCACCCCGACCGGGCACCTGCAAGGTAAATCGGCGGCCGACGCGACTGAGCCGGCGACCACCGACAAGGCGAAAAAGGGCGGCGCATGAACATCTCGCGGCTGTTCATCCTTCGCCCGGTCGCCACGACCCTGAGCATGCTGGCCATTATTCTGGCCGGCGTGATCGCCTATCGGCTGTTGCCGGTATCGGCGTTACCGCAGGTCGATTACCCGACTATTCGCGTGATGACCCTCTATCCCGGCGCCAGCCCGGACGTCATGACCAGCGCCGTCACCGCGCCGCTCGAACGTCAGTTCGGGCAGATGCCGGGTCTCACCCAAATGGCTTCGACCAGCTCCGGCGGCGCTTCGGTGCTGACCCTGCGGTTCAGCCTCGACATCAACATGGACGTCGCCGAGCAGCAGGTGCAAGCCGCGATTAACGCCGCGACCAATCTGCTGCCCAAGGACCTGCCGGCGCCGCCGGTGTACAACAAGGTCAACCCGGCGGACACCCCGGTGCTGACCCTGGCGATCACTTCCAAAACCATGTTGTTGCCCAAGCTCAATGACCTGGTCGATACGCGCATGGCGCAGAAAATCGCCCAGATCAGCGGCGTCGGCATGGTCAGCATTGCCGGCGGCCAGCGTCAGGCGGTGCGGATCAAGGTCAACCCTGAAGCCCTGGCGGCCAACGGCCTGAACCTGTCGGACGTGCGCACCTTGATCGGTGCCTCCAACGTCAACCAGCCCAAGGGCAACTTCGACGGCCCGACCCGGGTCTCGATGCTCGATGCAAACGATCAACTGACCTCGCCCAAGGATTACGCCAACCTGATCCTGGCCTACACCAACGGCGCGCCGTTGCGGCTCAAGGACGTGGCGGAAATCGTCGATGGCGCAGAGAACGAGCGCCTGGCGGCATGGGCCAATGAAAATCAGGCGGTATTGCTGAATATTCAGCGTCAGCCGGGGGCCAACGTCATCGAGGTGGTCGACCGGATCAAGGCCTTGCTGCCGAGCATCACCGACAACCTGCCGGCCGGTCTTGAGGTCACCGTACTGACCGACCGCACCCAGACCATCCGCGCATCGGTCACCGACGTGCAACACGAGCTGCTGATCGCCATCGCGCTGGTGGTGATGGTTACGTTCCTGTTCCTGCGTCGGGCCAGCGCCACGATCATTCCATCGGTGGCCGTGCCGCTGTCGCTGATCGGCACCTTCGGCGTGATGTACCTCGCCGGTTTCTCGGTGAACAACCTGACCCTGATGGCGCTGACCATCGCCACCGGTTTCGTGGTCGACGATGCGATCGTCATGCTGGAGAACATTTCCCGGTTCATCGAAGAGGGCGACAGCCCGTTGAACGCGGCACTCAAGGGCGCCAAGCAGATTGGCTTTACCCTGATTTCCCTGACGCTGTCGCTGATCGCGGTACTGATTCCGCTGCTGTTCATGGCCGACGTGGTAGGGCGCTTGTTTCGCGAATTTGCCATCACCCTGGCGGTGGCGATCCTGATTTCCCTGGTCGTGTCGTTGACCCTGACACCGATGATGTGCGCGCGGTTGCTCAAGCGCGAACCCAAGGAAGAAGAGCAGGGCCGTTTCTACCGGGCCAGCGGCGAAGCAATCGATTGGATGATCGCGGCTTACGGGCGCAAGTTAAAGTGGGTTCTCAAGCATCAACCGCTGACGTTGCTGGTGGCCATCGGCACTTTGGCGCTGACGGTGTTCCTTTACATGGTGGTGCCGAAGGGCTTCTTCCCGGTGCAGGACACCGGGGTGATTCAGGGGATTTCCGAAGCGCCGCAGTCAATTTCCTTTGCGGCGATGAGCGAGCGGCAGCAGGAACTGGCGAAAGTGATCCTCGCGGATCCTGCCGTCGAAAGCCTGTCGTCCTACATCGGCGTCGATGGCGATAACTCGACATTGAACAGCGGCCGCCTGCTGATCAACCTCAAATCACACAGCAATCGCGACTTGAGCGCCACCGAGGTGATTGCCCGCCTGCAACCGGAACTCGACAAACTGGTCGGTATCCGTCTGTTCATGCAGCCGGTACAAGACCTGACCATCGAGGACCGGGTCAGCCGCACGCAGTACCAGTTCAGCATGTCGTCGCCGGATTCCGAGCTGCTCAGCCTGTGGAGCAGTCGATTGGTCGAGGCTTTGGCCCAACGGCCGGAACTGACCGACGTCGCCAGTGACCTTCAGGACAAAGGCTTGCAGGTTTACCTGGTGATCGACCGCGATGCCGCGTCGCGGGTCGGCGTATCGGTGTCGAACATCACCGACGCGCTGTACGACGCCTTCGGCCAACGGCAGATTTCGACCATTTACACCCAGGCCAGCCAGTATCGCGTGGTCCTGCAGTCGCAGTCCGGCGAGAAAATCGGCCCGGACGCGCTGAACCAGATTCACGTCAAGACCACCGATGGCGGGCAAGTGCGCCTCTCCAGCCTGGCGCACATCGAAGAGCGCCAGGCGCAACTGGCGATCACCCACATCGGCCAGTTCCCGGCGGTGATGATGTCCTTCAACCTCGCACCTGGCGTGGCGCTGGGGCATGCGGTGCAAATCATCGAGCAAGTGCAAAAGGACATCGGCATGCCGATTGGCGTGCAGACCCAGTTCCAGGGCGCGGCCGAGGCGTTCCAGGCTTCGCTGTCGAGCACCTTGCTGCTGATTCTGGCGGCGGTGGTGACCATGTACATCGTGCTCGGCGTGCTCTACGAGAGCTACATCCACCCGATCACCATCCTCTCGACCTTGCCCTCGGCGGCGGTCGGCGCCTTGCTGGCGTTGCTGTTGAGTGGCAATGACCTGGGGATGATCGCGATCATCGGCATCATCCTGCTGATCGGTATCGTGAAGAAGAACGCGATCATGATGATCGACTTCGCCCTCGATGCTGAGCGCAATCAGGGCATGGACCCGGAAACGGCGATCTATCAAGCCGCGCTGCTGCGGTTCCGGCCGATTCTAATGACCACGCTCGCGGCGTTGTTCGGCGCGGTGCCGTTGATGCTCGCCACCGGTTCTGGCGCTGAGTTGCGTCAGCCGTTGGGTCTGGTGATGGTCGGTGGCTTGTTGGTGAGTCAGGTGCTGACGCTGTTCACCACGCCTGTTATCTACCTGTACTTCGACCGCCTCGGTCGTCGTTGGGGCCGCAAGTCCGAGTCCGTGGAAGTGGTCGAGCAGCCATGAACCTCTCCGGACCTTTCATCAAGCGCCCGGTCGCCACCATGTTGCTGAGCCTGGCGATCATGCTGCTGGGCGGGGTGAGCTTCGGTTTGCTGCCTGTGTCGCCGTTGCCGCAAATGGACTTCCCGGTGATCGTGGTCCAGGCCAGTCTGCCCGGCGCGAGCCCGGAGGTAATGGCCTCGACCGTGGCCACGCCGCTCGAACGTTCCTTCGGCGCCATTGCCGGGGTCAACACCATGAGCAGCCGATCCAGCCAGGGCTCGACCCGGGTCATTCTGCAATTCGACCTCGACCGCGACATCAACGGCGCAGCGCGGGAAGTGCAAGCGGCGATCAACGCCTCGCGCAACCTGCTGCCGAGCGGGATGCGCAGCATGCCGACCTACAAGAAGGTCAACCCGTCCCAGGCACCAATCATGGTGCTGTCGCTGACCTCGGACGTTTTGGAAAAGGGCCAACTCTACGATTTGGCCTCGACGATCCTGTCCCAGAGCCTGTCCCAGGTGCAAGGCGTGGGCGAAGTACAGATCGGCGGCAGCTCTTTGCCGGCGGTGCGTATCGAACTCGAACCGCAGGCGCTCAACCAGTACGGCGTGGCGCTGGACGATGTGCGCAACACCATCGCCAACGCCAACGTGCGCCGGCCCAAGGGCTCGGTCGAGGACGGCCAGCGCTTGTGGCAGGTTCAGGCCAACGATCAACTGGAAAAGGCCAAGGACTACGAGTCGCTGATCATCCACTACAACGGCGGTGCAGCATTGCGCCTGAAGGATGTGGCCAAGGTCAGCGACGGCGTCGAAGACCGCTACAACAGCGGTTTCTTCAACGACGACGCGGCAGTGCTGCTGGTGATCAACCGCCAGGCCGGCGCCAACATCATCGAGACCGTCAACGAGATCAAGGCCCAGCTCCCGGCACTGCAAGCCGTGCTGCCAGCCAGCGTCAAACTGAACCTGGCCATGGACCGCTCGCCGGTAATCAAGGCGACCCTGCACGAAGCGGAAATGACCCTGCTGATTGCCGTGGCGCTGGTGATTCTGGTGGTGTTCCTGTTCCTCGGTAACTTCCGCGCTTCGCTGATTCCGACCCTCGCGGTGCCGGTGTCGCTGGTCGGCACCTTCGCGGTGATGTACCTCTACGGGTTCTCGCTTAACAACCTGTCGCTGATGGCATTGATTTTGGCCACCGGGCTGGTGGTGGACGACGCCATCGTGGTGCTGGAGAACATTTCCCGGCACATCGACGAAGGCGTGCCGCCGATGAAGGCCGCTTACCTCGGGGCACAGGAAGTCGGCTTTACGCTGCTGTCGATGAACGTGTCGCTGGTGGCGGTGTTCCTCTCGATCCTGTTTATGGGCGGGATCATCGAAAGCCTGTTCCGTGAGTTCTCCATCACGCTGGCGGCGTCCATCGTGGTGTCGCTGGTGGTCTCGCTGACGCTGACACCGATGCTGTGCGCCCGTTGGCTCAAGCCACATACGCCGGGTCAGGAAAACCGTTTGCAGCGCTGGAGCCAGCGCGCCAATGAGTGGATGGTCGGCAAATACGCCACCAGCCTTGACTGGGTGCTGCGTCACCGCCGTCTGACGTTGCTCAGTTTGATCGTGACAGTTGGCGTTAATATTGCGCTGTATGTTGTTGTTCCTAAAACATTTTTGCCTCAGCAAGACACCGGTCAGCTGATCGGTTTCGTGCGTGGCGACGATGGTCTGTCGTTCAGCGTGATGCAGCCGAAAATGGAAATCTTCCGCCGTGCCGTGTTGAAAGATGAGGCAGTGGAAAGCGTCGCCGGCTTCATCGGTGGCACTAACGGCACCAACAACGCCTTCATGCTGGTGCGTCTGAAGCCGATCAAGGAACGGGGCGTGTCCGCGCAAAAAGTCATCGAACGCCTGCGCAAGGAAATGCCCAAGGTTCCCGGCGCACAGTTGATGCTGATGGCGGATCAGGACCTGCAGTTTGGCGGTGGTCGTGAACAGACCAGTTCGCAGTATTCCTACATCCTGCAAAGCGCCGACCTTGGCGAATTGCGCCAGTGGTACCCGAAAGTCGTCACCGCGCTCAAAGCGTTGCCGGAACTGACCGCGATTGACGCCCGTGAAGGACGCGGCGCGCAACAAGTGACCTTGATCGTCGATCGCGATCAGGCCAAGCGCCTGGGCGTCGATATGGACATGGTCACCGCCGTGTTGAACAACGCCTACAGTCAGCGGCAGATTTCGACGATTTACGACAGCCTCAACCAATATCAGGTGGTGATGGAGGTCAATCCGAAGTACGCCCAGGACCCGATCACCCTCAAGCAGGTCCAGGTGATCACCGCCGACGGCGCGCGGATTCCGCTGTCGACCATCGCCCATTACGAAAACAGCCTGGAAGATGACCGCGTCAGCCACGAAGGCCAGTTCGCCTCCGAAAGCATTTCCTTCGACATGGCCGAAGGCGTGACCGTGGAGCAGGGCAGTGCGGCCATCGAACGGGCGATTGCCAAGCTCGGTATGCCGGAAGACGTCATCGTGAAAATGGCCGGTACAGCCGATGCCTTTGCCGCCACGCAAAAGAGCCAGCCCTGGATGATTCTTGGCGCGCTGGTGGCGGTGTATCTGGTGCTGGGCGTGTTGTATGAAAGCTACATTCATCCGCTGACCATTCTCTCGACCTTGCCGTCGGCCGGGGTCGGCGCGTTGTTGTCGATCTATGCATTGGGCGGCGAGTTCAGCCTGATCTCGTTGCTCGGCCTGTTTTTGCTGATCGGGGTGGTGAAGAAGAACGCCATTCTGATGATCGACCTCGCGCTGCAACTGGAGCGGCAAAAGGGCCTGGAACCGCTGGAGTCGATTCGCAGCGCGTGCCTGCAACGTCTGCGTCCGATCCTGATGACCACGCTGGCGGCGATCCTCGGAGCGTTGCCGCTGCTGCTGAGCCGTGCCGAAGGTGCGGAAATGCGCCAGCCGCTGGGCCTGACCATCATCGGCGGGCTGATCTTCAGTCAGGTGCTGACCCTTTACACCACCCCGGTGGTTTACCTCTATCTCGACAAACTGCGCCATCGTTTCAATAAATGGCGTGGGGTGCGTACTGATGCTGCTCTGGAAACTCCGCTATGACTGACCGTTCGCTTATCAACCTGTCTGCACCGCTGATCACGGCCCGAGGCTCGCGTTTGTTGAGCCTGTCGCTGTGCGTGGCGCTGCTCAGTGCCTGCGCCATCGGCCCGGATTACCAGCGCCCGACGGCCGCCGCGCCGGTGCAGTACAAGGAGGCGGCCGGTTGGCGTCAGGCCAACCCGAGCGATTCCCTGGCCCGCGGCGCCTGGTGGGAGCTGTATGGCGATCAACAGCTCAACGGCCTGATCGACAAACTCAACAGCGCCAACCAGACCGTCGCCCAGTCCGAAGCCCAGTACCGTCAAGCCCAGGCCCTGGTGCGCAGTGCCCGCGGCGCTTTCTTCCCGACGGTGGACCTGACCGTCGGGAAAAACCGTTCCAGTCAGGGCACCGGCAGCAGCAGTTCGAGCCTGAGCAGTTCCTCCAGCGGTATTCGCAACACCTACACGGCACAGGCCGGGGTCAGTTGGGAGGCCGACGTCTGGGGCAAACTGCGCCGGGGCCTTGAGGCCGACACTGCCAACGCCGAGGCAAGTTTTGCCGATCTGGCGGCGATGCGTTTGAGTCAGCAGTCGGAGCTGGTACAGAACTACCTGCAATTGCGCGTGATCGATGAGCAAAGGCGGCTGCTGCAAGCGACGGTCGAGGCCTATCAGCGCTCGCTTAAAATGACCGAAAACCAGTACCGCGCCGGTGTTTCCGGCAAGGACGCGGTGGCACAGGCCACCACTCAGCTCAAGAGCACCGAGGCCGAGTTGGTCGATCTGATCTGGCAGCGCGCCCAGTTCGAGAACGCTATCGCCGTACTGATCGGGCTGCCGCCCGCTGAGTTCAGCCTCGCAGAAACCACGGACATCCCGTTGCTGCCCGACGTGCCGCTGAACCTGCCTTCGCAATTGCTCGAACGTCGCCCGGACATCGCCTCCGCCGAGCGCTCGGTGATGGCGGCCAACGCCAACATCGGCGTGGCCAAGGCCGCTTATTACCCGGACCTGACGTTGAGTTTGAACGGTGGTTACAGCAGCAGCACCTCTTCGAACTGGATCAGTGTGCCGAACCGCTTCTGGTCGGTCGGCCCGCAATTGGCAATGACCCTGTTCGACGGCGGTCAGCGTTCGGCGGAAGTCGACCGCAGCGAAGCGGCCTATGACGAAACCGTGGCCAAGTACCGTCAGACAGTGCTCGACGGTTTCCGCGAGGTGGAAAACTACCTGGTGCAGCTCAAGGTCCTGGAAGACGAGTCCGCCGTGCGTCAACAGGCACTGGACGCGGCACGTGAGTCCCTGCGCCTGACCCAGAACCAGTACAAGGCCGGGTTGATTGCTTATCTGGATGTGGTCGTGGTGCAGGCCACGGCGCTGAACAATGAACGCAACATGCTGGACTTGTTGCAGAGCCGACTGATCGCCAGCGTGCAATTGATTGCGGCGCTGGGCGGCGGATGGGACGGCCAGCTCGAACTCAACAACTGACCCCCGTATTCCCGAATTCCCCCGTATCCCCCCGTATCCCTGTAGGAGCTGTCGAGTGAAACGAGGCGGCGATTTTTGATCTTGCTCCAGATCTTCATTGCCTGAAAGAATCGCCGCCTCGTTTCACTCGACAGCTCCTACAGGAGAGCGGGGGAGTTGGGGCTCGGGAGTAACGTTTCAGAGGTATTGCGGGTGATCAAACAAGCGTTTCATCGGCTTGATGGCCCTTTGCTAATTTTCTCAGTGCGTTCTTTTGTGCAATCAGTACAATCGCCCGATTTGCCCCCCGAGAACGGAAGCAGTACGGCGGGGTAGTCGCGAGAAATCCAATGCTCATCGGTAGCTATTCACCCACGCTGGTTATCATTTCGCTCTTCGTAGCGATTCTCGCCTCCTATACCGCACTCGACATGACCGGGCGCATTGCCACCGCCAAAGGTCGGGCCGTGCATTTGTGGACGGCGGGCGGGGCTTTTGCGATGGGCATTGGTGTGTGGTCGATGCATTTCATCGGCATGCTCGCGTTCAAATTGCCGATTGACCTTGGCTACGATGTCACGCTGACGTCGCTGTCGCTGCTGACCGCGTTCCTGTCCAGCGGCTTCGCCCTGTGGCTGGTCAGCCAGCCACAATTACCGGCCTGGCAACTGGCGTTCGGCGCACTGGTGATGGGTGCCGGCATCAGCGCCATGCATTACACCGGCATGGCCGCCATGAGCATGCAGCCGGGCATCGATTACGACCCGACGCTGTTCAGCGCATCGCTGCTGATAGCCGTTGGCGCCTCGGGCGCGGCGTTATGGATCGCCTTCCGCCTGCGCAAGCACACACCTTATGTCCGGCTGATTCGCGGCGGCGCGGCGGTGATCATGGGCATCGCCATCGTCGGCATGCACTACACGGCCATGGCCGCGGCGCGGTTTCCCGACGGCAGTTTCTGTGGCGCGGCGGTCAACGGTTTAAGCGGCAAGGGCCTGGACAGCCTGGTCTTGATCACCACGCTGGCGGTGTTGAGCATCGCCTTGCTCACCTCGATTCTGGATGCGCGTCTGGAGGCGCGCACCGCCGACCTGGCCCGCTCGCTGACCGAAGCCAATCGTGAACTCACCCAACTGGCGCTGCACGACACCCTGACCGGTTTGCCGAATCGGGTATTGCTGGCCGACCGCATCGGCCAGGCCATGTCGAAGGTGCAGGAGCAGGGCGGTTGTTTTGCATTGATGTTCATCGATCTGGACGGTTTCAAACCGGTCAATGATGCGTTCGGCCATCACATGGGCGACCTGCTGCTGCGGGAAGTCGGCTTGCGCCTGCGCGAGGATCTGCGCAGCCAGGACACCCTGGCGCGGATCGGCGGTGACGAATTTGTCTTGCTGGTGCAACTGCGCGACGAACATGACGCCCTGAACCTGGCGGCCCGTCAGGTCGGAATGATCGCGCGCTCGTTCCGCGTCGCCGAACATGATTTGCAGATTTCAGCCAGTGTCGGCATCGCCCTCTATCCGGGCAACGGCCAGACGGCCGAAGAGCTGCTGATGAATGCCGATGCGGCGATGTATCACGCCAAGGGCGCGGGTAAAAACGGCTACAGCTTCTTCGACGCCTCGATGAACAGCAACGCGCGCAAACAACTGCAATTGCTGCAAGACC
Source organism: Pseudomonas sp. PDM02 (assembly GCF_014852285.1). Taxonomy (NCBI): domain Bacteria; kingdom Pseudomonadati; phylum Pseudomonadota; class Gammaproteobacteria; order Pseudomonadales; family Pseudomonadaceae; genus Pseudomonas; species Pseudomonas sp. PDM02. The sequence continues at coordinate 414,551 of NZ_JACVBL010000003.1, read as the reverse complement.
TGCGTAATGCCGTGGACCAGCAACAGTTCAGCCTCTATTACCAGCCCAAGTTCGACGCCAGCAATGGCCGGCCGGTCGGCGCCGAAGCGCTGTTGCGTTGGGTGCACCCGACTCAGGGCATGCTGCTGCCGGACAAATTCATCGAACTGGCGGAGAAGACCGGGCTGATCATTCCGATTGGCGACTGGGTGCTTAACGAAGCCTGCCGCCAGATGCGCGAGTGGTACGTGCTCGGCTACACCGACTGGCGCATCGCGGTGAACCTCTCGGCCCTGCAGTTCTGCCATGCAGGCCTGGTTCAAAGTGTCGCCAAAGCCCTGGCCACGCACCATTTGCCCGCCAACAGCCTGACCCTGGAAATCACTGAAACCACCGCCATGAGTGACGCCGATGCGAGCATGACGGTGCTTAACGAGCTCTCGGAGATGGGCGTCGACCTGTCCATCGATGACTTTGGCACCGGCTATTCGAGTTTGATGTACCTCAAGCGTTTGCCGGCCAATGAATTGAAGATCGACCGCGGTTTTGTCCGCGACCTGGAACGCGACAGCGACGACGCCGCCATCGTTTCCGCCATCGTCGCGTTGGGCCAGGCACTGGGTTTGCGGATTGTCGCCGAAGGGGTGGAAACCGACGTGCAGCAGGATTTCCTCACCCAGCTGGGCTGTGATTCGTTGCAGGGTTACCTGCTGGGGCACCCGCTGCCGGCGGAGCGCTTCATGGTCGACATCCTTCGAGCGGAGCGTGCAGCCGCGTTACCGCTTACCGCCGAGTCACTCCCCCTGTAGGAGCCGGCTTGCCGGCGATGGCGTCCGCCCGCACACCACAACACCCCATGCAAAAAACGTCGATGACGGTTATTCTTGCCCCCGACTGCTTACGCTTGAACGGGGAAAGCTCGCATGGACAAAGTCATCGTCATCACCGGCGGCAGCCGCGGCATCGGCGCCGCCACAGCCTTGTTGGCCGCCGAACAGGGCTATCGGATCTGCATCAACTATCAATCCGACGAAGAAGCTGCGCACCGTGTGCTCGAGCAAGTCCGCGCCCTCGGTGCCCAAGCGATCGCGGTCCGTGCCGACGTCAGCATCGAAGACGAAGTGATCGCCTTGTTTCACCGGGTCGACACCGAACTGGGCCGGGTCACCGCACTGGTCAACAACGCCGGCACCGTGGGGCACAAGTCCCGGGTCGACGAAATGTCCGAATTCCGCATCCTCAAAATTCTCAAAACCAACGTCCTGGCGCCAATCCTCTGCGCCAAACACGCGATCCTGCGCATGTCGCCCAAACATGGCGGCCAGGGAGGCAGCATCGTCAACGTTTCCTCGGTGGCCGCACGCTTGGGCGCCCCCAACGAATACGTCGACTACGCGTCCTCCAAAGGCGCGCTCGACACCTTCACCGTCGGCCTGTCCAAGGAAGTGGCCGGCGAGGGTATCCGCGTCAACGCCGTGCGACCTGGCTACATCTACACCGATTTCCACGCGCTGAGCGGCGATCCGGACCGGGTCAGCAAACTGGAATCGGCGATACCGATGGCGCGCGGTGGCCGGCCGGATGAAGTGGCGGAAGCGATTGTGTGGTTGTTGTCGGATAAGGCGTCGTATGCGACGGGGACGTTTGTTGATCTTGGTGGCGGACGCTAGCCCTCAAGTGTTGTGGTGCCTGTTCTGGTCTCATCGCGAGCAGGCTCGCTCCCACAGTGGAACGCGGTCAACTGTAGGAGCGAGCCTGCTCGCGAAGGCGATAGTCCATACACTTTCGAGCCTTCAGAAGGACCGAACAATCCGCCCCAACGTCTCCATCGCCTTCTCCGAAGCCTCATCCCAAGGGCTGCCATAATTCAGCCGAATGCAATTCCTGAACCGCTGCGCCGGTGAGAATATCGGCCCCGGCGCAATGCTGATCCCTTGCGCCAATGCCATCTGAAACAACTTCAACGAGTCCATCTGCGGCGGCAATTCCAGCCACAAAAAATACCCGCCGGCCGGTTGGCTGACGCGAGTCTGCGCCGGGAAATAGCGCGCAATCGCCGCCAGCATTGCACTTTGCTGCTCTTCCAACGCATAGCGCAGTTTGCGCAGATGCCGGTCGTAGCCGCCATGTTGCAGGTAGTCGGCAATGGCCGCTTGCGCCGGCATCGAAGCGCACAGCGAAGTCATCAACTTCAACCGCTCAATCTTCTGCGCATAGCGCCCGGCAGCCACCCAGCCAATGCGATAACCAGGGGCGAGGCTCTTGGCGAACGAGCCGCAGTGCATCACCAACCCTTCGGTATCGAACGCTTTCGCCGGTTTTGGCGCCTGTTGCCCGTAATAGAGTTCTGCGTAAACGTCATCTTCGATCAGCGGCACCTGATGGCTGCGCAACAACTCCACCAGTTCCTGTTTCTTGGCCTCGGGCATGGTGGCGCCCATGGGGTTCTGGAAGCTGGTCATGCACCAGCAGGCCTTGATTGGGTGGCGCTCCAGGGTTTGCGCGAGCACGCGGAGGTCGATGCCGTCGCGTGGGTGCACGGGGATTTCCACGGCTTTGAGTTTCAGCCGTTCGAGGATTTGCAGGCAGGCGTAGAACGCCGGGGCTTCGATGGCCACCAGGTCGCCGGGTTCAGTGACGGCTTGCAGGCACAGGTTCAGCGCCTCAAGGGCGCCGTTGGTGATCAGCAGTTCTTCCATGGGCAGCATCAGGCCGCCGACCATATAGCGCAGGGCGATTTGTCGGCGCAGTTGCGGGTTGCCCGGCGACATGTCGGTGACGACCATGCGCGGGTCCATGTCCCGGGCGGCGCTGGCCAGGGAGCGGGACAGGCGTTGCAGGGGAAACAGGGTCGGGCTGGGGAACGCCGAGCCGAAGGGCACGGTGTTGGGGTCTTTGATCGAGTCGAGGACCGAGAACACCAGTTCGCTGACGTCGACTTCGGTGGACTCGTTGACCTGGCTGCTGATTACCGGCTCTGAAAACGGGCTCGGCGCATGGGTGTTGACGAAGTAGCCGGAACGCGGGCGGGCGCGGATCAGGCCACGGCGCTCCAACAGGTAATAGGCCTGGAACACCGTGGACGGGCTGACGCCGTAGGTCTGGCTGGCGTAGCGCACCGAGGGCACGCGCTGGCCGGGGCCGAGGACGCCGGAGCGGATCAGTTCAGCGATGTCGTCGGCGAATTTTTCGTAGCGTTTCATCGAGTGCCCGGTTCATTGTGGTTCAGTGAAATCGAGGTGACTTCTTCGCGGGCAAGCACCGCTCCTACAGTACGGTGGAGACTGTAGGAGCGAGGCTTGCCCGCGAATGGCAGCACCGCAGTCTAAGGGATCAACGGTTCATCGGCGCAACAAACCGGCTTTTGGCCACGCTATAAATCTCAGGTTCATCGCTGTCGATGATCTTGAAACTGATGCTCTGCGAGCTGCTGCTCGGCCGTTCGGTGGTCATCGCCACGGACACCGGCACGTCGACAATTTCACCCGGTGCCAGGCTCAGTTCGGTCTTGCCTTGCAACTGGAAGCCGTCGCCATCGACCAGGGTCAAGCGGTAGTCCTGACGTTGCTGGGTCTTGTTGATGACCTTAAGGCTGTAGATGTTTTCGATCTGCCCCTGACTGTTCTCGCGGAACAGACCACGGTCCTTGCTGACGTCCAGCGACACCATCGGCCGTTCCACCAGCGCGAGGGCGAGGGCGCCGATCATCACCAGCAACACCGCGGTGTAGCCGATCAGCCTTGGCCGCAGCAGATGCGTCTTGCCACCTTGCAACTCGTGCTCCGAGGTGTAGCTGATCAGGCCACGGGCATAGCCCATTTTGTCCATGATTGAATCGCAGGCGTCGATACACGCGGCGCACCCGATGCACTCCATCTGCAAGCCATCGCGGATGTCGATGCCGGTCGGGCAGACCTGAACGCACAGTTGGCAATCGATGCAATCGCCAAGGCCGACGTCGGCAGGTTTCACCTCACGTTTGCGTGGGCCACGGTTTTCGCCACGGGCGACATCGTAGGAAATGGTCAGCGTGTCCTTGTCGAACATCACGCTCTGGAACCGTGCATACGGACACATGTGCATGCACACCGCTTCACGCAGCCAACCGGCGTTGATGTAGGTCGCGCCGGTGAAAAACAGCACCCAAAACAGGCTGACACCGCCCATCTGCAAGGTCAGCAACTCTTCGGCCAGCGGCCGGATCGGCGTGAAGTAACCGACAAACGTCAGGCCCGTCATCAAACTGATCGCCAGCCACAGCGTGTGCTTGGCCGAGCGACGCATCAGTTTATTCACGCCCCAGGGCGCGGCTTGCAGCTTGATTCGCTGGTTACGCTCGCCTTCGGTGATCTTCTCGCACCACATGAAGATCCAGGTCCAGGAGCTCTGCGGGCAGGTGTAGCCGCACCAGACCCGGCCGGCAAATACGGTGATCGCAAACAGACCGAACGCGGCAATGATCAACAGTGCCGACAACAGGATGAAATCCTGCGGCCAGAAGGTCGCACCGAAGATGTGGAATTTGCTTTCGGAAAGGTCCCAGAGCACGGCCTGACGGCCACCCCAGTTCAACCAAACGGTGCCGAAAAACAGCAGAAACAGAAATCCCGCACCGCTCAAGCGCAGGGTTCGGAACAGGCCGGTGAAGCTGCGGGTGTGGATCAGGTTGTCGCTGGACTTGGCCTTCATCTTTGGACGCGAAGGTTCAAATGTTTCTACGGTTCGGACGGGGATTCTTTCGCTCATGGTCTTTCGCTCATCAGCCTCCATCAGGCATGAGCACTATGAGCGGCGATCTGTTTGCATAACAGACTCAGGTATCGCAATAAAAAGCGGATCAGATGAGCGTTGAGCCTTGCCCTGCGACAAGTTGATGCACCCGTCAAAACGGGGCGCGGGCGCCTATATCAGGCGCTCGCGCGTGATGTTGATCCGGGTCAGTCAAATCACCGAATCACTGTTGGTTGCCTTCAGATGCCGTCGACCGTCCACTGCACCTGCTACGGTCAATGCATCGGCTTCTGCTTCGGTGATGTAAATGCGCTGGCCGTCGATGTCTACCGCCGACATGGCCTTGGCGCCGTCGGTGATGATGGTGACGTCGGGGCACAGACGGATTTCTTCGCCGTTCTGCGTGATGAAGAAGCAGGTCTGGTTTTCGATGCGCACAGTCATGGAGAGGTCCTTTTTCTGCGGGTTCATGACTGTTAGGGCACCCGCGGCCGCCATCGTTCTGTGCAACCGATTAATGGTCGGCGCGGTCCATCCTCTATCGAGCATCTACAAGGATTGCACCATGAACGCCTGGTGGCATGAGGTTTGGGTGACGCTGCAAGCGGAGTTCGCCGACATCGGTGACGCCTCACAACTGACACGAATTACCGTCAGATTGCTGATAGCGGCGATTTTGGGCGGGATTCTAGGGTTCGAGCGTGAACACAAGGGCAAGGCGGCCGGAGTGCGAACGCACATGTTGGTCGCGCTTGGCGCGGCATTGTTTGTGCTGGTGCCGCAAATGTCCGGTTCTCAGGCGGATGCCATGAGCCGCGTGGTGCAGGGCGTGATCGCCGGGATCGGCTTTCTCGGTGCCGGGACCATCCTGAAAAACCAGGACGGTGATGAAGGCCATGTGAAAGGCCTGACCACCGCCGCCGGGTTGTGGATGACCGCGGCGATTGGTGTTTCCGCCGGGTTGGGGCGTGAGGCGACGGCGGTGTTCAGTACGTTGCTGGCGTTGGCGATTTTCAGCGTGATGCCGAGGATCGTGAAGCTACTCGAAAACAAAGACTGACACGGCCCTGTAGGAGCCGGCTTGCTGGCGATGGCGGTGTGTCAATCAATGCAAATGGTGCGTTGTAAACCGCTATCGCCAGCTAGCTGGCTCCTACAGGGGGCGCGGCATCATTCGGGACTGACGATCACCGGCGGGATGGTTTCTGGCGGATCTTCACGCGGTGGCGGGGTAGTGCCCGGCGGGTCCTGCTCGGGTACAGGCTGCGGCTCAGTCGGCGGAATGGTCGGTTGGTCGATGTTCGGATCTGGCGTTTCTGCCGGGATTGGAATACTCATCGTTGAAGCCTCCAGTGGCACATGGCGCAAGTCGTGCTTAAGTGTGTTGACCACTTCGTGCAGGAATTGATTCCACCGGATACCCAGGCAAATCCCCGTGAACTTTTACCGGCGCCCGTCGCTCGGAACTTAAGTGAGTTCATTCCGGGGCCGCTGGCCTTGCGCGAATGACGACCAGGTACAAGAGCGTCCATGGGGCGTGAAGGAGAGATGCTCGATGACTGCTGAAAAACCCACAGAGCTCAACTACAACCCTCATATGCCGCTGTCGCAGGCATTACTGCTACCGCGCATCGCCATCGAAAACACTATGCCGACCCTCGATGGCGGGCAATTCGCCGTTAAAGCGGTGGTGGGGCAAGACGTGGTCGTTACCAGCAAAGTCTTCGCCGACGGTCATGACAAACTGGCCGTCCGGGTCCGCTGGCGCGCCGCCGACGATGAAGTCTGGCAGAGCGACGTCATGGGCGAGTTGGGCAACAACGGTTATCAAGGCCAGTTCCGCGTCGACCGCCAGGGCCGTTATGTGTTCTGCATCGAAGCCTGGGTCGATCAGTTCGCCAGCTTCTGTTATGAGCTGGAAAAAAAGTACACGGCCCGCGTGCCGGTCAGTCTTGAGTTGCAGGAGGGGCGCAATCAGGTCCAGCAGGCGGCCGAACGCACTGAAGGACCACTCAGCGAAGCGCTGGCCGCGCTGCACCATGACTTGTCCGGGTTGCTCGAAACCGAGCAGGTCGCACTGTTTTTGCACCAGCGTAGCGCTGACCTGATGGCCGAGGCCGATCACCACGCTTATTTGAGCCTGAGCGCCGAGTATCCGCTGGATGTCGAACGCGAGCTCGCGCAGTTTGCCAGTTGGTATGAGTTGTTCCCGCGTTCGATCACCGATGACCCGGCCCGTCACGGCACCTTCAACGACGTGCATTCGCGGCTACCGATGATCCACGACATGGGTTTCGACGTGCTGTACTTTCCGCCGATCCACCCGATCGGGCGCAGCTACCGCAAGGGCCCGAACAATTCGCTCACCGCTGGCCCCGACGATCCGGGCAGCCCCTATGCCATTGGCAGTGAAGAGGGCGGGCATGAGGCGATTCATAAGGAGCTGGGCACCCGCGAAGACTTCCGTCGGCTGGTGGCTGCCGCAGCTGACCATGGCCTGGAAATCGCGCTCGACTTTGCCATCCAGTGTTCCCAGGACCATCCGTGGCTCAAACAGCACCCGGGCTGGTTCAACTGGCGCCCGGACGGCACGATCAAATACGCCGAGAACCCGCCGAAGAAATACCAGGACATCGTCAACGTCGACTTCTATGCCGTCGAAGCGATCCCCAGCCTGTGGGTCGAATTGCGCGACATCGTGGTCGGCTGGGTCGAGGAGGGCGTGAAGCTCTTTCGCGTCGACAACCCGCACACCAAACCGTTGCCGTTCTGGCAGTGGCTGATTGCCGATGTGCGGGCGCTGTACCCGGAGGTGATTTTTCTCGCCGAAGCCTTCACCACGCCGGCGATGATGGCGCGCCTGGGTAAGGTCGGTTATTCGCAGAGCTACACCTACTTCACCTGGCGCAACACCAAGCATGAACTGTCGACGTACTTCACCGAGCTCAACGAATCGCCGTGGCGCGAATGCTATCGGCCGAATTTCTTCGTCAATACACCAGACATCAACCCGGCGTTTCTGCATGAGTCGGGGCGCGCCGGTTTTCTCATCCGTGCGGCGCTGGCCACCATGGGCTCCGGGTTGTGGGGCATGTATTCCGGGTTCGAACTCTGCGAAGCCGCGCCTGTGCCGGGGAAGGAGGAATACCTCGATTCCGAGAAGTACGAGATCCGCCCAAGGGACTTCAATGCGCCCGGCAACATCATCGCCGAGATCGCGCAGCTCAATCGCATTCGTCGGCAAAACCCGGCGCTGCACACGCATTTGGGGCTAAGGGTCTACAACGCCTGGAATGACAACATTCTGTATTTCGGCAAGCGCAGCGCCGATGGCAGCAATTTCATTCTGGTGGCCGTCAGCCTCGATCCGCACAACGTTCAGGAAGCGAATTTCGAATTGCCGCTGTGGGAAATGGGTTTGTCCGACGACGCCAGCACCCAGGGTGAGGATTTGATGAACGGGCATCGCTGGACCTGGCACGGCAAGTACCAGTTCATGCGGATCGACCCGGCGCATCAGCCGTTCGGGATCTGGCGCATCACCGTCTAAACGCAGGACCTGTAGGAGCCGGCTTGCTGGCGATAGCGCAATAGCATTCAACAGTTTCGTTGACTGGCCCGCCGCCATCGTCAGCAAGCCGGCTCCTACAAGGGAAATCATTGCGTCGGAGGACTGTGTACGGCCCAGCGACCTTCTCGAACTCAACAGGAGTTTCAAATGGCGAAGAAACCCAAGGCAGCCACGTTTATCAAGGACCCGCTCTGGTACAAGGATGCGGTGATCTACCAGGTTCACGTTAAGTCTTTTTTCGACTCCAACAACGACGGAATCGGCGACTTTCCCGGCCTTATCGCCAAACTCGATTACATTGCCGACCTCGGCGTCAACACCATCTGGCTGTTGCCGTTTTACCCGTCGCCACGACGCGATGACGGTTACGACATTGCCGAATACCGCGGCGTGCACCCCGATTACGGCACCATGGCCGACGCAAAACGCTTTATCTCTGAAGCGCACAAACGCGGTTTGCGGGTGATTACCGAACTGGTCATCAATCACACTTCGGACCAGCACGCGTGGTTCCAGCGTGCGCGCAAAGCCAAGCCCGGCTCGGCCGCGCGGGACTTTTACGTCTGGTCCGATGACGATCAAAAATACGACGGCACCCGCATCATTTTTCTCGACACCGAGAAATCCAACTGGACCTGGGACCCGGTCGCCGGTCAGTACTTCTGGCACCGCTTCTATTCCCACCAGCCGGACCTGAACTTCGATAACCCGCAGGTCATGAAAGCTGTGCTCTCGGTGATGCGCTATTGGCTGGACATGGGCATCGACGGTTTGCGTCTGGATGCGATTCCGTACCTCATCGAGCGCGACGGCACCAACAACGAAAACCTGCCCGAGACCCACGATGTCCTCAAGCAGATCCGTGCCGAAATCGACGCCAATTATCCCGATCGCATGCTGCTGGCCGAGGCCAACCAATGGCCGGAAGACACCCAGCTCTACTTCGGTGAAACCGATAAAAAAGGCCTGAACGGCGACGAGTGCCACATGGCCTTTCACTTCCCCCTGATGCCGCGGATGTACATGGCGCTGGCCCAGGAAGACCGTTTCCCGATCACCGACATTCTGCGTCAGACCCCGGAAATCCCCGCCAACTGTCAGTGGGCGATTTTCCTGCGCAACCACGATGAGCTGACCCTGGAAATGGTCACCGACAAGGAGCGCGATTACCTGTGGAATTACTACGCCGCCGACCGTCGTGCGCGGATCAACCTGGGGATTCGCCGTCGCCTCGCGCCGCTGATGGAGCGTGATCGTCGTCGCGTGGAATTGCTCAATAGCCTGTTGCTGTCGATGCCCGGCACACCGACGCTGTATTACGGCGATGAAATCGGCATGGGCGACAACATCTACCTCGGCGACCGCGATGGCGTGCGCACGCCGATGCAATGGTCGATCGACCGTAACGGCGGGTTTTCTCGCGCCGACCCGGCGAGCCTGGTGCTGCCGCCGATCATGGACCCGCAATACGGCTACCTGTCGGTCAACGTCGAAACCCAGGCCGGCGACCCGCATTCGCTGCTGAACTGGACCCGCCGCATGCTCGCGGTGCGCAAGCAGTCCAAAGCCTTCGGTCGTGGCACCCTGAAAATGCTGTCGCCGAGCAACCGCCGGATTCTGGCCTACACCCGTGAATTCACCGGGGCCGACGGCAAGCACGAAATCATCCTGTGCGTAGCCAACGTGTCCCGCAGCGCGCAAGCGGCAGAGCTCGACCTGTCGGCCTACGTCGGCATGGTGCCGGTGGAGATGCTCGGCGGGAATGCGTTCCCGCCGATTGGGCAATTGAATTTCCTCCTGACCCTGGCACCGTACGGTTTCTATTGGTTCGTGCTGGCAGCTGAAAACCAGATGCCGAGCTGGCACGTCGAACCGGCGCAAAGCCTGCCGGACTTCACCACGCTGGTGCTGAAGAAACGCATGGAAGAACTGCTCGAAGCGCCGTCCCGTGGCACGCTGGAGCAGAGCATCTTGCCAAGCTGGTTGCAGAACCGGCGTTGGTTCGCCGGCAAGGACGCAGCCATCGACAAGGTCAACCTGGCCTACGGCGTGCGTTTCGGTGATGCGCAGCATCCGGTGCTGTTGAGTGAAATCGAAGTCACCAGTGGCGGCCAGACCAGTCGTTACCAGTTGCCGTTCGGCTTCATTGCGGACGATCAGGTCGGGCCGGCATTGCCGCAGCAACTGGCGTTGTCGCGCGTGCGACGCGGACCGCAGGTGGGTTTGATCACCGATGCCTTCAGCCTCGAACACTTCATCCGCGCCGTGCTGTCAGCCATGCAGGGCAACACGGTGTTGCCTTCCGATGGCGGCGAAATCCGTTTCGAGCCGACTGCCGCACTGGCCGGCCTGGGCCTGACGGCGGAATCGGAAGTGCGTTACCTGTCCGCCGAACAGTCCAACAGTTCGGTGGTGGTGGGCAAAACCATGGTGCTGAAGCTGATCCGCAAGATCGCCTCGGGCGTGCACCCGGAACTGGAAATGAGCGCGTACCTGACCAACGCAGGCTTTGCCAATATCTCGCCGCTGCTGGGTTCGGTGGTTCGCCGCGACGCCAAGGGCGAAGACAATCTGCTGATGATCGCCCAAGGCTATTTGAGCAATCAGGGCGATGCGTGGGAATGGACGCAGAACAACCTCGAACGGGCGCTGCGCGATGAACTGGCCGACGCCATGTCCGAGCAGGAGCAGCATTACAACGCTCTCGGCGAGTTGAAAGACTTCGCCGCAATGCTTGGTCAGCGCCTGGGTGAAATGCACCTGGTGCTGGCGGCGTCTACCGACGACCCGGACTTCGCCCCGCACGTCACCACGCAAAAAGACGCCCTGGCCTCGGCCAAGGATGTCGCGGCGCAACTGGAGCACGCGCTGAAGTTGCTCAAGCAGCATCAAAGCGAACTGAACCCGACGGACAAAACCCTGGTCAGCCGTTTACTGGACAACAAAAAAGCCATCCTCGGCCACGTCCAGGAGCTGGGTAAAAAAGCGGTCGGTGGTCTGCGGATTCGCGTCCACGGCGACTTGCACCTCGGGCAGGTGCTGGTGATCAAGGGTGATGCGTACCTGATCGATTTCGAAGGCGAACCGGCACGGCCACTGGCCGAACGTCGCGGCAAACACAGCCCCTACAAGGATGTCAGCGGCGTGTTGCGTTCCTTCGACTACGCTGCGGCGATGACGATCAACGTGCACAACGCCGATCACACCACCGATGTGCAGGCGGCCCGTCAGCGCGTTGCCGATCGCTATTTAAGTGAAGCGCGACAGGCATTTGTCGACGCTTATCGGCTGGCGGCAGCTAGTCTTGCTCATGCGTGGCAAGATCCGGAAGGCGAGGACGCCGCGCTGGCGTTGTTCGGTCTGGAGAAAGCGGCGTATGAGGTGGCCTATGAGGCAGAGAATCGGCCCACCTGGTTGCCCGTGCCGTTGCACGGTTTATATGGATTATTGAGTGGGCTTAAACCCTTTTCCGATCTTGGTGGAGAGTAGTCATGAGTTTCTCGAACAAGGAACAGGGTCACGCTAGAGAGGCGTTACTGCCCAGATCCCGGGACATCGATGCGCTGGTACGCGCAGAACATCACGACCCCTTTGCAATCCTCGGCCCCCATGGCGATGGTGCTGGCGGGCAATTCATACGGGCTTATCTGCCTGATGCGCTGAGCGTGCAGGTGCTGGCCAAGGACTCCGGCGAAGAACTCGGCAGCCTTGAAGCCACCCAGACGCCGGGGTTGTTTGTCGGGCATTTCGAGCATGCGCAGCCGTATGTGCTGCGCACCCGTTGGGCCGGCGGCGAACAGGTGTCCGAGGACCCTTACAGCTTCGGTCCGTTGCTCGGTGAAATGGACTTGTACCTGTTCGCCGAGGGCAATCACCGCGACTTGAGCAGTTGCCTCGGTGCGCAGCTGAAAAACGTCGACGGCGTCGACGGCGTGCGTTTCGCCGTGTGGGCACCCAACGCCAGACGGGTGTCAGTGGTCGGCGATTTCAATAACTGGGATGGCCGCCGGCACCCGATGCGCTCGCGTCACCCGACCGGTGTCTGGGAAGTGTTCATCCCGCGCATGCAGGCAGGCGAGGCTTACAAGTACGAGATCCTCGGTGCCCACGGCATTCTGCCGCTCAAGGCCGATCCGATGGCCCTGGCCACCGCGCTGCCCCCGGACACCGCATCGAAAGTCGCCTCACCCCTGAGCATCGAATGGCAGGATCACGCGTGGATGCAGGCACGCGTCGAGCGTTCACGCCCGAGCGCGCCGTTGTCGATCTACGAATTGCACGCCGGCTCCTGGCAGTGCGAACTGGACGATCTGGGCGAAGTCGCGCGCCAGTACACCTGGCACGAACTGGGTGAACGGTTGATCCCGTACGTCAAGGATCTGGGCTTCACCCACATCGAGCTGATGCCGATCATGGAACACCCGTTCGGCGGTTCGTGGGGCTATCAACTGCTCTCGCAATTCGCCCCGAGTGCGCGCTACGGTTCACCGGATGACTTCGCCGCGTTCGTCAACGCCTGTCACCTGGCCGACATCGGCGTCATCCTCGATTGGGTGCCGGCGCATTTTCCGACCGATGTCCACGGCCTGGCGCAATTCGACGGCACCGCGCTGTACGAATACGGCAACCCGCTGGAAGGTTTCCACCAGGATTGGGACACGCTGATCTACAACCTCGGCCGCACCGAAGTGCACGGCTACATGCTGGCGTCGGGGCTGCACTGGCTCAAGCATTTCCATGTCGATGGCCTGCGCGTCGACGCGGTGGCATCGATGCTGTATCGCGATTACTCGCGCAAGGCCGGCGAATGGGTGCCGAACCGTCACGGCGGGCGGGAGAACCTTGAAGCGATCGACTTCCTGCGCCACCTCAACGACGTGGTCAACCTCGAAGCCCCTGGCGCACTGGTGATCGCGGAAGAATCCACCGCGTGGCCAGGCGTGAGCCAGAGCACGCAACAGGGCGGCCTGGGTTTCGATTACAAATGGAACATGGGCTGGATGCACGATTCGCTGCATTACATCCAGCAGGATCCGGTGTACCGCGCACATCATCACAACGAACTGAGTTTCGGCCTGGTATACGCCTGGTCCGAGCGCTTCATCCTGCCGATCTCCCACGACGAAGTGGTCCACGGCAAACACTCGCTGATCGACAAAATGCCCGGCGACCGCTGGCAGAAATTCGCCAACCTGCGTGCGTACCTGAGCTTCATGTGGGCGCATCCGGGCAAGAAGCTGTTGTTCATGGGCTGCGAGTTTGGCCAGTGGCGCGAGTGGGATCATGATCAGCAGCTGGATTGGTACTTGCTGCAGTACCCGGAACACCAAGGTGTGAAGACTTTGGTCGGTGACCTGAATCGGCTGTACCGCGAAGAACCGGCGCTGCATGAGCAGGACGACGTGCCGCAAGGGTTCCAGTGGTTGATCGGCGATGACGCGATCAACAGCGTTTACGCGTTCCTGCGCTGGAGCAAGGATGGGCGGCCGGTGCTGGTTGTGGCCAACTTTACGCCGGTACCGCGCCAGGCCTATCGCATTGGCGTGCCGTTTGCGGGACGCTGGACAGAGGTGATCAACAGCGATGCGGCGACGTATGCCGGGTCGAATTACGGGAACAGCGGCGGGGCGTCTACCGAGGAAGAGGCGAGCCATGGGCAGGCGCTTTCGCTGGTGCTGAATTTGCCGCCGTTGGCGGTGTTGATGTTGCGGCCGGAGGGGTGATCAGGGAACGTTGATAGTGGGCAGGGTGAGGCCGCCGGAGGTGGTTTTGGCCTCACAACCTGTGGCTTCGATCAACTGATAAAGCGTGTCGTAGCAGTAGGTCTTGACCGGCTCGATACGCTGTTTGGCTAAGTAGCGGATCGGTTGGCCACACAGGTTGCGCGCCGCAGACTCCATGCTGGCATCGGCATAGGTAAAGCGCTCCAGCGCGGGTTCGGCCACTTCCAGACCGCATTCGCGCACGGCCACCGGGCGCAGCAGTTCATCGTGCTGCGTCAGCGAATGGCCGCCGCGGCCGTCCTATCAGGTGACCTTCTTCGTGTTCGAATTCCATTGATATCGTCTGAGGTGGTATGCGGGTTGCGCTCATCAGCCTCGTGAGTAGTGAAACGATTTTGTTGCCTTGTACTCTCCATGCCAGTTGGGGGATAAGGATCATGGGCGCCAGTTTGAATTGGATGATCACCCTCAATTCTCAACAGGTTTTGATGAGTTCGAAAGGTTGAGTCGTTCCCTCGAAGCGTCGCTACAGGGTTTTCAGTATATGCATTTGGAACTGTCGATCTTTGAAAGCCTGGATATCCGATAGTGTGATTTATTGTATTCCTGCTTGAAGTGTCAGATCGCTGCGGACCTGGATGCGTGCCTTGAGCGCTACTCGGCCTGCTAGCTCTCGAAGAGTGGGAGGCGCTCGATCTATTGTTTTCCCAGAAGTTGTATACAGGTGCCTCCCAGGGTTTGTAATCTCCATCGGTAGTAGGCTTAAAGGTTAATGAAGACCTAAAAAGCTTATCTGCCATTTTAAAAGCATCAGGGCCAATCCTGTCTTTTTCGGTCTTTATTTCTGCGAGCAGTTTCAGGATTCGAGTCTTGAATTTTGTATAGTGTTTGGATTTTACTATTGAGTCTGTTTTCTTTATTTTCTCAAGAATTTTTTGAATCTGCTCATTGTTCTTAATAGAATCCAATACAAACTCTGACTCCTTGAAAAGTTCATTTTTGAACGCGGCTAGATCGTTGTCGTTAAATTTTTCCCCCTTATTTCCTAATACATCAATGTAAGCAATCGGGTTGTTGCTGAGCATTCGATAGAAATTGAGACCATCAATTGCCCACGCCGGGTCCGGGTTGATCCACCGTTGCAACCACGGCGCGTAATAGCGCAATCCATAGTAATAGAGCCCTGTCGCATCCCGTTCCTTGCCGGAATAACGCACGGTTTTGTACTTGGCCTCGGTCGCGTTTCGACCTGCCCAACACGCCGTGCCGCCATACGAGTAATACCATTCCTGGCTGATCAGGTTGGCATGCTGGTCCAGTTCCAATGCGCTGGATTTCAGTTGGTCGTTGAGGCTGTAACGCACCTGATCCTGAGTCATTTGATCGGGTGGTTCCGACACCCAGTGCAGCACCTGCACGCTGTTGCTGCCAGCGTTGGCGGTGATGACATGGAGGATTTCACCGGTGCCGCTGTGGCGGCGAATTTCCACGCCGGGCAGGTAATGTACTTCACGAAGTACAGTGCGCGCGCTGGTCCGGCTGGAATGCACTTTACGCACCCGTTGGCCGCCACCGTCGTAGAGGTAGCATTCGCAGTCGTCTTCTTTGTCCTCGCGCACGACCGGCCGCACTTCCCGCAACTGGTTACGCAAGTCCCAGGTCAGTGACTGGCCGACTAGAAGCTCTCGCAGATTGCCGTTGGCATCGAAGCCGTTGGCCAGTTCTTCCTCGGTCGGTGGCCGGTTATCGCGTTCGGGCAGGCAGCGGTTACTGTAACGTGCTCGGGTCAAGGTGCGGCCATGGGCTTGCGCTCCGACGTGTACCAGGTCCAGCAGGTTGCCGCCTGCGTCGTAATAAAAAGTTTGTGTGTAGTTGGCGATCTGGCTCGGGTCGGGCGGCAGGGCTTGAAAGTCGGGCAGGGCGGGGCCGCCGGATCCGGTTTTGGCCTCACAGCCCGTGGCTTCGATCAACTGATCAAGCGTGTCGTAGCGGTAGGTCTTGAGCGGCGCGATGCGCTGGTTGGCGAAGTAGCGGATTGGTTGCGCGGCATCCTCGATGCTCAGCACATTGCCCGCGGCGTCGTAGTGATATTTCAGGTCTTGCAGCGGTGTGCCATCGGCTTTGTGGGCGCTCAGTTCGGTCAGTCGGTCGTTGGCTTCGTCGTAACGGTGGCGAGTGATGACGCCGTTGCCGGCGGTTTCCGCTTCGATCTGGCCAGTGACGCTGTAGCGAATATCGTGGACCAGCAACTTCTCGACCTGTCCGTCGCCCGCCAGGGTCAGGCGGGTATCTTTCAGTTGGCCGGCGAGGGTGTAAGCAAAGGCTTGAACATTGCCGAAGGCGTCAATCTGGCTGAGCGGTTCGCCGCCGGGGGCAAAGGTGTAAGCCGTGGTCGCGCCGTCTCCCGGTTCGAGCAATGCATCCCGCCCGGCAACGTCGGCCGGCCAATCGGGCGCATCGGTGCCGGTCAAAAACTTCCGCGTGTGACTCAGCACATTGCCGGTGATATTCAGGTGACGAACATGCACGGTGCCGGCCGGGTCATCTTGACGGATCGGTTGGCCACACAGGTTGCGTGCCGCAGACTCCGCGCTGGCATCGGCATAGGTAAAGCGCTCCAGCGTGTGTTCGGCCACTTCCCGACCATATTCATGCACGGCCACCGGGCGCAGCAGTTCATCGTATTCAGTCAGCGAATGGCTGCCGCGGCCGTCCCAGTGTTCCAAAGGTTGCCCGGCGGCACCCTGCAAAAAAACGCGCCATCCGGCATCCACGCTGTCGGTCATCAATGCGCCACCTGACAGGCTCGCCACTTGGCTCAGGTTAAAAGGAGCCGATGCATCGGTGTGAGCCAGATCGAACAGATACGGATCACGACCGGCCGTCAATCGACCCACCGCATCGAAACCTTGTTGGGTCACCCGTGTGTCAACAGGATCGACCGCCTCTCGCCGATGAAACTGCACCGTTCTGAGCAACAGCCCACGCGCATCCGACACCACCATGGTCGGTGTGCCGGTATGCGCGTATGACGAAGCTCCGGTTGGCATCCCTGCTGGCCTTGATCAAAGTGAACTGCCCATCACAATGCACGACCATCATTCGCCTGCCTACTGTAAGAAGTAACAGGTGAATCAAGTATTTTCACCAACGCATCCGCACACCCAAACTGCCAATCAGCCCGTTCAAATCATTTTCATCCACGCTGCTGCTGTAATCCGCGCTGACATACAGGCTAACGGCGGGTGTCACTCTGGCCACCAGGCCCAAACCCACTTCGACCGTCGATGAATAGCGGCTGGTGCTGATCTTGTCGACTTGATCCAGGGTCACGGTATTGCCGGTGTACACCGTGTGCCACAAGTTGGTCCGCACATACGGTTCGACCCCGAGGCCGTTGATGTCGTAGCTACCTTTCAACCGAGCACCGACCCGGCCACTCCAGGATGTCAGGTCGCTGGAGGAAGCATTGCCGGAACCGGCGTACGGGGTGTCCAGGGTGATGCGCTGATTGATCAACTGCGCCTGGGGTTCGACCACCCAGTTGTCGCCCAGACCAATCGGAAAGCCGCCTTCCACCGAGAAGGTGACTGCGCTGCCTTCGGTGGCTTGTCGGGCTCCCTGTTCATTACGACTGAAGCCGTTGACCCGACCGCCACTGGCCGTCAAGTCGACGTGCCAGCCCTGTGGGCCGGTCAGGCTCCAGTAGGCGCCGAGGCTCTGGCCTTGCAGGTTGAGGGTGTCGGTGTTGGGGTCGGCAAGGGCGCGACTGGTCAGCAGGCCGTTGCTGTTGCCTTGAAACTGGCTCATCCCGCCGATCAGCCCGACCTGCTGGGTATGGCCGCTACCGCTTTGCAGGGTGAGGATCGCCGGGCCTTTGAATTCGTTGGCACCAGGAATGCTGAATCCCTGGGACAGATAATCGGTTTGTGCCTGACGCGACGCCTGTCCATAGAGCTGATCCCAGGCCGAGGGCGCAGCGTCTTCGATGGTCAGGTGTGAACTTCGCAGATCAAGGTTGGCGCTGAAGCGGCCGGGGTAGTTGGTAGCGAGCGAGGGCAAGGTGAGCACCGGGACCTCCTGGTCATACCAGGGGGTTGTTTCTTCCTCGGCAGGCGAGGCCTGCACTTCCATGGATGAACACAGCAAGAGTGAACTCGACACTGTGCAAAAAGTAACTTTGATCTCTTGTGGGGTGAATGAAGTTTTCATGGAGGTCTACCTTGCAGTCGCATGTGGTATCTCGCTCTGGCGTCTCTCCTACCCCTGATTGAGGGGCGACCGAATGGACTGGGGCAAGCCGCTGGCGGCCCGTTTTGACGGGTGTCTGGGGGTTGCTCCGGGTGATACTTCCGGGGGTAGTAACGTCAAGTCAAGAAGACCGATGGCGTCGCGTCAAGAAAATGAACGATAAGCGGTATGTCTAATTTAGCCGTTGCAACTGATTGTTTTTTGGCGCTTATCTAAGTTCTTGTTTGTACGAAAAATCATCGTGAAAGTATTGTTCCAGAGGCGTTTGAGCAGCCGACGGTCGGTAAGAAAGTCGATGTGAACGGCGAGATTCACGGGCGCATCCCTTAGAACATTACTGTCAATATCAATGATGCCTGACGGATCATGCCTGAAACACTAAAGACGCACTTCCACCGCCAACGGCAAATGATCCGACAGATGCGTCCACGGCTTGCTGCCCAATATCCGCGGCTCATGGCTGCTGGCATTGCGCAGATAGATCCGGTCCAGGCGCAGTAACGGAAACCGTGCGGGATAGGTTTTTGCCGGGCGACCATGGTGGCGCTCGAAGGCTTCGTGCAGGTAGTCGTGGCGGGCGAGGGCGGCGTTACCCTGTAGCTGCCAGTCGTTGAAGTCGCCGGCGATTATCACCGGTGCATCGTCGGGTAAAGACTCAAGCAGTTGGCAGAGTAACTGGAGCTGCAACTGACGATGACTTTCCAGCAGGCTCAGGTGTACGCAAATCGCGTGGACTTCGGCGTGGCCCGGTACGTCGAGCAGGCAATGCAACAGACCGCGGCGCTCGGGACCGGTGATCGAGACGTCGAGGTTGCGGTATTCGCGGATCGGGTATTTTGACAGCAGCGCGTTACCGTGGTGACCGTTGGGGTAGACCGCATTGCGGCCGTAGGCGAAATCGCTCCACATGCTGTCGGCCAGGAACTCGTATTGCGAGGTCTGCGGCCAGTTGTTGAGGCGGGAAGAATGGCGTTCGTGTTCACCGACGACTTCCTGCAGGAACACCAGATCGGCGGACGTACTGCGTACCGCTTCACGCAGTTCCGGGAGGATGAAGCGTCGGTTTAGCGCGGTGAAGCCCTTGTGGGTGTTGACCGTCAGCACTCTGAGTCGATTAATCGCCGGCGGCGTGTTCAATGGCGTCGATTCGACGGTCTGGCGCTTGGAATCACTGGTCACTTTGACTCCTCTGAATCAGGCTGGCTTATGTATGCGACTGATGCGGGGGCGGGCAGTTCAGTTTGAGCATTTGCAGGGGGCCGACTTGCCAGTGATGGCGTCTTCAAGATTAGCGCAAGGTTCGAGGGCCTCATCGCCAGCAAGCCGGCTCCTACAGGGGTGGGGTCAACTTCAAACCTGTGATCGACACAACCTTGTAGGAGCTGGCTTGCCGGCGATGGCGTCTTCAAGATTAGCGCAAGGTTCAAGTGCCTCATCGCCAGCAAGCCGGCTCCTACAGGGGCGGGGGCAAATTCAAACCTGCGATCGACACAACTTTGTAGGAACTGGCTTGCCGGCGATGGCGTCCGCAAGAATAGCGCAAGGTTCAAGGGCCTCATCGCCAGCAAGCTGGCTCCTACAGGGGCGGGGGCAAATTCAAACCTGTGATCGACACAACCTTGTAGGAGCCGGCTTGCTGGCGATGGGGCCCGCAATATTAGCGCAAGGTTCAAGGACCTCATCGCCGGCAAGCCGGCTCCTGCAGGGGGTGTTGGTTTAGACGAAGACGATTTCATAGGGCAACCGCATGCGTTCCAGCAGCACCCGGGGCAGCAGTGGGGCGATGCCGATGGCGGGTTCGCCGTCGAGCTGGCTGGCGTAGGCGTGGGTGGCGTGGCTTTTGCGCGCAACGGTCCAGGTGTCGAGGCGAACCTTGCGGGCGCGGTGCCACGGGATCAGTCCTCGATCACGCGAGGGCCAATGCCACGCCCAGACGGGTACTTCGTTGAACGCTGCACCGACCGAGGCGGCGGCTTTGGCACTGGCGCGGCCGACGACGTCGTGGTCGACATTGCCGTCCTCGCTCCAGGTGCTGAACACCACATCACCAGGCCGCAAGTACCGCGCGATGAATTGAGTCAACTGAAGTTCGCGCTCGGCCAGGGCGTTGTCGGTGAACCCTCCGCGAATCCACTTCAGGCTGTGCATCGGCAAACCGAGGCGGCGCAAGGCTTCGACGCTTTCCTGGGGACGAAACACGCTGAGGCGTTTCTCCGACCATTGCTGTGACCCCGGATGGCTGGCGCTGCCGTCGGTGATCGAGATCAATTGCAGGGGATGGCCCAGAGCGCTGAGTAATTGCAGCAGTCCGCCGCAGGTCACGACTTCATCGCCGGGATGCGGCGCGATCACCACGGCGCGGGCGCCGGGCGGGACCAGGGTCTGGGTGTTGATGACGGGAATGTTGTCGAGCTGAGGCGCGTTGTTCCAGATCTGTGCAGTAAGGCTGCTGTCGCTGATGGAAACGGATTTCATCGGGCTACGTCCTTGTTCTAATTAATAGCAATGTGCCGCTCTCCGAACCCTGGATTGCCGCGAGCAGAGTATTGCTCAAGTCACGCTATTCGTCGCGTCGATGTTCCCACTGGTGCATATTTTTCTCCGGGCTGTGCCAGGTCGCGCAATTTTCGCTGGAGTCGCTCCCGTATCCGGCCGCTGCATGGCCATGTAGAAACCCCCGTAGTTTCATTTCACTCTTCTTCCTCACGCTGCAATTCGAACAGCAGCAGCGAACGGCCGGTGACCGAATATTCGTGGCCGAACTCAAAGCGCTCCTGTCCGCGGATCGATGGCTGATTGGTGTCGACCATGCAGGTCCAGAACCTGCCATCCGGCACTTGCGGCAAGGTGAAGTTGACGATGTCGTGGTGCGCGTTGACCACCAGTAGCAAGGTGGCATCACCGCCCTTGCGGCGAATCCCGGTTTCCTGGGCTCGGCCATCGAGCAACATGCCGAGGCATTTTCCGTGGGATTCCTCCCATTGTTCGGTGCTCATCTCGCTGCCATCCGGCGCCAGCCAGGTGACGTCCTTGACACCGATGTCCTCGTTGTAATTGCCCACCAGAAAGCGACCGCGTCGCAGGATCGGGTAGGCCAGGCGCAACTTGATCAGGCGTTTGACGAACTTCAGCAACGCCTTGCCATCTTCGCTCAGGTCCCAATTGACCCAGCCGATTTCACTGTCCTGGCAATAGGCATTGTTGTTGCCGTCCTGGGTGCGGGCGAACTCGTCACCGGCCACCAGCATCGGCGTGCCCTGGGACAGCAGCAGGGTGGCGAAGAAGTTGCGCATCTGCCGCTGGCGGAGCGCGTTGATCTCCGGGTCGTCAGTCGGGCCTTCGACGCCGTGGTTCCAGGACAGGTTGTTGTTGCTGCCGTCCTGGTTGTTCTCGTCGTTGGCTTCGTTGTGTTTTTCGTTGTACGACACCAGGTCGTTGAGGGTGAAACCGTCGTGAGCGGTGACGAAGTTCACCGACGCGTAGGGCCGCCGACCACGCTGATTGAACATTTCACCGGAGGCAGTCATCCGACTGGCGAAGTCAGCGAGTTGGCCGTCGTCGCCTTTCCAGAACGCGCGCACGGTGTCGCGGAATTTGTCGTTCCATTCAACCCAGCCCGGTGGAAAGCGACCGACCTGATAGCCACCGGGACCAATGTCCCACGGCTCGGCAATCATTTTCACCTGGCGCAATACAGGGTCCTGGCGGCAGGCAACGAGAAAGCTGTGGCGTTCATCGAAACCGTCGTGGTAGCGCCCGAGAATGGTCGCCAGGTCGAAGCGAAAACCGTCCACGTGCATTTCCGACGCCCAGTAACGCAGGGAGTCGGTGACCATTTGCAGCACGCACGGGTGACTCAGGTCCAGGGTGTTGCCGGTGCCGGAATCGTTGATGTAGAAGCGCTTGTCGTCGGGCATCAAGCGGTAATACGAGGCGTTGTCGATGCCGCGCATCGACAGGGTGGGGCCCTGTTCGTTGCCCTCGGCGGTGTGGTTGTACACCACGTCGAGAATCACCTCCAGATTGGCTTCGTGCAGGTGCGCGACCATTTCCTTGAACTCGGCGATCTTGCCGCTGGCCAGGTAGCGCGGGTCCGGGGCGAAAAACGCGATGCTGTTGTAGCCCCAGTAATTGGTCATGCCTTTGTGCAACAAGTGCTGGTCATTCACGAACGCGTGAATCGGCAGCAATTCCACGGTCGATACGCCGAGCTTGCGGATGTGTTCCAGCATGTCATCGACCATCAACCCGGCGAAGGTGCCACGCACGCTCTCGGGGACAGACGGGTGACGCATGCTGAAGCCGCGCACGTGAGTTTCGTAAATGATCGTTTTGTCCCACGGCACGCTGACGCGGTGGTCGTGGCCCCAGGTGTGCGCCGGGTCGATCACCTTGCATTTCGGTACGAACGGAGCGCTGTCGCGTTCGTCAAAACTGAGGTCGGCGTCGGGGTGGCCGATGGTGTAGCCGAACAGCGCTTCGGACCACTTCAACTTGCCGACCAGTTGTTTGGCGTAGGGGTCGATCAACAGTTTGTTGTGATTGAAGCGATGCCCGTTGGCCGGGTCATACGGGCCATAAACACGGTAGCCGTAGATCAGCCCCGGATGAGCGTCGGGGAGGTAGCCGTGGTAGATCTCGTCGGTGTATTCCGGCAGTTCGATGCGCTCCAGTTCAACTTCGCCGGCGTCATCGAAGATGCACAGTTCAACCCTGGTCGCGTTGGCGGAGAACAAGGCGAAGTTGACCCCCAGACCATCCCAGGTGGCGCCTAGCGGGAAGGGCAGGCCTTCCCGGATTCGCGAAGCCTCGGCCTGAGGTTCTGGCGCGGCTTTTTTTGGACTGGTCATAGGTGCTCCTGCAATTGGGGGAATCCCCTGTAGGAGCGAGGCTGGCCCGCGAAGACGGCGTGTCAGGCGATTCGAATGTTGAATGACACACCGCCTTCGCGGGCAAGCCTCGCTCCTACAGGTTTATCGGGGGCGAACGTGCCCACGGTGGCGAGAGGTCGCTCGCCACAAGGTCAGTCAGGACAATGCCGGGAAGCGTCAGACCGCAGGCGGTTTACGCGCTGCGCGAGGTTTCTTCTCGGTGGATTTTTCCCCGGGCGGGATCACCTTGGCCGCAGCGGCCGGTTTCGCCTTGGCTTTGGTTTTCGGCTCGCCAGCCTTGCCGTTGGCGGTTTTGCTGACGGCAGGCTTGGTGCCTGCCGCTTTGCTGCCGGCCGCCTTGGGCGATTTGCTGGGGGCCAGGGCTTCGGCTTCTGCCAGTTTTCGAGCCATCTCCCAGTGCCGGGCTTCATGGCCCTCGGGTTTTCCTTCCGATTCCCAGATCTGATAGGCAAATTCGCGGATGCGTTTATCGTCGGTACTCATCGCTATGCTCCTGAACTGAACTCAAAGTTTTGGATAAAGAGATTGACCGGGAAATCCCCCAGCGCGGCGCCAATTATCAGCTCCTTGTGTTCTGTGACTGCGACGCTGGAAAAAAGTCCCTTCAGATTTTCGGCAGGGGTGGTAAACGGTAATTTGACTCGCGTATCGCCCCACTGCGGCGCGCCGACATGGGGTGTGGCACTGTTTTTCAGCAGGCCTGCACAGCGTATCGGGACGATCACGATGGCCTGCTTCTGGTTGTACGAGCGCGCAAATGCCAGCACCCGGTGTGCCTCGCAGCCGACCACTTCCAGCGCTTGATACGTCCCGCGTTGAAACAGCTCGGCCTGTTGGGCGCGCAGGCCTAATGTGCGCGCGATCAGGGTTTGTTTGATGCGTCCGTCACGCCAGTTGGCCAGCAGTTCCGGCAGTTCCGGCAGTTCTGGCGAACGTTGCATGGTGTGTTGGCGACTCGCGTAATCCACCGGGCGACGGTTGTCCGGATCGACCAGCGAGAAGTCCCAGTACTCGTTGCCTTGGTAAAGGTCCGCAATGCCCGGCACAGTCATGCGCAGCAAGGTTTGCGCCAATCCGTTGAGTGCGCCGGGGGCGGCGATGGACGTCACGGCTTTGCTCAGGGCTGCGCGCAGCAGCTCGGCTTCGGGGCTTAGCAGCAGACGTTCGATGAATGCCTGGGTCGCACGTTCATACGCATCGTTCGGCGCGCTCCAGCTGCTTTGCAGCTTGGCTTCACGCAAGGCTTTCTGCTGCCACTGCCAGAGACGTTTGACGTAATCCTCAAGCGCGGGCCGATCGTCGTCGCGCAGTTCCAGCGGCCAACTGCCGAGAATCGCCTGATACAGAATCAATTCATCGCCCGCCGACGGTATCTCATCGTCGACGCGCACCGGCCGGGCCAGTGTTTGCCAGAGCGGCACTTGCTCGGCGAACCACGCGCTGCGCTCGCTCAACACCGCCAGCCTGGCGCGGGTGTCTTCGCCGCGTTTGTGGTCGTGGGTCGCGGTGGTCAGCAGGTTGTCGGGGAATTCTTCGAGACGATTGAGGCACGCGGCATGGAAGTCAGCCACCGGTGCACTGAATTGTTCCGTGTTGAACCCCACGTCATTGCGCGACAGCAAAACCGCCGAGCGATAAAACGCGGTGTCCTCGACGGCCTTCGCCGCTGCCGGTGAAGTCAGTTGCTGAAAACGCACGCAGGCATGCTTGAGCATCTTGCGCGGGCGGCCCACCGGGCGTTTTCGCCAGGGTTCGCCGCCCAGCCATCGGGCCAGGCAATCGAGCACCGGCCAATCGGCTTCGCTGAGGTTTTGCCGCGCGCCGTCCATGGCTTGCTGAAAAAAACCATCGTCCTCAGCGGAACGCCCACAAGGGCTGATGTAGGTGCGATACACCGGGAAGTGCACGATCAGTTCCTGCAACGCCCGACGAATCGCGCCGAGGGTCAGGTCGCGGGTCATCACATCATCCCGGGCCACTTGCAGCAGCGCCTGGGCGACACTTTCGAAGTCGCCGGCAAGCGAACCGTTGAGAATTTGCTGGCGGGCCAGGTGTGCTTCCTGACGGAAATCGGCGGGCCGTTCGCTGTAGCGGTTCCACAATTCGCCGAGGGTTTTCTCACCAGCGGGATCATGTTGCAGCAAGGACACCTGGTTCATGAATTCATAACCGGTGGTGCCATCCACCGACCAGTCACGGTGCAGGGTTTCACCTTCACCGAGAATCTTCTCGACGTAGATCGGCAGGTGTCGGCCCGGCGTCAGGCTGTCGACCCGGCGTCGCAGTTTGCGGCAATAACCGCGTGGATCGGCGAGGCCATCGATGTGGTCGATGCGCAGGCCGTCGATCAGGCCCTCGGCGACCAGTTCGAAGATTTTTGCGTGAGTGGCTTCGAACACCGCCGGGCGCTCCACACGAAGACCGCCCAGTTCGTTGACATCGAAAAAGCGCCGCCAGTTGATGTCATCCGCCGCCGTGCGCCAACTGGCGAGGCGATAGCTTTGACGTTCCAGCAACTGGTGCAGGCGCTGGAAACCGTCCGGCGTGAGCGAATCGTAGGCTTGCAGGTTCTGCTCGATGACTTGAAGCAGGGCCGGGTCGCTGGCCAGTTCGCGCAGCTCGTCTTTCAACGGTTTGGCCAGGCGGTGGGCGTCGGTCTGGTAACTCAAGGTGCTGAAGCGGTCGGCCAGTGACTTGAATCGCTCGGTATCGTCTTTGAGCAATTCGCCGTAGTTCATCGGGCAAATCGGGAAGTGATGATCGTAGTGTTCGACGTAAAAAGCACCGTGCTGCGCATCGAAGCACAAGGGCAGGGTGCCGTCCTGCAACGCCACGCCATAGTCGCTGCCGAGGAATGGCAGCAAGAGCTGACCCTCCATCAACGGATCGGGCGAATGCCATTGGATGTCGAAAAATTCGCCGTACGGGCTCAACCGGCCCCATTCCAGCAAGTCCAGCCACCAGGGATTATCGCCGCCACCCACGGCCATGTGGTTGGAGACGATGTCGAGGATCAGCCCCATGTTCTGCTCACGCAACGCGCTGACCAAACGGCGCAACGCCGCTTCGCCGCCCAGTTCCGGGTTGACCGTGGTGGGGTCCACCACGTCATAGCCGTGCATGGAACCTGCGCGTGCGCTCAGCAGCGGCGAGGCGTAGACATGACTGATGCCGAGGTACGAGAAATAGGGCACCAGCGGCACCGCATCGTCCAGCGTGAAGCCTTTATGAAACTGCAAACGCAGGGTCGCGCGTGGTTGATTCATCGGTCACGCTCGGCCGCCTGAAGCCGCGCGCAGGCAAGCAATTCCAGGCGTCGGGCAGCGTCCAGGTCATCGAGCAAGGCTTCGCTGGCACCGGGCAAGCGGCGCGACCAATTCGGATGGGTGTCGATGGTGCCGGGCAGGTTGGCCTGCTGTTCGATGCCCAGGGCATCCTCCAGCGGCAGCAACACCAGCGGCGCGCGGGTATGGCCGAGGAAGCGAATGGCTGCGTCGAGTATCTGATCGGTCTCATGGGACTCTTCGCGGAAGTTCTGCGGGTCCTGGCTCAACGCCCGGCGCAGGCCTTCACGCTCGCGTTCGCGGTGACGGCGCCACTCGATTTCACCCGTGGCGTCGACCAGGCCCAATCGGGCATTCCAGTCGATATCGTGGCCATGCCACCAGCCGTTGAGCGTCGGTAAATCGTGGGTGCTGGTGGTGGCCAGTGCGTTGTCCGGCCAGTCGAGGATCGGCTTGAAGTGTGTGTTGTCCTGCTCGAACAGCAACACGCGCATGCCGAGAATCGAACGGGCGATGAGTTTTTCCCGCAGGCCGTCTTCCACTGTCCCGAGATCTTCGCCGAGAACGATGGCTTGATGCCGATGGGATTCCAGGGTCAGCAGGCGCAGCAGATCGTCCACCGGGTAATAAAGATAAGCGCCATCGGCGGGTGATGCGCCGTTGGGGATCACCCACAGCCGTTGCAATCCCATGACGTGATCGATGCGCAGGCCGCCGGCATGGGCGAAGTTGGCCCGGAGCATTTCGATGAACGCACGAAATCCGTGACGCACCAGGCCTTCGGGCGAGAACGCGGAAATACCCCAGCCCTGCCCGGTGCGATTGAGAATGTCCGGCGGTGCACCCACCGTCAGCGAGGCGAGCAATTCGTCCTGGCGACTCCAGGCCTGGCTGCCGCCGCCGTCGGCACCGACCGCGAGGTCAGCGATCAGGCCAATGCTCATGCCGCTACTGCGCGCAGCGGTTTGTGCGCGCTCCAGGCAACGGGTAATCAACCACTGGCAGAAGGCGAAGAAGCCGATGCGCCCGGCATTCTCTTCGGCAAATTCAGCCAGCGCAGCACTGCGCGGGTCGCGCCATTGCTCGGGCCACTCGCGCCAGTCGAGGTTTTCACCTTTGGCGGCACGGGCCTCCTGAATGGCTTCGAAACGACAGTGGTTCTCCAGCGCTTCGCCGGCCGCGTGGCGGAAACTGCTGAAATCGGCGTGCAACGGGTGTTCGCCCTGGACAAAACCTTCGTACAACGCCTGCAACAGACGGTGCTTGGCGTCGGCCGCCACTGGCCAGTCAACCAGCGGCTGTTGTTCCAGATGCTTGAGCTCGGCGGCGAGCCCGGTGGCGTCAATCGCCGTGCGCATCGCTCGGTCGCCAAGGACCGCGCCGGGCGCCGCGTACAGGCTGTTGAGGAACAGGCGGCTGGACGGCGAATAAGGGCTATAGCGTTGGGTGTCGCTGCTGAACATCGCGTGCAACGGACTGATCGCCAGCGCTTCGGCGCCACGCTCACCGGCGACGCGGGCCAGATCTTCCAGCGCCTGGGTGTCGCCAAAACCGCCATCGCCGGGACGGCGCAGCGAGTACAGCTGCACGCTCAGCCCCCAGGCGCGAGGGATCGGGCTGTCGACCGCATCGCCGACGCTGTAGCAGCGTGCCGGCGCCACGGCCAGCGTAAAGGATTGGCCGTCGATCGTGACGTGCTGATAACCGACAGGGATCAGGCCGGGCAACATCGCTTGGGCATCCAGTTTCAGGTTGAGCCGCGACCCGTCCTCAAGGTGGATCTCGCAGGGTGTCTGCGGCTCGAAATAATGCGCGAGGCTGAGGCCCACGCCAACGTCCGCGGTCAGCAGCGGCGGCAGATGCCGGGTTTGTTGCACTTGCTGCAATTCTTGCAGGCTGGCATCGATCTCCTGGGCGCTGCCGGCCGGATGGCCGAGCCCGGTCAGGACATTGCGTAACACCGATGGCGCGACTTTTTGTGGGCGGCCGTTGGCATCGATCCAGTCGACGGCCAGGCCAGCGCGGCTGGCCAGTATTTCCAATTGCGCATCGCTCATGGGCGCTCTCCATCCGGGGGTAGCAAAGGGGCTGCGGTCGTGAGGCTGACTAACGCGCAATACGGGGCAAGGGTGCCCTGATTCAGCAGGTCGGCGGACTTCGGCGGGTATTCGAACAACAACGAAGTGCCGGCCTGTGGGGAGTGGACCACCGGCTTGTCGCTGAGGTTCAGGTCAATGCGCAGCAGGCTGCCATCGCCCAGTTGCCAGCGCGCGCTCACCGCGCCTGGCGCCAGTGCCTCGGCACCCAACGGGTGTGCACCGGGCAGGCGCGCGATGATCTGCTCGTGGCGGATTATCAGCAGTTGGCGATACAGCGCGTAAATGGCCGATTGCCCGCTCGCCGTCAGATTCGGCCGTGAGTCTTCGAAGGTCTGCTGCGCGTTCGGGTCGGGAATCTGTTCACGCCTGGCCGGATCGGAAAATGCATCGAACGCGCAAAATTCGTTACGCCGACCTTCGCGAACAAGTTCCGCCAGTTCGCCGTGATGGCTGGTGAAAAACAGGAACGGTTGCTCGACGGCAAACTCGTCGCCCATGAACATCAGCGGGATCATCGGCGATAACAGCAACAACGCCGTCGCGGCTTTCAAGGCGTCGGGGTGGGCGAGTTGGTGCAGCCGTTCACCGAATGCGCGATTGCCGATCTGGTCATGGTTCTGCAAGAACAGCACGAACGCCGTGGGCGGCAAATGACCGCTGGGCTCGCCGCGGGCTTCGCCGTGGCGGTTGGTGTGGCCCTGGAACACGAAGCCCTGGCTCAGGCAGCGCGCCAACTGTTCGGTAGGGTTGTCGGCATAGTCGGCGTAATAGGCCTCGGTTTCACCGGTCAGCAGCACGTGCAAGGCGTTGTGGCCGTCGTCGTTCCACTGCGCGTCGTAACCTTCCTGCAGCAGGCTGGCCTGGTTGTGTTCGTTTTCGACCGTCAGCCACACGTGGCGCGCCGGGTCGATTTGCTGCCGGATGCGTTGCGCCAGTTCCTGTAGAAAGTCCGGGCTCTTGATCGCGTGCACCGCGTCGAAGCGCAAACCGTCAAAGCGGTATTCCAGCAACCACATCAACGCATTGTCGATAAAGAAGTCGCGCACCTCGCGTCGCCGGAAGTCGATGGCCGCGCCCCAAGGCGTGTGCTTGTCTTCATTGAAGAAGGCCTTGGCGTAGCGATGCAGGTAATTGCCGTCCGGGCCGAAGTGGTTGTAGACCACATCGAGCATCACAGCCAGACCATGGCCGTGGGCGCTGTCGATCAGGTGCTTGAGTTGCTCGGGCGTGCCATAGGAGGCCTGGGGCGCGTAGGGCAGAACCCCGTCGTAGCCCCAATTGCGATCACCGGGGAACTGCGCCAGCGGCATCAGTTCGATGGCGGTAACGCCCAGTCCGGCAAGCCGCGCCAGGTGCTGCTCGACCTCGACAAAACCGCCAAGCGCACCGACGTGCAACTCGTAGATCACCGCCTCGTTCCAGGGCCGCCCCAGCCAGTCGCGGTGTCGCCACGTGTAGGCGAGGGGATCGACCACCACGCTGTGCCGGTGAATGTCACCGGCCTGAGCGCGGGAGGCCGGGTCGGGCACCTCGAGTTCGCCATCAATGTTGTAGCGGTAACGCGTGCCCGCAGGACAGCGCGTCTTGATCACGAACCAGCCATCGGCCTGAGGCAGCAACGGCAAGGACTGTCCATCTTCCAGTTCGACACTGACAAAAAACGCATCCGGCGCCCACAAGGCAAAACGCGTGTGCTCTGCGTCCAGCATGATTGCGCCGTGGGGCCAGGTCTCAAGGGTCCGTAACGGCATCGTTGAAAACCTCTTACTGTTTGTTCGATTTCCCCAGCGCTTTAGCCACCAGCTGTTCGTAGAGTTCGGCGTAGGGTTCGACGGCTTTGCACCAGTTGAACGGTGCGGCCATGGCCCGGCAACGCATGGCATTGAGCAAGCCAGGAAAGGCGAACACCTTGAAGGCACGGCTCAGGGCTTCCTGATAGCTCTCGACCGTGGATTCGTCGAACAGGAAACCGGTCACGCCATTTTCGATGGTGTCGGCCAGGCCGCCGGTGTTGCGTGCCACCGGCAACGAACCAAAACGCTGGGCGTACATCTGGCTCAAGCCGCACGGTTCATAACGCGAGGGCATCAGCAGGAAATCGCTGCCGGCGAACATGCGGCGGGCGTCGGTTTCGTTGAAGCCGATGCGCACGCCGATCTGCCCTGGAAAGCGCAGGGCCAGTTCACGCATTGCCTGTTCTTCTTCCGGTTCGCCGCGCCCGATGATCGCGATCTGGCCACCGGATTTGACGATGTATTCGGACACGGCTTCCGTCAGGTCCAGGCCTTTCTGATAGACCAGACGCGAGACCACGGCGAACAGCGGACCTTCGGAGTCGTCCAGCCCGAACAGCTCGCGCACGTGCGCCGCGTTGACCGCTTTGCCTTCCCAGTCACCGATGCTGAACGGACGGAACAGGTGGCTGTCAGTGGCGGCGTCCCAGCTCTCATCGATGCCATTGGGAATCCCGCTGAGCAGGCCTTGCTGGGTCTTGGCGGCGAGAAAACCGTCGAGGCCGCAGCCGAAGGCCGGCGTGGTGATTTCCTGGGCGTAGGTGGCGCTGACGGTGGTGATGTGGCTCGAATAAGCCATGCCGGCCTTGAGGAACGACATCTTGCCGTAAAACTCCATGCCTTCCTGTTGCAGGGCATGCGCGGGAATGCCCAGCTCGGGGCACGACCCCAGGCTGGTCACGCCTTGATAAGCGAGGTTGTGAATGGTGAACAGCGTCGGCGTGCGTTGACCGCGCCAGTGCATATAGGCGGGGGCCAGGCCGGCGGGCCAGTCATGGGCGTGCACCAGGTCCGGGCACCAGTGGATTTGTGCGAGGTTGGCGGCGATGTCGGCAGCCGCCAGGCCCAGGCGGGCGAAACGAATATGGTTGTCCGGCCAGTCGCGACCGTTATTGGCGCCGTAAGGTGAACCTTCGCGCTCGTAGAGTTCAGGGCAGATCAACACGTAAATGACCAGTCCGTCAGGCATGTCCATGCGCCCGATCTTGCAGGCAGGCAGCGCGGCATGACCACCAAGTTCACCAATAATATGGATCGGGTTTTCGCTGTGCAGCACTTGCGGGTAACCGGGGATCAGCACACGCACATCGTGCAATTTCGCCATGGCCCGGGGCAGCGCCGCGGAAACGTCACCCAGACCGCCGGTCTTCACCAGGTCGGCGATTTCCGAGGTCACAAACAACACTTTCTTTCTGTTGGGATTCTGACTGACCACCGGCGTCAACGTCTTGGTACCCGTGACGTTGATCGATTGGGCATTTGGGGCGCTCACGGCGCTCGTTTCGCCGACCTGCTGATGAGCACGTTCTCCCTGGATATCTAATGCCGTACTGATCATATGAATCTCCCGTGTTGTTGATCTAGTTCTAGGTCTGGCAAACGGTGTTTCGTGGCCAAATCCTGTGGCCGGGCGCAAACGCGCTACGCATCGGTGAGCAAACGCTGCCCATGCGTTAAAGCAGAATGGCTGGAGTGGCCGTTGCAAGGATTGCACCAGTCGCAACGCACCTACCTTTCAGAGGACCGGCCACAAATGGCAAAAGTTTCGATTTTTTTGACACTTTGTGACCGACCGGTTTTGCCCCGCGAAAAGGAGTCTAGGCCAGAACTTAGAGCGGTGAAGGCCATATGGCAAAATTGTTCGACAATCGGTTCAAAGCGGTACGGACGTACCGGATAGGCAGCCAAACGCCCCGACGAAGGGCATGTTTTTTCGCGATTCAGCCCCAAAAAGTAACCTGGCAGTCACATGAATGTGCGAGGGCGATTACGGCTGCGCACTGTTGTGGTGCGCTCGCAGGTCCCGCTTTTGGCCGAACCGCTGCCTTACTGCGGCGCGGGTTGCCTTGTTATAGTTCGGGCCTCATTTTTTGCCCGGTAAAGGATCACTGCCATGTCTCAGTACACTGCGTTCACCGTCGAACTGGCCGATAAAATTGCCCATGTGCAGATCAATCGTCCGGAAAAGATCAACTCGATGAACGCCGCGTTCTGGAGCGAGATCATCGAGATCTTCCAGTGGATCGATGACACCGACGAAGTCCGGGTGGTGGTGCTCAGCGGCGCCGGCAAACATTTTTCCTCCGGTATCGACCTGATGATGCTGGCCGGCGTGGCCAATGAGCTGGGCAAGGACGTCGGCCGCAATGCGCGCCTGCTGCGCCGCAAGATCCTCGCGCTGCAAGCGTCCTTCAATGCCGTCGACAACTGCCGCAAGCCGGTGCTGGCAGCGATTCAGGGTTATTGCCTGGGTGGCGCGATCGACCTGATTGCCGCCTGCGACATGCGTTATGCCGCCGAAGACGCGCAATTCTCGATCAAGGAAATCGACATCGGCATGGCCGCCGACGTTGGCACCTTGCAACGCTTGCCGCGGATCATCGGTGACGGCATGCTGCGTGAACTGGCTTACACTGGTCGCTCGTTTGGCGCCGAGGAAGCGCGCAGCATCGGCCTGGTCAATCGCGTCTACAGCGACGCCGCCAGCCTGCTCGACGGTGTCATGGGCATTGCCCGGGACATCGCCGGCAAGTCGCCGATTGCGATCACCGGCACCAAAGAGATGATCAGCTACATGCGCGACCATCGCATTGACGACGGCCTTGAATACGTCGCTACCTGGAACGCCGCCATGCTGCAATCCACTGACTTGCGCGTGGCCATGGCCGCCCATATGAGCAAACAGAAACCCGAATTTCTGGATTGATTGAAAAATGACTTCACGCTGGACCACTGCAGTACTGGACACCGATCAACCGGGCGGCTGGGCCGTTGCGCGCAGCCCCGAAGGCTTCCTGCTCGACGACAATGGCGCGCTGTTCCCGCGTGAATGGCTCAAGCGCCAGGACCTGCCGGTTCTGGCCGAACACGGCATCGGTCATCTGGATGGCGAACCGGTCTACCTGCTGGAGCTGCGCAGTCACAGCGAAGTGCCGGGCTGCAACTGGAAAGGCTTGCGGGCGTTCATGCTCGATGGCGATCACGCGGTTTACAAAGTGCTGGGTTATGCCGCGCAGATCGGTACCTGGGCCCGTGAACACCGTTTTTGCGGCAACTGCGGGCAGGCGACCTTGCAGGTGCCGCGTGAGCGGGCGATGTATTGCGAGCCGTGCAATTTGCGCTATTACCCGCGGATTTCGCCGAGCATGATCGTGCTGATCACCCGTGGCGATGAAGTCTTGCTGGCGCGCTCGCCACGGTTTGTCACCGGGGTCTACAGCACGCTGGCGGGATTTGCCGAGCCGGGCGAGTCCGCTGAAGACTGCCTGATTCGCGAGGTGCGTGAAGAGGTGCAGATCGAGGTCAAGAACATCCAGTACATGGGCAGCCAGTGCTGGCCGTTCCCGCACTCGATGATGCTCGGCTTCCACGCCGAGTACGCCGGCGGCGAGATTGTCTGCCAGGAGGACGAGATCGAGGACGCCCAGTGGTTCAACGTGCACGAGCTGCCGCCGTTGCCGGCGTCACGCTCGATTGCCCGTTACCTGATCGACGTCTATGTGGCGCGGCGCTTAGGCCACGCTGAACCAGTGCTGCCAGGCTAGGCGCACGGTCAGACCCAGCACCACGGTGATGAACACCGGGCGAATGAACTTGGCTCCGCCGCTGATGGCGGAGCGCGCACCGAAGAACGCACCGACCATCACCGACAGGCCCATGCTCAGGCCGATGATCCAGTCCACTTGCCCGGAAAAGATGAACACCGACAGCGCCGCAATGTTGCTGACGAAGTTCATGCTGCGCGCCACGCCGCTGGCCTTCACCAGATCGATGGGGTACATCAGCAGGCTGCTCACGGTCCAGAACGCGCCGGTGCCGGGGCCGGCCACGCCGTCGTAGAAGCCGAGGCTGAAGCCTTGGGTCGATTGCCACTTTTTCTTGATCGGTGCGTTGCTGTCCAGCGGCGCTTTCGGCGTGCCACCGAACAACAGGTAGAGGCCGCAGGTGAACACGATCACCGGCAGCATTTTGTTCAGCCATTCGGCGGGCAGGTAATGCGCTACCACGGCACCGGTCAGCGCGCCGACCAAGGTGCCGACGATGGCGTGCACCCACTGCCGGGGATGGAACAGTTTGCGCCGATAGAAGGTGAAACTGGCGGTGGCCGAGCCGAAGGTCGAACTGAGTTTGTTGGTGCCCAGCACCAGGTGCGGCGGCAGGCCGGCGGTCAACAGCGCCGGCGTGGTCAACAGACCACCGCCGCCGGCAATGGCGTCGATGAAACCGGCAATGAAGGCGACGACGGCCAGGATGGCGAGGGTGGTGAGGTCAACGCTGAGTTCGAAAGGCATGGAAATGGGCTTATTCGGCGGGGTGCAGCAAAGGGCTGCGGGGAAGGGCCGATATCTTACCTATATCCAACTTCTGCGGCGACTGGTCTGGCCTCTTCGCGGGCAAGCCTCGCTCCTACGGTTAAGTGTATTCCCCTGTAGGAGCGAGGCTTGCCCGCGAAGACTGACTTGCAGGCGCTACATCACTTGGCGGCCGGCCCATTGCCGATCTGCCACACAAACGGCGGTTCAGTCCCGTTAATCTCCCAATCCCCGACAATCCGCGCCTTGTAAATCACCGGATTATGCGAAGACACGGTCCGCGCATTACGCCAATGCCGGTCCAGCGACTTGCCCTGACGCACACCCGAAGCCCCCAGCGCATTGAACAGCTCGGTGGTCGCCCGCTGAATCAGCTCCGACACCACCACCTGCGCTTTCGCCGATTCGAGTTCCGCCGCAACATTCGCCGCCCGCTCCAGCGCGTCATCCCCCGAAAACCGCGCCAGATACGCCCGCTGCGCCGGTTGTGCGGCCTTCAATGCGCTCGCTTCGGCGGCGTACACCAGCGCAGCCACTTCACCGACGACTTGTTGAACTTGCGAGTCCTCACTGACGCGCTGGGCATTGCCATGGCTGTAAATACGTTTGCGCTCACGTACCTGATACGCCACGTCGCGCAACGCGGCGCGACCGATTCCGGCCAGCGTGGCCAACAACACGAGCTGATAGAACGCCGTCTGGTATTTGAAACGGGTGGCGAAGTCGATGACGTTTTCGGCGTCCACCTCGGCGTCGATAAACCGCGACGTGCCGCTGCCCGTGGTGCGCTGACCGAAACCGTCCCAGTCATCGCTTTGCACGATCCCCGGTTGTCGGGTGCGAACCGCTGCGATGACATCGCCGCCGGTATCACTGCGCTGGGCGTAGACGTCGATCCAGTCGGAAAACAGGCTGCCGGTGCTGTAGAACTTTTCACCGTTGAGCCGCCAGCCGTTGCCGTTGGGCGAGACTTTAGTGATCACGTCGCCAATCGCCACATTGCCGATTTCAGTCCAGGCGCAGCCGACAATGTCGCCGTCGACAAAGCGTTTGAACCACAGATCCCGTGCCGGCCCTGGCGTGGCGTTCAAGCGGTCCTCGGCAAACGCGAAATGCCCGCGCAGTGCCTGGGGCACGTTGGAATCGGCTTCGGCCAGTTCGATCAGCAACTCAAACAGCTGCGGCAGGGAGGCGCCGCCACCCCCATATTCCACCGGCACGCGCACCGCGCCGAAACCGGCTTCCTTCAGCCACTGGATGGGCTCGTAAGGCAGGCTGCGCGACTGTTCACGCTCAACGGCACCGGCGGCGATGCGCTGGAAAATCGGGCGGAATCTCACGGCCAGCGCTTCATAGTCAGTGCCAATGGACAGCGGATTGATTACCTGGTGTTCGGTCATGGGACAGCTCCTTGGATCGGCAGTGGTTGCCAAGGGGGATTGCATGGTCCATGCCGGAGAGGGGCGGCCAGGATTTACTGAAGCGTAGGGATTCAGATTCTGCTTGAACTGTTGCTGGGCCAACAGCGCCGCAGCAAATTGCCCTGACACACCCAGAACCCTGTGGGAGCGAGCCTGCTCGCGATGACGGTTGCACATACAACCCTTTTGTTGGCTGACACACCGCCATCGCCGGCAAGCCGGTCTCGCTCCCACAGGGGGCTTCGGTCGGTACAGGAAAGCACTGGCACGGTTGCTGCTCTCACCCCAGGACTTCCTAACGTCCCGAGGACACGTCAATGAGTCAGCAAGCCGTCAAATTTGCCTACTGGGTGCCGAACGTCAGCGGCGGGCTGGTGGTCAGCAAGATCGAACAACGCACCCACTGGGGCATCGACTACAACCGCAAACTGGCGCAACTGGCCGAAGCGGCGGGGTTCGAATACGCCCTGACGCAGATTCGCTTCACCGCCGGTTACGGTGCCGAGTACCAGCATGAATCGGTCGCCTTCAGCCACGCGCTGCTCGCCGCCACCACCACATTGAAAGTCATCGCGGCGATCCTGCCCGGCCCCTGGCAACCCGCGCTGGCGGCCAAGCAACTGGCGACCATCGATCAACTGACCAACGGCCGCATCGCGGTGAACATCGTCAGCGGTTGGTTCAAGGGTGAATTCCAGGCGATCGGGGAACACTGGCTGGAGCACGACGAGCGCTATCGCCGCTCCGAAGAATTCATTCGCTCGCTCAAAGGCATCTGGAGCCAGGACAACTTCACCTTTCGCGGCGACTTCTACCGTTTCGACAATTACAGCCTCAAACCGAAACCGCTGGGCCAGCCGGAAATCTTCCAGGGCGGCAGCTCCCGTGCAGCACGGGACATGGCGGCGCGAGTTTCGGACTGGTACTTCACCAACGGCAACACGCCGGAAGGCATCAAGGCGCAAGTCGACGATATCCGCAGCAAGGCCGCCGCGAACAATCACACGGTGAAGGTCGGGGTCAACGCGTTCGTCATCGCCCGCGACACCGAAGAAGAGGCACGCGCAGTGCTGGCGCAGATCATCGATCAGGCTGATCCGGAAGCGGTGAATGCCTTTGGCGATGCGGCGAAACAGGCGGGCAGGGCATCACCGGAAGGCGAGGGCAATTGGGCCAAATCGACGTTCGAGGATCTGGTGCAGTACAACGACGGCTTCAAGACCAACCTGATCGGCACGCCGCGGCAAATTGCCGAGCGGATTGTGGCGTTGAAAGCCGTGGGCGTGGATTTGGTGCTGGCGGGGTTTCTGCACTTTCAGGAAGAGGTGGAGTATTTCGGCAAGCGGGTGCTGCCGTTGGTGCGGGAACTGGAGGCCGAGGCCAGCGTGAAACAAGCCGAAGTCGCCTGACCACCACAAACCCCTGTAGGAGCCGGCTTGCTGGCGATAGCGATTTCACAATCAACATCATCGTTGAATGTTATGACGCCATCGCCAGCAAGCCAGCTCCTACAAGGGCGATGTGTGTTTACAGACCTAGGTCAGACAGCCCCGGATGATCATCCGGGCGACGCCCCAGCGGCCAGTGGAACTTGCGGTCGCTTTCCTTGATCGGCATGTCGTTGATGCAGGCGAACCGGTTGGCCATCAGGCCGTTCTCGTCGAACTCCCAGTTTTCGTTGCCGTAGGAACGGAACCAGTTGCCCGAGTCGTCGTGCCATTCATAGGCGTAGCGCACGGCGATGCGGTTGCCGGTGAACGCCCAGAGTTCCTTGATCAGTCGATAGTCCAGTTCCTTGGCCCATTTGCGTGTCAGGAAACCTTTGGCTTCTTCACGGTTGTAGGCGAATTCGGCGCGGTTGCGCCATTTGGTGTCCAGTGTGTAGGCCAGGGACACGCGCTCAGCATCACGGGAGTTCCAGCCATCTTCGGCCAGGCGAACTTTTTCGATGGCCGATTCACGGGTAAACGGCGGCAATGGCGGACGAACTTCGGCGTTAGACATTTAAAGTCTCCCAATAAGATTAAAGTTCAAGCAAGTTGTCGGGCTTGTTTAAAGTGTTACAGGTCCAATAACTTTCGCGCCATGCATTGCGCATTATCGGCGGCACTGTGATCACCCATGACAAGCGCCACGGTAATGGCGCCATCGATCAGGATCAGCAGCTGTTTGGCCAGCGTCTCCGGGTCGGTTGCGCCATGTTCGGTGCAGAGCTCGCGCACATAGTCGAGCAGCTTCTGTTTGTGTTCTTTGGCGACCAGCCGGACCGGGTCTTGCGGGTCGCCGGTTTCACCGCTGGTGTTGATGAAAGCGCAGCCACGGAAGCCTTCGGAGGCAAACCAGGCCTTGAGCACGGTAAACAGGTTGAGCAGCCGGTCGGCCGGGGTTTCGGCCTGGTCGACGGCACTTCTGTACCAGAGCATCCAGCGCACGTCGCGGCGTTGCAGGGCGGCGACGGTCAACTCCTCCTTGTTGGCGAAGTAGCGGTAGATGCTTTTTCTGGAGACGCCGGCGGTTTTCACCAGAAGATCCATGCCCGTGGCAGCGATGCCACTTTTGTAGATCAACTTTTCGGTGACATCCAGAATGATGTCGCGTGTGTCGTTGCTAGTGATTTCGTTCATGGGGCATACAGTAGAACGATCGTTCTCCTTGGTCAAATATTATTTTGTGTTGACCATTAAATCGCCTTCGCGGGCAAGCCTCGCTCCTACAAGGGAGCACGATTGACTGTAGGAGCGAGGCTTGCCCGCGAAGAGGTCATTACAGACCGTAACAAGACCTAACCCCCTCCATGGTGTAAGCTCTCAACCTCTCCGGATTCGACCCATTGCGAGCCCTATGCCGTCGCTTTTCAAACGCTCTCTGCTGCCCAAACTGCGCAGTTTTCCGCTGACCGCCGATGCCGTCACCATCCTCTCTGGCGCTGCCGAATTCCGTCGTTGCCTGTTGGAAAAAATTGCCCAGGCGACCCGGCGCATCTATATCGTCGCGCTGTACCTGCAACAGGATGAAGCCGGCCAGGAAATTCTCGATGCCTTGCACGCCGCCAAACTGGCGCGTCCGGACCTGGACGTGGTGGTGGTCGTCGATTGGCTGCGCGCCCAGCGTGGCTTGATCGGTGCCGGCAAACAGCCGGGCAATTCGGCGTGGTATCAGGAAACCACCCGAACCCATGCCAGCGTGGTCCCGGTGTACGGTGTGCCAGTGCAGACCCGCGAGCTGTTCGGCGTGCTGCATTTGAAAGGCTTCGTGATCGATGATTGCGTGATCTACAGCGGTGCGAGCCTGAACAACGTTTATCTGCACAAATTCGACAAATACCGCTACGACCGTTATCACCTGCTGCACAACGGTGCCCTGGCCGATTCGATGCAGCACCTGGTTCAGCACGGCCTGGTCGCCTCGAAAGCGGTGCATCGCCTCGATTTGCCGAACCTGCCGACCACCCGCAGCCTGCGCCACGACATCGGCGACCTGCGCAGCCGCCTGAAACATGCGGCGTACGACACCACGACGGGCAGTACGGTTAAAGACGGTTTGTCGGTCAGCCCATTGCTTGGGGTCGGCAAGAACAACCCGTTGAGCCGGGTAATCTGCGAGTTGATCGCCAGTGCCCAGCATCAACTGACGATCTGCACGCCGTACTTCAACCTGCCGTTGGCGGTGACCCGGGAGATCAACCGGGCATTGGCTCGGGGTGTGAAGATCGACATCGTGGTCGGCGACAAAACCGCCAACGACTTCTACATCCCGCCTAGCGAGCCGTTCAAGGTGATCTCGGCGTTGCCGTACCTCTACGAGATCAGCCTGCGGCGTTTCGCCAAGCGTCATCATCGCAGCGTCGACAGCGGTCAGTTGAACCTGCACCTGTGGAAGGACGGCGATAACACCTATCACCTTAAAGGCATGTGGGTCGATCAGCGTTACACCTTGCTGACCGGCAACAACCTCAATCCGCGCGCATTCCGTCTCGACCTGGAAAACGCGCTGCTGATTGATGACCCCAAAAGTGAATTGCTGCAGCCGCGTCGCAGTGAACTGGCGGAGATCTTCCAGCACACCACCCGCATCGAGCGTTATCAGGACCTGCAAACCCTGCCGGATTACCCGGCGGGCGTGGCCAAGTTCCTCAAGCGTGTCAGTCGCGTGCGCATTGAACGCTTGCTCTATCGCATCCTATAAAGCCTGACGCTGCCGGGGCCCTGGCCACAGGGCCACCAGCAGCAACAGCGCAGCCGCCACCAGATACGGCAAACGCGGTTCGATGCCGTAGATCAGCGTGGCGGTCAACGGCCCGATCACCACGCCGAACCCCTGGGCTGCGCCGATGGAGCCTGCGGTCGCGCCTTGCTCCGAGGCCTCGACCGCATTGGCGGCAAGCGCGGCGAAGGACGGGAAAATCAGGCCCATGCCGCTCGCCGAGACAAAGAACCCCAGCCATAACCCCCACGCCGAATCGACCATGATGCTGCCGGAAAACCCCAGCGCAGCGACCATCGCGCCGACCCGGATCAGCCGTAGCGGCGGCCATTCCAGTCGACGCACAACCAGCTGCGAACAGATCAACGCGAAGCCGACCATGGTCAGGGCGATACCGGCCGTTTGTGCGGCGTCGGCCGGGCTCATGCCCAGTCGATCGATGGCGAAGAAGCCGACGGTGATCTGCGCGACAGAAACGCACAGCATCGCCACGAACGCGACCGCCATGGGCCGGCGCAACCGTGGATCGTTGAGGTGCACCTTGCGCGGTGCCTGGCGCAAGTGCAGTTCCTGGGCCTTGAGCTTGTAACGCAGCACGAGGAATGCCATCAGCGGTAGAAACGCCATGGCGTAGAAGGGCAGGCTCAGGCTGTATCGGGACAGCAACGCCGCTATCGCCGGGCCGATCACCAGCCCGCAGGCGTTGGCAGCGCCCAATGCGGCCATGGCTTTGGCGCGGTGTTGCGGCTCGACGTTGTCGGCAATCAGTGCATTGCAGCCGACCGGGATCGCCGCATAGAACACGCCGATCAGCCCGCGTCCGAGCATCAGCCCGATAAACGCCAGCGCCGCTGAAGGCAGGAATCGCAAAGACGTGTCGATGAACAGGCACAAGGCCCAATAGGCGAGGGTGAATCCCGCAGTGCCGAGCAACAGAATGCGTCGTCGTCCGAAGCGGTCGCTGGCCTGGCCCCATGGACGCGCCAGCACCATCCAGATCACCCCGGACACCGTCACCGCTGCCCCGGCCTGCCAGGTGGCCAGGCCCAAGACCCGGGCGATGGGCCCGATCAAAGAAACGAACGCCATCATTGCCATGGTGCAGGCCATGTTGGCGACCATGAGCGGGCGCAGGTCGAAGGTTGAAGCGGACATGGGTGAGTCTTCCGTGAGCTTTTATTATTGGCGGGGGATGGTAGCAGGAGGGGGATGTGTAGGGGCTGAAAATGCCTTCGCGGGCAAGTCGAATCGTCGCACCGCTCGCTCCTACAGGGGATCGCATACCTCTGTAGGAGCGAGGCTTGCCCGCGAAGGGGTCCGCTCAGACGCTACAAAAAAATCAATTCAACCCAAGTTTCCCACGCAACGTCGACAAATCCTCAGCCAACGTATTCACCGGCCCGACCAGCGCCTTACGGTCGCTGTCCTTCACTTTGTCATAGGTCTCAAAACCGCCATCCCTGGTTTTATACTTCGCCAGCGTCTTGTTCACTGTGGCAAAGTTTTTGTCGACCTTGGCAATGAACGCCGCGTCCTGCTTCTCGATCTGTGGACGGAACAGGTCGACGATTTTCTTCGCGCCGTCGATGTTGCCCTGGAAGTCATACAGGTCGGTGTGGCTGTAACGATCCTCTTCGCCGGAGATCTTGGTGGCGGCGACTTCTTCCAGCAGTGCCGCCGCGCCGCCCACCACTTTTTCAGGCGGGAAGGTCAGGCCGGCCACGCGGGTTTGCAGGTCCTTAACGTCTTTGTTCAAGCCATCCGCCAGTTCGCCCAGGCCCTTGGTGCTCTTCTCGGAGAACAGCGAGTATTCGATGCGGTGGAAACCGGTGAAGTCTTCGGCTTTCACGCCTTTTTCGTGGTCGTCGACACGGGAGTCGATGGAGGCGTCGAGGTCACTGAACAGCTCGGCAATCGGCTCGATCGATTCGTAGTAAACCCGGGTCGGCGCGTAGAGTTTTTGCGCGGTGGCGAGGTCACCTTTCTTCACCGCATCGGTGAATTTCTGAGTGTGGCTGGCCAGTTCGTCCAGTTGCTCGGTGACGTAGATCTTGTAATCCGAAATTGGCCCCACCAGTTCCAGCGGCGCCGTCGCCGCGAAAGCCGAAAACGGGGTGTTGAGCAAACCAAGGGTCAGCAATAACGCGAGTGGCGACTTTTTCATGGGACGGTTCCGTGTTGGGGGTTGGTTAGGCGGTGGCTTTTGTTTGTGTGGCGTTGAGCAGCGAGCGACCGATGAAATCCTGGTCGCCCGTCACACCCGGCAGGGTGAAGAAGTACCCGCCGCCGACCGGCTTGAGGTACTCCTCGAGTGGCTCGCCATTGAGTCGGGTTTGCACGGTGATGAAGCCTTTTTCCAGGTCGGCCTGGTAGCAGATGAACAGCAAGCCCATGTCCAGCTGACCGTTCTTGTTCACGCCGTTGGAGTAGTTGAACGGCCGGCGCAGGATCAGGTTGGCCTGACTCGCGGCGGTGCGCGGGTTGGCCAGGCGGATGTGCGCGTCGAGCTTGGTCAGCTTGCCTTCCGGGTCCTTGGCGTAGTCCGGCACCTCGGTTTCGTGGGCACCGCCCATGGGCGCGCCGGTGCTTTTGACCCGGCCGAGAATGCTTTCCTGTTCCTGCAACGGCGTGCGGTCCCAGCGCTCGACGAAGTTGCGGATGATCCGCACCGCTTGATAGCTGCCGTTGACGGCCCACGCCGGTTCGTCGCTGCCGGGCTGGACCCAGACGATGCGATCCATGGCCTTGGCGTCGTTGGAATCGGGGTTGGCCGAGCCGTCGCGAAAGCCCAGAAAGTTACGCGCGCTCTGCGCCGGCACACCGGGTTTCGCCGGTGCCTGGGGCGGCACGCTGCCTTCCTGTTTCCAGCGCACCAGCAGCAAGTCCGGCAGGTTTTTCACGATGTCGCGCAGGGCGTGGATGTTGGTGTCGGTGGTGTTGGCGCAGAACTGCAAACTCAGGTCGCCGTGGCAGCAATCGGCTTCCAGCGCATCGTTGGGGAAACCGACCATGCGGCTCAGCCGTTTCGGTTTGGCGTGGGCCAGGCCGAAGCGTTCGTCGAACAACGATTCACCCACCGAGACGGTGATGGTCAGGTTGTCCGGCGTAACCACCGGGCCAAGAATCCCTGAATCCACCGGCGGCAGTTTCGGATCGACCTGCGCCACCGGGCCGCCCTTCATCAGGAACGCGATGCGCTCATTGAGCGTGCGGAACAGCCGTTCGAGGTCTTCGCGGTCACTGGCCAACACATCAAACGACACCAACATGCCCGACGCCGGGCGCGGGGTGACGATGCCGCTTTGGTGCTGGCCGTGGAAGTCGTGGTGGTCTTCGGTCCGGTCGCTGCTCGGTGCTTCGGTGACTTGCGCGGGGCTGGCGGCCATGGCCGGGCAGCTCAATGCAGAACCGGCCAACGCCACACCGGCGGCCCCCATGCCCATCAATACCCGGCGACGCTGGAGGTTGAATTGCTCTGAATCGTTCATCTGAATGTCGTCTTCTGCTACAGGCCGGAAAGGCCAAGGGCGGGATCGATTCCATCGAGTGCATCGGCCAGTGCCTTGGCCTTGTCGGCGATCTGTTTGCGTTGCGCGGCGCCGACCGTGTCATAGCTCGCATAGCCGTCCTTGACCTTGAAACCGTTGAGTTCGGCATCAAGGCTGACGATTGCGCTGTCGAGGGTTGGCAGCAGTTCGGCGGCGGACTTGGTCAGCAGCGGACGCAACAGGTCGACGACTTTGCGGGCAGCTTCGAGGTTGCCGGCGAAACCGTACAAGTCGGTGTGGCTGTAGCGTTCTTCTTCACCGCTGCTGGCGCGCACGTCACCGAGGTTATTGAGGTTGCGCACCACGATGCTGACCAGTTGTTCCGGGGGCAGCGATTGCGCGAGCAGTTGTTGCTTGAGCGTGGTGACGTCGGTCAGCAGCTGTTGGGCTACCGGTGTCAGGCCGTCGAGGTTGCGTTGCTGGAACAGCGCATATTCCAGGCGATGGAAACCCACGAAGCCGGGATCCTGCTCACGCTTTTCGAAGTAATCGGCACGGGCGTTGATGGTGTTGTCCAGTTCCGCCAGGCGTTGTGTGGCCGGGGCAATGCGTTGATAGGCACTGCGCGCCGGGACGTACAACGCTTGCGCCTGGCTCAGGTCACCGGCTTCGATGGCTTGTTCGAGCGCGGTGACGGCCTTGATCAACGCGGTGCTCTGGCTGCTCAGGTAAACGCGGAACTCCGACAACGGCCCGACGAAAGCCACCATCGACGGCTTGGCTTTGGCCGCGGCATCGGACGCCGCGGTCGGTGTCACGTGCAACGTGCCACGCGGGTTG
The DNA here is from genome assembly GCF_014852285.1 of Pseudomonas sp. PDM02. NCBI lineage: Bacteria > Pseudomonadati > Pseudomonadota > Gammaproteobacteria > Pseudomonadales > Pseudomonadaceae > Pseudomonas > Pseudomonas sp. PDM02. The sequence goes on along the minus strand of NZ_JACVBL010000003.1, from coordinate 369,744 downwards.
CTCAGCAGGCCGCAGGTGATCGCGTAATCGCCGGGCAACAGGTTGGCGTTGATTACCTGACTCAGGCCGGGCGCGATGTTTTCCCGTTCTTCGACCACCAGCACGCCGTCAAGGATCTCCCATTCAACGGCACGATCCGAGCGGTTGACGATGCGGAAACTGGCGCGACCGGCCGGCACCGTCAACGCGTTCGGTTCGCAGCTGTGGGGGTGAATGGTCACCAGCACTTCGTCATGGTTGGCCTGGCGTTTGGCCGCGGCCATTTTCGAGGCGTAGTAGAACAGGCCGCCGGCGGCGATCATCACGATCACCGAACCGGCCACCGCCCAGCGCAAGGCGCGGGGAGGGGAGGCCTGGGGAGGGGCTTGATTTGACATGGATGCCCTTACTGACTGGAAAAAATGCATTGGCGCACGCCTACCCTGTGGGAGCGAGACCGGCTTGCCGGCGATGGTCGTTAACGATGACGCTGGAGGCCTGATGCACCGCGGCGCTCTTATCGCGAGCAAGCTTGCTCCTACAAAGAAGCGGAAGAAGGTTGTTTAGCGGGTGCGGGCGCCGGGAGAAAAAACATCACCAACGCCACCAGCAGGTAAATCAGATAAGCGCCGAGGGTGCTGACGGTGGGTGCGTCCTGGTAGCCGAACATCCCGGCCAGCACCGAGCCCAGCGGGCCGTCCATTGGCAGCGTGGTGCTGAAGTCGAACAACACGGTTTGCAGGTGATTCCACACCCCGGCCTCATGCAGCGCCTGCACCGAGTTGGCGAGAATGCCGGCGGCTACCACGAGGATGAACAGCCCGGTCCAGCGAAAGAACGCGCCGAGGTTCAGGCGCATGCTGCCGGTGTAAATGAGGAAGCCAACGATGATCGCCAGGATCAGGCCGAGCAGGGCGCCAATCGGGGCCGCCGGACCTTCGCTTTGCTGGAACACCGCGAGCAGGAAAAACACCGTTTCCAGGCCTTCCCGAGCGACGGCGAAAAACACCATGGCGATCAGCGCCGTGACCTGATGTTTAGAGCCAGTCAGCGCCTGATCGAGGGAGACGTGCAGCGAATGCTTGATCGAACGCGCCACCTTGCGCATCCAGAACACCATGGAACTGAGGATGCCGACCGCCACCAGGCCGACCACACCTTCAAACAGTTCCTGTTGTTTCTGCGGGAACTCAGCGCTGACCAGTTCCAGGCCGCCGCCCACCAGCAGGGCCAGTGCGGCGGCGAGAAACACACCGATCCACACGGCCGGCATCCACTGGCCACGACCGGTTTGCTTGAGGTAGCTGGCGATGATGCCGACGATCAATGCGGCCTCGATGCCTTCGCGCAGCATGATCAGAAAAGGAACAAGCATTCAGCACCGTCGTGGAATTAGATAGGGTGCTAATTTGTAACATAATGACACTCATTCCCAAATGCCAATAGTTGACATTTACCTGAACCTAACCTGAACAACCCTCAACATCACCCAAGTACCCCCTGTAGGAGCGAGGCTTGCCCGCGAAGAACGATTACACGGTTTCACGGCAAGACCGAGTCGACTGCTTCGCGGGCAAGCCTCGCTCCTACAAGGACGCGGCCTGAGCTACTATGCCCTCCACTCAAACAACAGGGCACACCCCGCGCAATGTCGGAAAAAGACACCATTTCCATTCAACTGGTGCGTGAAGCGCTGTTGCAAAGTTGCGCCCCTGGCGCTGCCACCGACGAGGTGTTGAACAAGGTCGGCATCGATCCGGCGCTGCTGGAGTCCGCCGTTGCCCGTGTCCCGGCCACGGCCTATGCGCGTTTGTGGCGGTTGCTGGCCCGGCGTGGCGACGATGAGTTTTTTGGCATGGACCCGCGCAAGCTCAAATCCGGCAGCCTGGAGTTCCTGTGCCGCTGCTCGATGGTCCAGCCGAGCCTGGCCGCCGGCCTGACTTCGGGGCTGGGGTTTCTGTCGTTGATGCTCGAACACCTGCCCGCGCAGCTGGTTCGTCAGCAAAGTCTCGCGGAAATCGTCTTGCTGGAAGACGACCAGGACCCTCGCCGCGCGTTCACCTATTTCACCTACTGGATGATCGTTCACGGTGTTGCGTGTTGGCTGGCCGGGCGGCGGATTCCTATTCTGGCCATCGAGTTGCGCTGCCCGGAACCGGATTTCTGTGATGACTATCAGGTGATGTTTTCCGAGAACCTGCGTTTCGACCGGCCGCGTACCCGAATGATTTTTTCGGCCGATTGCCTGGACCTGCCGATCAAGCGCAGCGCGGAAGAACTCAAGCGCTTCCTGGCCCATGCGCCGGCCAATATTCTGGTCAAGTACCGCGACCCGGAGAGTCTGGCGAGTCGGATCAAGCACGATTTGCGGCAATTGCCCGCCGAGAATTGGCCGGAAACCGAACCTCTGGCACAGCAACTGTGCATGTCGGCCTCGACCTTGCGGCGGCGGCTGGCGGAGGAGGGGCAGACCTATCAAGGCCTCAAGGACGGCGTGCGCAAGGAACTGGCCATTGTCTGGCTGGCGGAGCCAAGTATCAGCTTCGCCGAAATCGCCACGCGGCTGGGGTTTGCCGATGCGAGCTCGTTCTACAAGGCGTTTCGCAAGTGGTCGGGGTCGAATCCGGGGCATTATCGGAGTTTGATTCTGACCGAGGCGAGCTGATCCGGGTTTTGTGATGATTGGGCGGGCCTCTTCGCGGGCAAGCCTCGCTCCTACAGGATTAACACTGAACCTGTAGGAGCGAGGCTTGCCCGCGAAGGCGTCAAACCAGGCGCCACATCTGTTGGATCTTGGCCAAACCAGTCAGACAACTTGATAGCTTTGACCATTGCCCCACCCCCCGCGCAGAGCGAGTATTTCCCTGTTGGTTACGCTTCCCCCAACCTAATAAAAATACCGAGGGATTCTGGCAATGCGCGATTACTTGTCTGCCACGTCACAGTTCAATTATCAGCACACCGTCGACGCCGCACTCGCGGGTAACCTGACGGCCCTCAATGCCTGTGTCGAGTGTTGCGACCGGCATGCGTTACCAGGTCGCATCGCGCTGTTCTGGGAAGGCCGGGACGGCACCAGTGCGACGTACACCTTCAGCGACTTGCAGGACAAGGCTGCACGTTTCGCCAATTTCCTGCTGGCGCAGGGCGTAAAGAAAGGCGACAAGGTCGCCGGCCTGCTGCCGCGCAATATCGAATTATTGATCACCGTGTTCGCCACCTGGCGCATCGGCGCGGTGTATCAGCCGCTGTTCACCGCGTTCGGCCCAAAGGCCATCGAACATCGCTTGAGCAGCTCCGGTGCCAAAGTGGTGGTGACCGACGCGGTCAATCGCTCGAAACTCGCTGAAGTCGCCGACTGCCCGACCATCGTCACCGTCGGTGGTGCAAAAGGCCAGGGCATCGTCCGTGGCGATTTCAGTTTCTGGGCCGAACTGGCCAATTATTCCGCTGACTGCGAACCGGTGCTGCTGACCGGCGAAGACCCGTTCCTGCTGATGTTCACCTCCGGCACCACCGGCCCGTCGAAAGCGCTGTCGGTGCCGCTCAAGGCAATCGTCGCGTTCGAGAGCTACACCCGCGACGCCGTGGACCTGCGCCCTGAAGACGCGTTCTGGAACGTTGCCGATCCGGGTTGGGCCTACGGCATCTATTTCGGCGTCACCGGGCCGATGGCGATGGGGCATCCGATCACCTTTTACGATGGCCCGTTCACCCTCGAAAGCACCTGCCGGGTGATCAACAAATACGGGATCACCAACCTCACTGGCTCACCGACTGCGTATCGTCTGTTGATCGCCGGTGGCGACGAGTTCGCTAAGTCGATCAAAGGCAAGCTGCGCATCGTCAGCAGCGCCGGCGAGCCGTTGAACCCGGAAGTGATCCGCTGGTTCGCCGACAACCTCGGCGTAGTCATTCACGACCATTACGGCCAGACCGAATTGGGCATGGTCCTGTGCAACCACCACGGCCTCGATCATCCGATCCACATGGGCGCCGCCGGTTTTGCTTCGCCGGGCCACCGCATCGTGGTGCTGGATGAGGAGTACAAGGAACTGGGTGTCGGCCAACCCGGCATCCTCGCCATCGACCGCACTCAGTCGCCAATGTGCTGGTTCAACGGCTACGAAGGCGCACCGACCAAAGCCTTCGTCGGCAACTATTACCTGAGCGGCGACACCGTCGAGTGGAACCCGGACGGCAGCATCAGCTTCGTCGGCCGCAGTGACGACGTGATCACCACTTCCGGCTATCGCGTCGGCCCGTTCGATGTGGAAAGCGCATTGATCGAACACCCGGCCGTCGTCGAAGCCGCCGTGGTGGGCAAACCCGATCCGGAGCGCACCGAACTGGTCAAAGCCTTCGTCGTGCTCAGCGCGCAATACCGCGCCGCGCCGGAGTTGGCCGAAGAACTGCGCCAACATGTGCGCAAACGTCTGGCCGCGCACTCTTACCCGCGTGAAATCGAATTTGTCAGCGAGTTGCCGAAAACCCCAAGCGGCAAATTGCAGCGCTTTATCTTGCGCAACCAGGAAATCGCCAAGGCTCAAGAGGCCGCAGCGAAGAACGTTTCAGCTTGAATCCAAGGAAACAATGATGCAGATCGAAAACAAGGTTTTTCTCGTCACCGGCGGGGCCTCCGGGCTCGGTGCGGCCACGGCTGAAATGCTGGTCGCTGCCGGCGCCAAAGTGATGCTGGTGGACATGAACGCCGAGGCCGTCGCGGCCCAGGCTGAACGTCTCGGCGCGCAAAGCGTGGTCGCGGACATCAGCAACGAAGCGGCGGCCGAGGCAGCGGTGCAGGCCACGGTCAAAGCCTTCGGTGGCCTGAACGGTCTGGTCAACTGCGCCGGCATCGTGCGTGGCGAGAAGATCCTCGGCAAAAACGGTCCGCATGCACTGGCCAGTTTCAGCCAGGTGATCAACGTCAACCTGATCGGCAGCTTCAACATGCTGCGTCTGGCGTCGGCGGCCATCGCCGAAACCGAGCCGGATGCCGATGGCGAGCGCGGTGTGATCATCAACACCGCATCCGCCGCGGCCTATGACGGCCAGATCGGCCAGGCGGCTTATGCGGCATCGAAAGGCGCGATTGTGAGCCTGACCTTGCCGGCGGCTCGTGAACTGGCGCGCTTCGGTATCCGTGTGATGACCATCGCCCCAGGGATTTTCGAGACGCCGATGATGGCCAGCATGACCCCGGAAGTCCGCGATTCCCTTGCCGCTGGCGTGCCGTTTCCACCACGTTTGGGCAAACCGGCCGAGTACGCGCAGCTGGTCAGGCATATCATTGATAACAGCATGCTCAATGGCGAGGTGATCCGTCTCGACGGTGCCTTGCGCATGGCCGCCAAGTAAGGAGGATTTGTCATGACCCTTTCCCACGATCCAATCGTTATCGTCAGCGCCGTCCGTACCCCAATGGGCGGTTTCCAGGGCGAACTGAAAAGCCTGACTGCACCGCAATTGGGTGCCGCCGCGATTCGCGCCGCCGTCGAACGCGCCGGTGTTGCGCCGGACGCGGTTGAAGAAGTGCTGTTTGGCTGCGTGCTGCCCGCCGGCCTCGGCCAGGCCCCGGCGCGCCAGGCTGCACTGGGCGCCGGGCTGGATAAATCGACCCGCTGCACCACCCTGAACAAGATGTGCGGTTCCGGTATGGAAGCGGCCATTCTGGCTCATGACATGCTGCTCGCCGGCAGCGCCGATGTGGTGGTGGCGGGTGGCATGGAAAGCATGTCCAACGCGCCATACCTGCTGGACCGCGCCCGCAGCGGTTATCGCATGGGCCATGGCCGTGTGCTCGATTCCATGTTCCTCGACGGCCTGGAAGACGCCTACGACAAGGGTCGCCTGATGGGCACTTTCGCCGAAGATTGCGCTGAAACCAACGGCTTCAGCCGCGAAGCTCAGGATGCGTTTGCCATCGCTTCGACCACCCGCGCGCAGCAGGCGATCAAGGACGGCAGCTTCAAGGACGAGATCGTGCCGCTGACCGTGACCGTCGGCAAAGAGCAAGTCGTCATCAGCAACGACGAACAGCCGCCGAAAGCCAAACTGGACAAGATTGCCTCGCTGAAACCGGCCTTCCGCGAAGGCGGCACGGTGACGGCGGCGAACTCCAGTTCGATTTCTGACGGTGCGGCGGCGTTGGTGCTGATGCGCCGTTCCGAAGCGGACAAGCGCGGCCTGAAACCGCTGGCGGTGATCCATGGCCACGCGGCATTCGCCGACACGCCGGGCCTATTCCCGGTGGCACCGATCGGCGCGATCAAGCGGCTGATGAAGAAAACCGGCTGGTCGCTGAATGACGTGGACCTGGTGGAAGTCAACGAAGCCTTTGCCGTGGTCGGCATGGCAGCGATGACCCATCTGGAAATCCCCCACGCGAAACTCAACGTGCACGGCGGCGCTTGCGCCTTGGGCCACCCGATCGGTGCGTCCGGCGCGCGGATCCTCGTGACCCTGCTCTCGGCCCTGCGCCAGAAAGGCCTGAAACGCGGCGTTGCGGCGATCTGCATCGGCGGCGGCGAAGCCACGGCGATGGCCGTGGAATGCCTGTACTAGGCCAACCTCACCCCTGTGGGAGCCAGCCTGCTGGCGATGCGGTATGTCATAAAAGCAGACAGTGACTGACACGACGCCATCGCCAGCAGGCTGGCTCCCACAGAGTTCTGTGTCGTACCCCGGATTTTAAGGATTTGCCATGATTCCCAATGACGAACAACTGCAGATCAGCGAAGCGGCCCGGCAGTTTGCCCAGGAACGGCTGAAACCGTTCGCCGCCGAATGGGACCGTGAGCACCGTTTTCCCAAGGAAGCCATCGGCGAAATGGCTGAACTGGGCTTCTTCGGCATGCTGGTGCCCGAACAGTGGGGCGGGTGCGACACCGGTTACCTGGCCTACGCCATGGCCCTGGAAGAAATCGCCGCCGGCGACGGCGCCTGCTCGACCATCATGAGCGTGCACAACTCGGTCGGCTGCGTGCCGATCCTGAACTACGGCAACGACGACCAGAAAGAACGCTTTCTCAAACCGTTGGCCAGCGGTGCAATGCTTGGCGCTTTCGCCCTGACCGAACCGCAGGCCGGCTCCGATGCCAGCGGCCTGAAAACCCGTGCGCGTCTGGAAGGCGATCATTACGTCCTGAACGGTTGCAAACAGTTCATCACCTCCGGGCAGAACGCCGGCGTGGTGATCGTGTTTGCGGTAACGGACCCGAGCGCCGGCAAACGCGGGATCACCGCATTGATCGTGCCCACCGATTCACCGGGCTACAAAGTCGCCCGCGTCGAAGACAAACTCGGCCAGCATGCGTCCGACACCTGCCAGATTCTGTTCGAAGACGTGAAAGTGCCGGTGGCCAACCGCTTGGGCGAAGAGGGCGAAGGCTATCGAATTGCCCTGGCCAACCTCGAAGGCGGCCGCGTCGGCATCGCTTCGCAATCGGTGGGCATGGCCCGAGCCGCGTTTGAAGCGGCGCGGGATTACGCCCGTGAGCGCGAGAGTTTCGGCAAACCGATCATCGAGCATCAGGCCGTCGCGTTCCGCCTCGCGGACATGGCGACCCAGATCGCCGTCGCCCGGCAAATGGTGCATTACGCCGCCGCGCTGCGTGACAGCGGCAAACCGGCGTTGGTCGAGGCGTCCATGGCCAAACTGTTCGCCTCGGAAATGGCCGAAAAGGTCTGCTCTGCTGCATTGCAAACCCTCGGCGGTTACGGTTACCTGAACGACTTCCCGCTGGAGCGGATCTACCGCGACGTGCGGGTATGCCAGATCTACGAAGGCACCAGCGATATTCAGCGCATGGTCATTTCGCGCAGTCTTTAAGAAGGAGTCCATTGTGAGTTACGAAACGATTTTGCTGGAAATCCATGGCCGTGTCGGCCTGATCACCCTGAACCGTCCGCAGGCGCTGAACGCGTTGAACGCGCAGATCGTCAGCGAACTGAACCATGCCCTCGATGGCCTGGAAGCCGATTCGAACATCGGTTGCATCGTGCTGACCGGCTCGAAAAAAGCCTTCGCCGCCGGTGCCGACATCAAGGAAATGGCTGAGCTGACCTACCCGCAGATCTACCTCGACGATCTGTTCAGCGACAGCGATCGCGTGGCCAACCGCCGCAAGCCGATCATCGCTGCTGTGAACGGTTTTGCCCTGGGCGGTGGTTGTGAACTGGCGTTGATGTGCGACTTCATCCTGGCCGGCGATAACGCCCGGTTCGGCCAACCGGAAATCAACCTCGGCGTGTTGCCGGGCATGGGCGGCACCCAGCGCCTGACTCGCGCCGTCGGTAAGGCCAAGGCGATGGAAATGTGCCTGAGCGGGCGTTTGATCGATGCGGTTGAAGCGGAGCGTTGCGGGATCGTGGCGCGGATCGTTCCAGCGGATGAATTGCTGGAAGAAGCGCTGAAAGTCGCCGCGTTGATCGCCAAGAAGTCGCTGCCGATTGCGATGATGGTCAAGGAAAGCGTCAACCGCGCCTTCGAAGTGAGCCTGTCGGAAGGCGTGCGCTTTGAGCGTCGGGTGTTCCATGCGGCGTTTGCGACGCAGGATCAGAAGGAAGGGATGGCGGCGTTTATTGCCAAGCGTGAGGCGGAGTTCGTCGGTAAGTGATGTAGCGTTCTCACGGACGTCTTCGCGGGCAAGCCTCGCTCCTACGGGTTATGTGTTGTTCATGCGAACACCGATAACCTGTAGGAGCGAGGCTTGCCCGCGAAGCTTTTTAAGGTTCACACCAGATAATTCTTCAACTCTCGGGCAATCACCATCCGCTGAATCTCGCTCGACCCTTCATAAATCTGCGTGATCCGCGCATCCCGGTAGTAACGCTCCACCGGGTAATCCTCCAGATACCCGTACCCGCCATGGATCTGCATCGCCGACGAGCAGACCTTCTCAGCCATTTCCGAGGCAAACAGCTTGGCCTGCGAAGCCTCCGACAGACATGGCTTGCCGGCACTGCGCAACCGCGCGGCATGCAGGATCATCAACCGTGCAGCGTTGAGTTGCATGTGCATGTCGGCCAGCATATTGGCGATGCTCTGGTGCTCGATGATCGGCTTGGCGAACTGCACGCGGTCACGGGAGTAGGCCAGCGCCGCTTCGAATGCGGCACGCGCGATACCCAAGGCCTGCGCGGCGATGCCGATGCGTCCGCCTTCGAGGTTGGAGAGGGCGATGGCCAGGCCTTTACCGCGCTCACCCAACAGATTGGCTTCGGGGATGGTGCAGTTGCTCAGGGTGACTGCGCAGGTATCGGACGCGCGAATGCCCATCTTGTGTTCGGTGCGATCAACGATGAAACCGGCGGTATCGGTCGGCACCAGAAACGCCGAGATACCACGCTTGCCCAGATCCGGATCGGTCACGGCAAACACGATCGCCAGTTTCGCCCGTTTACCGTTGCTGACGAATTGCTTGGCGCCGTTGATCACCCACTGGCCGTCGCGCAGTTCGGCGCGGGTGCGCAGGTTATGCGCCTCGGAACCGGCTTGCGGCTCGGTCAGGCAGAAACAGCCGATGGCCTTGCCGCTGGCCAGATCCGGCAACCAGGTCTGTTTCTGTTCGTCGGTGCCGTAGTTCATGACCGGCCCGCAACCCACGGAATTGTGGATGCTCATCAGTGCGCCCGTGGCGCCGTCGCCGGCGGAAATCTCTTCCACCGCCAGGGCGTAGGCGACGTAATCGACATAAGTGCCGCCCCATTCCTCGGGCACCACCATGCCCAGCAGACCCAGTTCGCCCATCTTCGCCACCAGACCGTCGTCGATCCAGCCGGCCTTTTCCCAGGCTTGCGCGTGGGGCGCGATTTCGCCGCGGGCAAAGTCCCGGGCCATGTCGCGGATCATGACTTGCTCTTCGCTCAATTCGATATCGTGCATGGCTCAGCTCCCGCTCCGGTCAAACCCTGTGAAAAAACTCGCGACATGTGCGGCGTCCAGCGCCTGCAAGGTCGGCGGGTTCCAGCGCGGGGTCTTGTCTTTGTCGATCAGCAAGGCGCGCACGCCTTCGATCAGGTCGCCGCGCTCGAACCACTGACGGTCCAGGTGCAGCTCCAGGGCAAAACAGTCTTCCAGACTCAGGTGCCGACCGCGCCGCAGCATTTCCAGGGTCACGCCCATGGCCAGCGGTGAACGGCTTTGCAGCAGGTCGGCGGTGGTGGTCGCCCATTCATGGCTGTCGGCAACCGTGACGTCGCGCAGTTGTTCAACAATACCCGGCACATCGGGCAGGGCGAAGAAGTGATCGATAGCCGGGCGCAGCGCTTCCAATGGCGCGTCCGGCAGTTGCTGCACGGCGAGTCGGGCCAGCAGGCCTTGCAGGTCCTTGAGCGGCGTGTCGTGCCATTCCAGATGATCGAGTTTTTCGTCCAGCGTGGCCAGTTTGCTGCTGTCCAGATACCAGTCGGCCAGGCCGCAATAGAGCGCATCCGCCGCACGGATCTGCACGCCGCTGACGCCCAGGTAGATCCCCAGTTCACCGGGGATGCGCGGCAGGAAGTAGCTGCCACCGACGTCCGGGAAATAACCGATCGCCACTTCCGGCATCGCCAGGCGGCTTTTCTCGGTGACCACACGTAAATCGGCGCCTTGCACCAGGCCCATGCCGCCACCCAGGACGAAGCCGTCCATCAGGGCGAGAACCGGTTTGCGGTAATGGTGAATCGCGAGGTCGAGGGCGTATTCCTCGACGAAGAAGTCTTCGTGCAGGGTGTCGCCGTTTTTGAAGCTGTCATACAGCGAGCGGATGTCGCCGCCGGCACAAAAGGCTTTTTCGCCGGCACCGCGCAAGACCACCGCGTGAATGTTCGAATCCTGCGCCCAGGCGTCAAGCTGACGCTGCAGATTGCGCACCATGTCGAGGGTAATGGCGTTGAGGCCGGCGGGGCGGTTGAGGGTCAGGTGACCGATATGGTTGCGAACCTCGGCCAGCACGTCGTTTTGCGTGGCATCCATGGACGAAGTCCACTTCGATGAAACCTGAGCAGTCATCACTAACTCCCTGCTTTTATTGTTCTTTATAGAGAAGCTCGCGCGCGAGCGATGCTGGATCGTAACAGTGCAAATTTGCCTAGTACAACCCGGATATGTGCAGGTCTCGTGTGCATTTTTGTAATAGCGCTGAAGGATTTCCCTCTCAAGACCACCGCGGGCCGCGCTCACGACCGAATCGGCTGTGAAAACAGCCTTATCAGCGCAATCGGGGCGTCTGGAGCGGCCCTTACGACACCTGCAACAGGTTATCTGTTGGCATTCTGGCCGTGGTTTTGAAGCCGTCTGTGCCGAGGGTTTCAGGCTGGAGGCCGCAACGTGCGGCCCCTCGAACAAAACAATAAGAACGCTGTTGCGGCTCGCGCCGCACCGACTCTCTGTTCCTGCCCAAAAAGGCGGTCCGGTTCGCCAGGCCGCGATAACTCCAAACAAATCGGGACTCAAGAAGATGAATATCAAATGGCTGACTTTGCCGACACTCGCGCTGCTGTGCTGCACCACCGGCGCCCATGCCAAGGAATGGAAAGAGCTGCGATTCGGCGTCAACCCAAGCTACCCGCCTTTTGAGTCAACCACCGCCGATGGCGGCGTGCAGGGCTTTGGCGTGGACCTGGGCAACGCGATCTGTGCCGAGCTGAAACTGACCTGCGTGTGGGTCAGCAATGATTTCGACGGGCTGATTCCAGCCCTCAAGGCCGGCAAGTTCGACGCCATCGAATCGTCGATGACCGTGACCGAGCCGCGCAAAAAGCAGATCGACTTCACCGACCGTCTGTACGCCGGGCCGACCGCCATCGTCACCCGCAAGGACTCCGGGCTGCTGCCCACCGCCGAGTCGCTGCGGGGCAAGACCATCGGTTACATGCAGGGCACGATTCAGGAAACCTACGCCAAGGCCAAACTGGGGCCGGGCGGCGTGAAACTGCGCGCTTATCAGAATCAGGATCAGGTGTACGCCGACCTGGTTTATGGCCGTCTCGATGCGTCGATCCAGGACAAGCTGCAAGCGCAGATGAGCTTCCTCACATCGCCACAAGGGGCTGACTTCCAGAACAGCGAAGGCATCAGCGACCCGTTGGTGCCGTCGGAAATCGCCATCGGCGTGCGCAAGGACAACGAAGAACTCAAAGGCATGCTCAATGCCGCCATCAAGGCCCTGCACGACAAGGGCATCTACGCACAGATCCAGCAGAAGCATTTCGGCGATCTGGACCTCTACAACAACTGATCCTCGCGCCCCAAGACACTGTGCCGTGAACCGGCGCAGTGTTCCTTCGTGGGCGCCTCAAGACAGGTGACTGGCGTGAATTCCTTCCTGAATCTGATCGGGCTCGATGTTTCGGCCCTGCAAGGCTATGGCCCATTGTTGCTGCACGGCACCTGGGTCACGCTGAAACTGTCGGCGCTCTCGCTGCTGGTGAGCATGGCGCTGGGGTTGCTCGGCGCGGCGGCAAAGCTGTCGCCGCTGAAGCTGTTGAACCTGCCGGCAACCTTCTACACCACCTTGATTCGCGGTGTGCCGGACCTGGTGCTGATGCTGCTGATTTTCTACAGCCTGCAAGGCTGGCTGAGCAGCCTGACCGAAGCGATGGGCTGGCCGTACATGGAAATCGACCCGTTCGTGGCCGGGATTATCACCCTCGGGTTTATCTATGGCGCGTATTTCACCGAGACCTTTCGCGGAGCGATCCTCAGCGTGCCGCGTGGACAGCAGGAAGCCGCGGCGTGTTTCGGTTTGAACCGCTGGCAGCGGTTTCGCTTCGTGGTGTTTCCGCAAATGATGCGTTTCGCCTTGCCGAGCCTGGGCAACAACTGGCTGGTGTTGCTCAAGGCCACGGCGCTGGTGTCGATCATCGGCTTGTCGGACCTGGTCAAGGTCGCGCAAGAGGCCGGTAAAAGCACCTTCAACATGCTCGATTTCCTGCTGATGGCGGGGGCGCTTTATCTGCTGATCACCAGCGCGTCGAACTACGCCTTGCGAGTGTTGGAGCGGCGTTACAACCAGGGCGTACGGGGGATGGTGCGATGATCGAGTTGATTGCCGAATACTGGAAACCCTTTCTGTTCAGCGACGGCGAGACCCTCACAGGCCTGGCGATGACCCTGTGGTTGCTGGTGGCGAGCATCGCGATGGGCTTTGTCCTGTCGTTGCCGTTGGCGATCCTGCGCACCTCGCGCTGGGGCTTGCTGCGCTGGCCGGTTCAGCTGTTTACCTACGTGTTTCGCGGTACGCCGCTGTATATCCAGCTGCTGATTTGCTACAGCGGGATCTACGGCATCGCGGTGGTGCGCTCGCAGCCGCTGCTCGAAGCGTTCTTTCGCGACGCGATGAATTGCACGCTGCTTGCGTTCACCCTCAACACTTGCGCCTATACCGTGGAAATTTTCGCCGGGGCGATCCGCAGCATTCCCTACGGTGAGATCGAGGCCGCCCACGCTTATGGTTTGAGCGGCTGGCGTCTGTACCTGCGACTGATCCTGCCCTCGGCGCTGCGCCGGGCGCTGCCGTATTACAGCAACGAAGTGATTCTGATGCTGCACGCGACTTCGGTGGCCTTCACCGCAACCATTCCGGACATTCTCAAAGTCGCCCGCGACGCCAACGCCGCGACCTTCATGACCTTTCAGGCGTTCGGCATTGCCGGCCTGCTGTACCTCGCGTTGTCGTTTGGCCTGGTTGGCGCATTTCGTCTCGCGGAAAAGCGCTGGCTGAGCTTTCTCGGGCCGACTCATTAATCCAATTATCCAGAGCAGCGCCGAATCGGGTGCTGCTGCAGGGGTGTCTGCATGTACAAACTCACGGTTGAAAATCTGTATAAACGTTTTGGTGACAATGAAGTGCTCAAGGGCGTCTCGTTGAATGCGCGGGCAGGGGACGTGGTGAGCATGATCGGCGCCAGCGGTTCAGGCAAAAGCACCATGCTGCGCTGCATCAATTTTCTGGAGCGGGCGGACGAGGGCGCCATCGAACTCGACGGCGAACGGGTCATCACTCGCCCGGGCGCGGGTGGCATGCGCGTCGCCCATCCGGCACAGTTGCAGCGCTTGCGCACGCGCCTGGCGATGGTGTTCCAGCATTTCAATTTGTGGAGTCACCTGACCGTCCTGGAAAACATCGTGCTGGCGCCGTGCCGGGTGCTGGGCATCAGCCGCAAGGCGGCTGAGGAAAGTGCACGGGTTTATCTGGACAAGGTCGGCTTGCCGCAGCGAGTCGCCGATCAATACCCGGCGTTTCTCTCCGGCGGCCAGCAACAACGGGTGGCGATTGCCCGGGCGCTGGCGGTGGAGCCGGAAATTCTGCTGTTCGACGAGCCGACCTCGGCCCTTGATCCGGAGTTGGTCGGCGAAGTGCTCAAGGTGATTCAGGCACTGGCGGAAGAAGGCCGGACCATGTTGATGGTGACCCACGAAATGGGCTTTGCCCGGCAGGTGTCGAGCCAGGTGTTGTTCTTGCATCAGGGGCGGGTCGAGGAGCAGGGTGATGCGACGATCCTCGACCGGCCAAACAGTGAACGTTTGCAGCAATTCCTATCGGGTCGTTTGAAGTGAGGCAAGACGTACATGGCGGACATCCGCGATCTGTCGATCGTGCTTGATCGTATCGATCAGGCAATCATTGAAGTGCTGCGCCATGAAGGGCGCATCACTTACCAAAAGCTTTCGGAGCGCGTGCACCTGACCCCCAGGCCATGCCTGGAACGGGTGCGCAAGCTTGAACAGCTGGGGGTCATTCGCGGTTACGGGGCGATCCTCGATGAGAAAAAACTGACACCGGGGCTGTCTTTGCTAGTGTTGGTTGCGCTGTCGAACCAGAGCGGGCGGGCGGCGCAAAAAGCCTTCGAAGCCAAGGTCCGTGCTTGCCCGCAGGTGCTGGAATGTCGCTTGATCAGCGGCGCGTTCGACTACAGCCTGCGCATGCGTTGCCGCGACATGGAACATTATCGGGTGCTGACTGAAGTCTGGTTCGACGACCCGGAGCTGCACATCGACAAACTGGTCAGCCACCCGGAACTGGCGATGGTCAAGACCACGATGGAGTAATAAACACTGCTGTCCCCTGTGGGAGCGAGACCGGCTTGCCGGCGATAGCGGTGTGTCATCCGACATTGATGTCGACTGGTACGCCGCAATCGCGAGCAGGCTCGCTCCCACATTTGGTTTTTGGTGTTTGCCGAATCGGCTGGACGAGCCGAAATCTTCAGCCGTTTCCATCACCTTAAAAACCCTTATCAACCGGGTTTTCCCGCTCCCGAAACAGACAATGAGCCTCTCTCAACCCTCATTGAATCTGTGCCCATGCAAACCACCAATACCGTTTTGATGATTCGCCCGACACGTTTCTCTTTCAATCAGGACACGGCGGCGAACAACCGTTTTCAGCGCCCGGCAGCCGTGTCCGAAGACGTTCAGCTCAAGGCCCTGCAAGAGTTCGATGGCTACGTTGCCGCACTGCGCGGGCAAGGCGTCGAAGTCCTTGTGCACAACGACCTTGAAGCCCCGCACACACCAGACTCGATTTTTCCCAACAACTGGTGGAGCAGCCATCCCGACGGCACGTTGGTGCTGTACCCGATGCAAGGCCACAATCGGCGCCTAGAGCGGGATAAAGGTGTGCTCGACTGGCTGCGCGACGAGTACCGGGTTGAGCAGTTGCTGGACCTTTCCAGCCTTGAACAACAGGAAATCTTCCTTGAAGGCACCGGCAGTATGGTGCTGGATCGTCAGCAGCGGATTTGCTACGCCGGCTACTCCACCCGCACCCACGCCCGGGCGCTGGATCAGGTGGTCAACCATCTGGGTTACGAGCTATGCGCGTTTACGGCGGAAGACCGTCAGGGCGTCGCGATTTACCACACTAACGTGATGATGAGCGTCGGTACGCGTCTGGCCATTGCCTGCCTGGCATCGGTCACGAACCCTAGCGAACGCCTGGCCCTGCGCTCGCGGCTGGAAGACAGCGGCAAGCAAGTCATCGCGCTGAACTGGAGCCAGTTGGAATCCTTTGCCGGCAACATGCTGGAAGTTCAAAGCAGTGCGGGCGACCCCGTGCTGGTGATGTCACGTACGGCCTGGCAAGCGTTGGACACCAGTCAGCGTCGGTTGATCGAGGCCCACACCACGCCGCTGCCGGTGAACATCGACACCATCGAACGCATTGGCGGCGGCAGCGCTCGCTGCATGTTGGCCGAAGTATTCCTGCCCAAACACCTGACTGCCAAGGAGCAAGTGCGATGATCGTCCGTCCCGCCACACCGGCTGACCTGCCGGCACTCCTGGCCCTGGCTCATAGCGCCGGGACCGGTTTGACCACCTTGCCTGCCGATGCGCCGCGTTTGCGCCAGCGTCTGGAATGGGCCGCGAAAACCTTTGCCGGCGACGCCGAGCGTGCCGATGCCGACTACTTGTTTGTGCTGGAAAACGACCAGCAAGAAGCGATCGGTATTTGTGCGCTGGCCGGTGCCGTCGGCCTGCGCGAGCCCTGGTACAACTATCGAATGGGCTTGTTTGTCGCGGCGTCGAAAAACCTCGGGATCAATCAACAACTGCCGACGCTGTTCCTGGGTAACGACATGACCGGGCAATCGGAGTTGTGCTCATTGTTCCTGCACGCCGATCATCGCAGCGGGCTGAACGGGCGCTTGTTGTCGAAGGCGCGGTTCCTGTTTCTCGCAGAGTTCCGTCAGCACTTCGGCGACAAGGTCATTGCAGAGATGCGCGGCTACTCGGACGAAGCAGGCATTTCACCGTTCTGGGAAGGGCTGGGGCGGCACTTTTTCAAGATGGACTTTGCCGATGCCGATTATCTTACCGGCCTGGGCAACAAGACCTTCATCGCGGAACTGATGCCCAAGTTTCCGCTGCCGACCTGCCTGTTGCCGGAAGCAGCGCGTTCGGTGATTGGCCGCGTCCATCCCAACACCGAGCCGGCGCTGGGCATGCTGCAGGCGGAAGGATTCGAACACCGCGACTACATCGACATTTTCGACGGCGGGCCGCTGATTGAATGCGCCACCGCCGACATCCGCGCGGTGCGTGACAGTCAGGTGCTGCAATTGAGCCTTGGCACCCCCGGAGAACAGGCGGCGACTTACCTGATTCACAACCGCCAGTTTGCCGAGTGCCGAATAACCGCAGCACCGGCGCGGGTGGCGGCGGGTACGTTGATTGTCGATGCCCAGACCGCAAAAACGCTGGGGTTGAGTGCCGGTGCATCGGTGCGGGCAGTGAGTCTGGCAGTACCGGCCAAGCAATTATCTGCGGCTTGACTCGAACCTTCAGGAGCGAGACTGCTCGCTCCTGAAGGGTTCTGTAGGGTGTCAGGTTCTGCGGCTAAGGACTTCAGTGATACTGCGCCGTTTGGCATGCAACTCACTGGCTTGAATCAACTGCTCAAGGTCTTCGGGTGTGACGTCAAAGAAAGCTTCCATGTCCGCCAGCGCCCGTTTCAGATCCTGGGCAGTGATCGCCTGGCTGTCGATGGGCGGGTGATCGGCTGGCACCATCGGCACCGGTTCACTGGCGCGTCTTGGGTAACGAATGCGCGTCAGGTTGTTGTACGCGAGCGCGCTGAGCAACATCGTCGAGGCGCCGAGCATTACCGGGCCGAGGGCTTTCCAGTCCAGCGCGATGGTCGCCGGGTCTGCCAATACCAGCAGCAACGCCAAGGCACCGGCCGGCGGATGCAGGCAACGCAGCCAGCACATCAGAATCAGTGACATGCCTGCGGCCAGGCAAGCACTGCCAAGGGTTCGTCCGAGCACGTGGGCGACCAACAATGCGACCACCCCAGCGCTCAAGTAGCCGCCGAGAATCGACCAGGGTTGCGCCAACGCGCCGGAGGACACCGCGAACAACAGCACTGCCGAGGCGCCCAGCGGACCGATCAGGTGCTGCGCCACTTCGATGCCGAAAGCCTGTGAGCACAGCCAGACGCTGAACATCGTACCGAGGGCCATGCCGATGGCGGCACGGCTCCATTCAGAAGGTCGAGTATTGATGGCGGCGGGGAACCAGCGAGCAAACATGAGGTGAACGGTCCGTTGCAAAAGTCGAGGCAAAAAAAAGGCTTAGCTGGGATACCCAGAAAGCCCTTGAAGTCGTTCCAACTATTGGGGGAGGAACGAGGCACAGTGTGCCGCTCATTCCAGACGGAGACAAATTCATATTAATGCAGTTTCAGTGCATTAATTTTGCTGTAAAGCCACCCGGCGTCCGCTCATGAAACACAGGAAACCGCCCATGGCGGTCAGCGCGCTCAGGGCATAAAACATCGTCGGCGCCGGGGTGTGCATCAACAGGAAACCGCAAATCACCGGGCTCAGGGCACCGCCCAGGGCCGCCAGGTTTTGTGCGCCGTAGTAACTGCCGCGCAGCTCTTCCGGGGCCAGGGTGTCGACGAACAGGAATTCGGCGGGGTAAATGATCATTTCGCCGAGGGTGAAGATGAACATCGCGATGCACCACGACACCAGGCTATCCGCCAGGCTAAAGCCGATCAGGCCGAGGATGAACAGGCTGGTGCCGCCGGCAATCCAGTAGCGCAGTTGTTCACGCTTGAGGAAACGGCCGATCTGGTATTGCAGCAAGATCACGCTGATGGCGTTGCAGGCGAGCAGGGCGGCCATGGTTTCCAGGGCGCGTTTGGAGTCCTGGGTCACCAGCAGGTATTGCGACAGGTACAGGGTGAAGCGCCCATGGACCACGGTGCTGAGCAGGCAGCCGCAAGTGAACATAATCAGCGTGCGGTCGTTTTTCAGGGTGATCAGGGTTTTCAGAAAGCTTTGCGGCTGGCCGATCACGGGTGTCTGGCTCGAATCTTTCGGGATCCCGCTCATCAGGAAGATGCTGAAAAACGCAATGCCGCCGGCAATCAGGAACGGCGCAATCGGGTAGACACCGGCGATGACCACGCCGAGCATCGGCCCCGTGGCGTAACCGATGTTGGTCAGGGTGTAGCGCAGGGAAAAGGCCTTGGCGCGCTGACCCATGGGCAGGTTTTCGCTGAGGATCGCCTTCGAGCCAATCAGGAACAGCGCCGAAGCGGTTTCGGTGATCACCAGGGTCAGGGTGGTCAAGTAGAGGTTTTCGGCGAAGGTCAGCAGCACGAAACCAATGGCGCTGGAGAGCATGGCGAGGATCAGCAGCCGGCGTTTTTCGAGGCGGTCGATGATGTAGCCGCCGTAGAGCGCGAGCAGGGTGGCGATGAACACCGCGATGCCCAGCAGCAAGCCAACGTCCTGTTGGTTGAGGCCCAGTTTGTTGCTCAGGAACAACGTGAGCAACGGGCTGGTGATGGCGCGGCTGACGACGATGGTCAGCGATACGATCATCAACCGGCGGATAACAAGCGAGTAAGTGGCCACGGTGGGGCAAATGTCCTTATTCAGATTTCAGGGTGTTCGACGATGTACCGTGTCGCGCCATTCGCGGGCAAGCCTCGCTCCTACACGGTTGCGCTGCCCCTGTAGGAGCGAGGCTTGCCCGCGAAGAGGCCCGCACAGGCAACGCAAAATTCAACTCAACCACCGATCCAGCGCAGCAACCGATTCCAATGCTTCCAACCGCCACAACTGCCCGACCAATTCCGCTGCCTGCAACCTCGGCATCACCCGCACCGCCAGACTGAAAAACTTCCGTTCCAACGCGTCATCACTCAACGGATTACCCGGCGCACCCAGTGGCGGGTCGACGCACAGGCTCGCCTGCCGACCATCCACCGTCCGCACGCTCACCACGGGCTCGCCATCCTCTGACAGTTGCGGGTCCACTACAAGACGAATGCGCGACATCCACAGCGCAATCTGCGGAACACGCCGTTGCTCGTCGTCGTACGCCTCCAGCCGGCAATGCCCATGAACCAGGCGTGCGGCGAGGGCGTACGGCAAGCTCATCTGCGCCGCTGCGAGGCTGCTCACTTCCTGAGCGCCGCACATGTCCTGCAGAAACCCGCACAGCGAAACCTCAAGGTCTTCAACCTGATCGACATCCACCTGCAGTTGATCCAGCAACAACCCCAACGCGTCGATGGCCGAATGCGTGCCACGGCACGAGGCGTACGGCTTGATCGAACAGCGGGCGAGCTTCCACACGACGCCCAGGTCGGCATCCAGTGCTTCTGGTTGTGAAGACGCCCCGGCCAGGGTTTTCAGGAAACCGCCCCAGACATCATCGAACAGCTTCGACGGCCCGGTGATGCCTTGCTGCGCAAACCGTGCCGCCAACAATCCACCTTCGGCGGCGCGCCCGCTGTGCAGTTTTTTACTCTGCGAACCGTCGTGGATGAAGGCCCACAAGCCGCCGCTGAAACTGCCGGCAATGCCCAGTGCCGAGAGCATTTGTCCGGCGTTCAAATCCAGGATGCGTGCACTTGCCGCCGCCGCGCCAAACACGCCGCAGGTGGCGGTGGAATGCCAGCCGGCGCCGTTGTGCGCCGAATAACCGCCACAGGCTTCGAGCACGCGGCGGCCGACTTCGTAACCGATGACCACCGCCGTGATGAACTCGCGACCACTGACAGGCCGCGTGGACATCGAAACAGCGGCCATCACCGCCGGCAGCACCACCGCGCCGGAATGGTCACAGCCACCGGTGTCGTCCAATTCCAGCGCATGCGCGGCGACGCCATTGAGCATCGCAGCCTGAGCGGAGCCGACCCGCAGGTCCGCGCCCCAGACCAGCGTGCCGCCGGTTTCACCCGAGAACACCAGGCGCGCCTGTTTCGCCACATCGCTGTCAGCCCCGGCCAGCGTCGCGCCAAAGGTGTCGAGAATGTGCCGTTTGGCTTGTGCAACCAGTACCGGGGGCAAGTCTTCAAATCGTGTGTCGACGCAAAACTGCGCCAGTCGTTGCAAACGCTCGGTCATAGGAGGTAGTCCCGATAATGCCGTTCGTACACCGACGCCGGGTGATCCTCGGTCACAGGCGCCGCGGAATCGGCCCACCACTGAGCGACTTCGGCTCCGGTGGCGATCCACACGTCGTTGTGTTGCTGAATGCCCTGCAGCAATTCGCGCAACACGCCGATCCGTCCCGGCGTGGCAATGATTTCCGGGTGCAAACGCAGCACGTAACACAGCCCGAAGCGGTGAAACCCTGCAAAGTCCATTTGCAGGTTGCCCAGGGTGTGGCTGTAAGAGGCGATCCGTGATTGCGCCGGCGGCACCGCCGGGCTCAGGTTGAACGCGAAGTAGGGTTCGTCTTCCAGTTCGTAGTGCAAGGGCAGTTCAATCACCTGCGGCGCCGTGGGATGTGCGAACGGCAAATCATCGCCACGCCACGAGGATGACCAACGAATGCCTTGATCCCTCAGCGCCTCGATGAACCCCGGCGCGCCATTGCCGGCGGGGATGCGAAACCCCGTCGGGCGCTGGCCGGTCAATGCTTGCAGAGCCTCGCAGCCGGCGGCAATTTCGGCGCTCTGCTGCACCAGATCGAGGGTGTCGTAGTTTTGATGGCGATACCCGGCGCAGGCAATTTCATGCCCACCGGCCTGGATCGCCTGAAGGTGTTCGGGGTTTTCTTCGGCGACGATGCCGGGGACAAACCAGCTGCTGCGAACCCCCAGTTCCTTGAACAAACCCAGCAGACGCTCGACGCCGCGCTGGCTGCCGTAACGCCATACAGACAGTGTCTTGTCGCGCCCGGCAACTTCCGGCGCCTGGGTGAGAATCCCGTGAATGTCGTTGTAATCGACGGTCAGCACCACCGCGCAGCGATAGCCGTCGGGCCAGACGATGGAATCAACCATGGTGATGCTCCTTCAGCCACCACTGGGCGACGTCGCGGCAAGTGGCAAACCACACGTCGTCGCGCTGACGCATGTGTTCGAACAGTTTTTCCAGCAACAGGATGCGTCCCGGTTTGCCGGTGATCTTGGGGTGGAACAGGGTGGTCAGGCACAACCCCTCATTCATGGCGCCGTCGTACTCGCGGCACCAGTTGTCCAGAGTCAGCTCGTAGCTGGCCGTGCGGTCCAGTCCCGAAGGAAAGTCCGGCGCGCGGGTGTAGGCGAGGGAGGCGTAGTCGTCCATTTCCCAGCGACCGGGGATTTCCACCAGTGGCGTGTCGAACCCCGGCACGTTCACCAGGTACGGCCGGTCGTCGCCGCGCATGCTGCTGGAGTAGGTCACGCCGGCTTCCACCAGCATCGCCGGGGTCTCGGCGCGCCAGTCGCCGGACGGCGTGCGGAAACCTTCGGCGCGGATGTTCAGGTGTTTCCAGAACACCTCGCGGGATTTCTTCATCACGTCCTTTTGCTGGTCCAGCGTCAGGGCGTAAAAGGATTCGTGTTTGTAGCCGTGATACGCCACTTCATGCCCGCGCTCGACAATCGCCTGGCACTGTTTCGGCCAGTTCTCCACGACCCAGGCCGGAACGAAAAACGTGGTCGGGATGCGGAATTCGTCGAGCAGGTCGAGAATCCGTGGCAGCGCCCGGTAAGGGCCGTAACCACCAAAACCGAAGTACTCGGGCTTGTGCCAGATCGAGCCGTTGAGCATCGCATCGCCGGTGGGGCCGTCGAGGTCGAAGGCCAGGGCAAGGCAGGCCTTGTGCTGGTCGGGCCAGGTGGGTTGGGGTGAGGAGGACATCAGTAGCGCTCCGCTCATCTATAGGTAAACACAACCCCTGTAGGAGCGAAGCTTGCTCGCGAATGCGGTGTGTCAGTCAGTAGAGATGTTGAATGACATACCGCATTCGCGAGCAAGCTTCGCTCCTACAGGGCAAGCATTACTTGCCGGCGTTGATGGTTGCCGTCTTGATTGCGCCCAGCTCCAGGTCCCATTTTTTCAGGATGGTCTGATAGCTGCCGTCATCGATCATGCTCTGCAACGCAACCTTCACCGCTTCGCTCAGCTCAGGCTTTTTGTTGCTCAGGCCCATGCCGGAGAACTGCACGGAAATCGGCTGGCCGACCGTTTTGTACATGTCCTTTTCCTGAGTCTTCAGGTACGACAAGGTCTCGCTGCCTTGCATCGCGGCATCGATACGGCTCTGACGCAGTTGCGCACGGGCATCCGCCGAGCCTTCGGTGCCGATCACCACGATGGCCGGTTTGCCGGCGGCTTCGCAGTTGGCCTTGCTGTATTCAGCGATTTCCGCCGGGAACGTGGTCCGGCGGCTGGTGCCGACTTTCTTGCCGCACAGGTCGGTGATTTCGTTGAAGTCCTTGTTCTTCTGCAGGGTGTAGAACTGCGGACCGCTGGTGAAGTAGTCGACGAAGGTCACGCTGGCCTGACGCTCTTTGGTGTCGGTCATGCCCGACAGCACCATGTCGACGCGGTCGGTGGTCAGGGCGTTGATCATTTGCTCGAAGCCGGTTTCCTGCCATTTGATCTTCACGCCCAGACGTTCGGCCAGGGCGTTGCCCAGATCAACGTCCACACCGGTGAGGGTATTGGTGGCCGGGTCCTTGAAATCCATCGGCGGGTAGTTCGGCATGATCGCGACGACGATCTCGCCTTTTTCCTTGATGCTGGCCGGCAATTCGGCGGCGAAGCTGACGCTGGATGCCATCAGGCCTGCGAGTACTGCTGGGATTACGATGTTCTTCATGGTCGTTCTCTTATGTGTGTTGTTACGCCAGCCGGCGCTTAGGTTCGAACGGCAGAAATGAAGCTTTGGGTGCGCGGGTTTTGCGGACTTATTAGTATTTCTTCGGGGCTTCCTGCCTCCACGATCTGCCCGCCGTCCATGAACACCATGCGGTTGGATACTTCGCGAGCGAAGCCCAGTTCATGGGTGACGACGATCATGGTCATGCCGGATTGCGCGAGATCGCGCATCACCGACAGCACCTCACCGACCAGTTCCGGGTCGAGTGCCGAAGTGGGTTCATCGAACAGCATCAGCTTGGGCCGCATGGCCAATGCGCGAGCAATGGCGACACGTTGTTGCTGACCACCCGAAAGCTCGATCGGGTAGCTGTTGCGCTTGTCGGCCAGGCCGACGCGGGCGAGCAGTTCCAAGGCTTCTTCGTGCGCCTCCTTGGGCGAACGCTTGAGCACCTGGCACGGCCCTTCGATGATGTTTTGCAGCACAGTCATGTGCGGAAACAGGTTGAAACGCTGGAACACCATGCCGGTGGCCAGGCGTTGACGGGCGATCTGCGACTCGTTGAGTTCGTGCAGTTTGTTGCCGACGATGCGGTAACCCACCAGCTCGCCATCGACCCACAGGCCGCCCTTGTCGATCTTTTCCAGCTGGTTGACGCAACGCAGCAAGGTGCTTTTGCCGGAGCCGGACGGGCCGATGATGCACAGCACTTCGCCTTGCTCGACTTCGATGTTGATGTCCTTGAGGGCGTGGAAATGGTCGTAATACTTGTTCAGGCTCACGGCCTTGACGATGCTTCTCATGTTCGACTCCTCAAGAACGCTTGCCGGCGCCGCGAGCGAAACGACGCTCCAGACGGCTTTGACCAAAGGACAGCACGGTGACCGTGGCCAGGTACCAGATACCCGCGACGATCAGCAGCTCCATCACCCGGGCGTTGGCGTAGTAGATGTTCTGAGCGTTGTAGAGCAGCTCCGAGTACTGGATGACGCTCGCCAGCGAGGTCATTTTCACCATACCGATAAACTCGTTGCCGACCGGTGGAATGATGATCCGCATGGCCTGCGGCAGGATGATCCGGCGCAGCGCTTGCAGGCGTGGCATGCCGATCGACTTGGCGGCTTCGTACTGCCCGGTGTCCACCGACAGCAGACCGGCGCGCACCACTTCAGCGGTGTAGGCGCCCTGGTTGATGCTCAAGCCGAGGAGGGCGGCCACGAACGGCGTCATCAGGCTCACGGTGTCCATTTCGAACACGCCAGGGATGCCGATGGTGGGGAAGATCAGCGCCAGGTTGAACCACAACAGCAGTTGAAGGATCAGCGGCGTGCCGCGGAACAGCCAGGTGTAGGTCACTGCCACGTAGCGCAGGATCGGGTTGGCCGACATGCGCATGATCGCCGTGATCACCCCGAACACAATGCCCAGCCCCATCGCCAGCACGGCCATGACGATGGTATTGAGCAAGCCCCACATGATCGCCTGGGACGTGAGGAACTGGCCGATGTACGACCACTCGATCTTGCCTTCGGCGAAGGCCCGCACCAGGCCGATGATCGCGATGACGATGACCGTGGCGAAAAAGATCCGCCCGTAGTAACGCCGTGGCACGTGATCGTACTGGGTGATATCGAACTGGTTTTCCGCCAGTTTGCGCTCCGCCTGGAGTCGTTCTGCCTGAGTCTGGCTCATGTTGTTTCTCCGAACACTGGTATTACAGGTCAAACACAATTCCCTGTAGGAGCGAAGCTTGCTCGCGAAAGCGGTGTGTCATTCACCACTGATGCTGACTGACATGGCCTCTTCGCGGGCAAGTCGGATCGCCGCACCGCTCGCTCCTACAAGGGATCTGCGTTGTCTATCAGAGGCGGAAGCCCTGATAGTTCTCGGTCCATTCGTGTTGCGCGGCGAGGGCGGTCTTCAACCGGCCGATCTGCTCGCGCACCTGCTGCGGCGCCGTACCACCCCAACCGCTACGGGCGGCGATGGCGGCTTCCAGCGTCAGGCTGTCGCGTACTTCCGGGGTCAGGCGCGAATCGATCTCGGCCAACAGCGCTGGCGAGGCTTCCCACAACTCGATGTCGTGTTTCTCACAGGCCTGAACCAGCGCGCCGGTGATTTCATGGGCTTCCTTGAACGGCACGCCGCGCACTGCCAGCCAGTCGGCCACTTCGGTCGCGAGGGTGAACCCGAGCGGTGCCTGACGGCGCAGCTCTTCAACGTTGACCTTCATGGTCGCGACCATCCCGGCCATGGCGGGCAGCACCAGCAGCAAGGTGTCGACGCTGTCGAGCACGCCGTTCTTGTCTTCGCTCAAGTCGCGGTTATACGACAGCGGCAGGGATTTCAGGGTGGAGAGCAGGCCGGTGAGGTTGCCGATCAGGCGACCCGCCTTGCCCCGGGCCAGCTCGGCAATGTCCGGGTTTTTCTTCTGCGGCATGATCGAGCTGCCGGTGGCGTAGGCATCGTCCAGTGCAACCCAGCGAAATTGCCGCGAGGACCACAGGCAGAATTCTTCCGCCAGGCGCGAAATGTTGATCCCGAGCATGCTGGCGATAAACAGGAACTCGGCGACGTGATCGCGGCTGGCCACGGCGTCGATGGAGTTTTCGCAGACGCCGCTGTAACCCATTTCCTTGGCCGACTGTTGCGGCAGGCGCGCGATGGCGGAGCCGGCCATGGCGGCGGCGCCGAGTGGCGACAGCGAGGTGCGGATGTCCCAGTCCACCAGCCGTTGCACGTCACGTAGCATCGATTGGGCATGAGCGAGCAAGTGGTGAGCAAAGACGATCGGTTGCGCCTGTTGCAGGTGAGTGAAACCGGGGCAGATGCTTTCGATGTGCTGTTCGGCCTGATCGACCAGCGCTTGCTGCAAGGCCAGCACTTCGACGGCCAGGGTGCGGACGTGATCACGCAGGAACAGACGCAGGTCGTTGGCGGTCTGGTCGTTGCGCGAACGGCCGGCGCGCAGCTTGCCGCCCAATGGGCCGAGGCGCTCGGTCAGCAGGCGTTCGATGAAGGTGTGGACGTCTTCGTCATCCAGCGTTGGCGCGATGCTGCCGGCTTTGAAGTCAGCGCCGATACCTTCCAGCGCGGCCAGCATGGTGTGGGTTTCCTGCTCGCTCAACAGCCCGGCGCGCTGCAGTTCTCGGGCATGGGCCTTGGAACCGGCGAGGTCATACGGGGTCAGGCGAAAGTAGCGCTCGGGGCAACGGGACAGGGCCGCCAGGGCTTCGGATGGGCCGCTTTTGAAGCGGGCACCCCAGAGACGGTCGGTGGTTTGAGACATTGTTGTTTTCCTCGTCGGTAAAGCGAACTGAAATTGATGCGCAGAGCCGGGAAGACCCGCCGGAAATAATTCGGGCGTGGTTCGGCCTAAGCAGTTTTCAAGAGGGCAGTTGCAGCGTTGCGAGAGCTGATCGAAGTGTCAGCTTTTAGTAGTTCGAAATCAGTGAGTTGGCACTGAAGTACGGGGATTATTAGCGGTTGCCAAGCCTGGTTTTCTGTGTTCATTATTATTGGCCAGCTATGTTTTTGTTGTTGGGCACAGGTTGTTGAATAGCGCGCCAGAGGTAAATAAGCATTATGGAAACCCCACTTTCCAATTCCGGAAACCCGGCGCCAAAAACGGCGCATCGGGCGCCACTGGCCCTCAGCGGGCTGGATTTCAAACTGCTCAAAGTGTTCAAGGCCGTGGTCGAGGCCGGTGGTTTCAGTGCGGCGCAGAACGAGCTGAATGTGGGGCTGGCGGCCATCAGCAAACAGATCTCCGACCTTGAAATTCGTATCGGTATGCGCTTGTGCACCCGAGGTCGCGAGGGCTTTCATCTGACCGAAGAAGGCCGGCTGGTGTATCAGGCGTCGATTGATTTATTTGCCTCGGTCGACAACTTTCGCGACCGGCTTAGTTCGGCGCAGAACGAACTTATTGGCGACTTGGGCGTGGGCGTTATTGATAACACTATTTCCGATCTTAATTCGCCGTTAGTTGCAGCGCTTAGAAGGATAAATGAAGAGTCGCCGAAAGTAAGGTTTCAACTTCAGGCGTCACAACTGGATGAGATTGAAAGAGGGGTCGTAGAGGGGCGCCTGGTGGCCGGTATCGTGCCGGTTTATCAGAAACGCGAAGAGTTCGACTATTACACGCTGTATGAAGAACGCTCGCAGGTTTACTGCGCGATCGGCCACCCGTTGTTCTCGGTGCCGGACGCAGAAATCGGCAGCAACGTACTCAAGGATTACGAGTGCATCAACCACCGCTACGCGATCCATCGCGACAAACTGAATTTTGCCCGGTACGACAGTTTTTCCGCCTCGGCGACCCAGGTGGAAGCCGTGGCGCTGCTGATCAAGACCGGGCGTTTCGTGGGTTTTCTACCGCAGCATTACGCCGCGTCAATGGTCGCCCAAGGGCAGTTTCGCGCGGTGCGGCCGGACCTCATTCACATCAGCACGCCGTTCAATCTGATCCTGCGTCACAACACCGTGCGCAGTCCGTTGGTGAAGGCGTTTGCCCAAGCGTTGGGCGTTGATTTGAAGGTGCCTGTTTGTTAATCAAACTTTACTGACACCATCAAACTGTAGGAGCTGGCTTGCCAGCGATAGCAATCAAAAGATCACCACAAAGTCCAAGGTCCTCATCGCCGGCAAGCCGGCTCCTACAGTGTTTTGAGTAGGCCTCTGTCAATCACGCAACAACTGAAGCCACTGGCCATTGTTGATGCGGAATCGGTAACTTGCGCGAGTCGCCTCGCCCCATCGGAAAGTACATAAACCCGCTGCGCGCCAACCGGTCTGCGTCATACAGATTGCGTCCATCGAATATCACCGGCGCTTTCAATCGTTGCTGGATCAGATTGAAATCCGGCGCCTTGAACTGCTGCCATTCGGTGCAGATGATCAACGCATCGGCGCCGGCCAGCACCGATTCCGGGGTGCCCATGAGCATCAGCTTCGCTTCGTCGGGATACAAATGCTGGGTTTCCTGCATCGCCTCCGGGTCGAACGCCCGCACGCTGGCACCGGCGGCCCACAGCGATTCCAGAAGTACCCGACTCGGCGCGTCGCGCATGTCGTCGGTGTTGGGCTTGAACGCCAGGCCCCACACAGCAAACGTCTTGCCGCGCAAATCGCCTTTGTAGAATGCGTTGATGCGCTCGAACAGTTTGTGTTTCTGCCGCTGGTTGATGGCTTCCACCGCTTGCAGCAGGTCGCTGGAGCAATGCGCTTCCTCGGCGCTGTGGATCAAGGCGCGCATGTCTTTGGGGAAACACGAACCGCCATAACCGCAGCCGGGGTAGATGAAGTGGTAGCCGATGCGCGAATCGGCGCCGATGCCCAGCCGCACAGATTCGATGTCGGCACCGAGGTGTTCGGCCAGTTCGGCGATCTGGTTGATGAAGCTGATCTTGGTCGCCAGCATGCAGTTGGCGGCGTACTTGGTCAGCTCGGCGCTGCGCAGGTCCATGAACATGATCCGGTCATGGTTGCGGTTGAACGGTGCGTAGAGGTCGCGCATGACATCGCGCACGTCATCGTTTTCGCAACCGATGATGATACGGTCCGGGCGCCGACAATCGGCGACAGCCGAACCTTCTTTCAAGAACTCCGGATTGGAGACGATATCGAACTGCAGTAACCGGCCGACCTTGATCAGGCACTTGTCGATGTGCGTGCGCAAGGTATCGCCGGTGCCCACGGGGACGGTGGATTTCTCCACCAGAATCACCGGCTGCTCGCGGTGGCGGGCCACCGCTTCACCCACCGACAGCACGTAGCGCAAATCCGCGGAACCATCGTCCCGGGACGGCGTGCCCACCGCAATGAACAACACCTGACCGTGTTGCACCGCGAATTTTTCATCAGTGGTGAACTGCAACCGCTTGGCCTCCAGGCTTTCGCGCACCAGGCTGGCCAGCCCCGGCTCGAAAATGCTCACGTGGCCTTGCTGCAGCAACTCGACTTTTTTCTCGTCGATGTCCATGCAAACCACGTCGTGGCCGACTTCAGCCAGGACAGCGGCCTGCACCAGGCCGACGTAACCGCTACCAAATACACTGATTTTCATAGGTCACTCCTGAGTGTGGACGCGTGAGCAGGTCGAGCGTTGATGGTGATGACGCCCAGAATGACCAGGGCCACCCCGAGGCTTTTGGAAAGGCTGAAGTCTTCGTTGAACACTGGCAGGACGGCGGCCAGCAGGTACACCAGCGCGTAGCTGATGCTCAGCAGCGAGTAAGCCCGGCCCAGCGGCACATCGCGCAGGGCCACGAGCCAGCTGAGCATCGACAGGGCGTAAGCGAGGATGGCGGCCAGCACCACGGCGACGGCGCTCGGGTCGAGGCTGGCGGTCAGCAAGTGCTCCGGTGACGGCAGGCGCGTCATGCTCCAGCGCATGCCCAACTGCGCGGCACTGCCGAGCAGCACGCTGCCCAGGGCGAAGGCGATGCCCCGGCGCAGGCTCATGCGTTCAACCCCAGCAAAATCACGCCGCCGATCACCAGCGCTACGCCCAACCAGTGGCGGCGGTCGATGGTTTCGTGGAAGACAAAGCGAGCGATCAGGGTGATCAGCACAAAATTCAGGCTCAACATCGGATAGGCGACGCCGACTTCAAGTCGCTGCAACACCAGCAGCCACACCAGCAAACCCGCGCCCAGCGCGGCGAGGGCCAGCCACAGCCATGGCGAGCGCAGTTTTTCGCCCCAGCCCGACGTCTTGCCGCGCCAGTTCTCCACGGCGTATTTCTGGGCGATCTGACCCAGGCAGGTCAGCAGGCAGGCCGCCAATACCAGCAACAGGCTCATGTCGCACCCTGAGGGAATATCAAAATCACAAGGTTGCCTTGTTCATAGCGTTTGCCATCCTTGGGCAAGCGGTCGATTTCACGCAGCTCGTCTTCACCCTTGACCCGCATCAGCACGCCTACCGAGCCACGCTGACGGGCGTCGTGCATCCACTGTTGCACGCGATCAGGGTCGACGCGTTGCGACGCGCCGTCAGGATAAGCGAGGCCATATTTCAGTTCGCCTATCGTGTTGTACAACGCCACGTCCGGGCGTTTCAGGCGCCAGGCCAGGGCCGAAGCGGCGCCCAGATCGTTGCTCAACAAACTGGCGGTCTCGCCGAGCTCCCGGGCATGCTCAAGGACAAACTGGTCGGGCATTTTGTTCGCCACCACCGATTCGGGTATGGCCGCCGGCAAGACCCCGACCAGCAGCAGGCTGCCGAAGGCCGGCGCCGCCCAGCATTGCAAGGGCCGGAACGCTTGCAGCAGGTTGGCCATGATCCAGCCGATCAGGCCGATGAACACCAGCACCAGGTTGTGCAACTCGTGGTCGTACAGCGGTTTTTTCAGTTGCAGGTACACCAGCGTGAAGAGGGTGGTCAGGCCCAGCATGAGATTGAGCAAACCATTGAGGCCCAGTACCCGGCCTTGCTCCAGCCGCAAGCGATCCGCCAGCGCATGCCCCAGCAGCAAGGCCAGTGGCAGCAGGCACGGCATGATGTAGGTGGGCAACTTGCCGTTGCTCAGGCTGAAAAACAGCAGCGGCATCAGCAACCACAACAGCAGGAAAGCGATGTTTGCCTGCCTGCGGGTTTGCCATGCCTGACGAAGTGCAGACGGCAGCAGCACCACCCACGGCAGACTGAACGCCACCAGCAACGGCAGATAAAACCACCACGGCGCGTCATGCTGCGCGTCCTCACTGGCGAACCGGCGGATGTGCTCGTGCCAGAAGAAAAACCGCCAGTAATCGGGCTCCTGCGCGTGCACCGCCAAGGCCCAGGGCAGGCTCACGGCGATGGCCACGGCAATTGCCAGCGGGCCGTAGATCAACAGTTCACGCCAGCGTTTTTGCCAGAGCATCCAGGGCAGGGCGATCAGCACCGGCAGCAGCCAGGCGAGAAAGCCCTTGGTCAGGAAGCCCATGCCACAGGCCAGGCCCAGTGTTGCCCAGGCAATCAGGCGTCGGGCGTGGGTGGCGCTATCCAACGCAAACCACAAGGCGACCAGGCTCAGGTTGACCCAGAAAGTGAACTGCGGATCGAGATTGGCGTAGCCGGCTTGCCCGGCGACCACGGTGAAACTCATGTACAGCAACGCGCAGGCAAAGCTTTTGCGTGGCTCGTTCCACAGCCGGCGAGCGATCAAGTAACACAGCATCACACTGAGCCCGGTACTGATGGCCGAAGCAATCCGCACCCCGAACAGATTGTCGCCAAACAGTGCCTGGCCAAGGGCGATCATCCAGTACCCGGCCACCGGTTTTTCGAAATAGCGCAGGCTCATGAAATGCGGCGAGATCCAATTGCCGCTCAAGAGCATGTCCTGGCTGATCTGCGCGTAACGGGTTTCATCGGGAATCCACAGACCGTGGGTGCCCATTGGCAGCAGGTAGCCCAGCAGGAAAAGTCCCAGCAGCAGCGGCAGTACCCAGCGTTTACTCATGCACCTTGCACTCCCAGCCAGCCTTCACGGCCGTCGAGCGTGCCGCGCAGTACGCGACCGGTCGGCAAGGTGCCTGGCGCCTTGGGCAGCCATTCGCCCAAGGGTTGAAAACGGATACCTCGCTGGCGCGCAGCGGCCAGCAGTTGACGAAAATCGTTGGCCATCAGAATCCCTTCTACTTCGGCGTGGATCGTATAGACGTTGAGTTTTTCCGGGGAGAATCGATCGAGAATGAACCCGTTGAAGTCCTTGGCCGCGAGCGTTGGGCCAACCACTTCATCGAAGGTCGGCAGGTCCACCGGAATCTGCGGCGCGCCCAGATCACCCTCGGCCAATATCGGGCGGAACAGACTGTGGCCACGGCAATCGCTGTTGTAGCGAAAGCCGAAAGCCTGCTTGGCCTCGATCACGCGCTCGTCCGCGCGCCAACCGGCGGCTGCCGAACATTCGATTTTTTGCCCGAGGATGTCGCCGAGCGTGTCCACGCCCTGGCGGATCTGCTCGATCAACTGCGCGTCGCTCCAGCGCCCGGCATTGGCCTGCCAGCCGTGGTGATCCCAGGCATGCAGGCCGACTTCATGACCTGCATCCCGGGCCTGGCGCATCAAGTGCCCGAGGTCGCGGCCAATGGGTTTGCCCGGCCATGCGGTGCCGGCCAGCAGGATGTCCCAGCCGTACAGCCCGGCGGCGTTGGAGCGCAGCATCTTCCACAGGAACTGCGGACGGATCAGGCGCCACAAGTGGCGCCCCATGTTGTCCGGCCCGACGCTGAAGAAAAAAGTCGCTTTGACCTGGGCTTCATCGAGCATCTCCAGCAGCCGGGGCACTCCTTCCCGAGTACCCCGGTAGGTGTCGACATCAATCCGGAGGCCTGCCTGCATCAGCGCTTGTCCGCGATTTCGAGCATCGCTTCACGCAAGAAGAAATCCAGGGTGTTGCCGATGGTTTCGCTCATCTGCACGGTCGGCGCCCAGTCCAAAAGACGCTTGGCGTTGTCGATGCTCGGTTTGCGGTGGGACACGTCCTGGTAACCGGTGCCGTAGAACGCCTTGCTTTCAACGTCGCGGAAGCCGGCGAACGGCGGGAAGTTGTCGCGCAGCGGGTGGGCTTCGAACTGGCGCAGCAGCTCTTCGCCCAACTGACGGATGCTGGCTTCGTTGTCCGGGTTGCCGATGTTGATGATCTGGCCGTTGCAGGCATCGTTGTCGTTATCGATGATCCGCGCCAACGCTTCGACGCCGTCTGCAATGTCGGTGAAGCAGCGTTTTTGCTCACCACCATCGAACAGGCGAATCGGCGTGCCTTCCACCAGGTTGAGGATCAGTTGCGTGATCGCCCGGGAGCTGCCGATGCGTGCCGAGTCCAGTCGATCGAGGCGCGGGCCCATCCAGTTGAAGGGGCGGAACAGGGTGAAGTTCAGGCCTTTCTGGCCGTAGGCCCAGATCACCCGATCGAGCAATTGCTTGGAGATCGAGTAGATCCAGCGTTGCTTGTTGATCGGCCCGACCACGAGGTTGGACGTGTCTTCGTCGAACTTGGCGTCCTGGCACATGCCGTAGACTTCCGAGGTCGACGGGAAGATCACGCGCTTGTTGTATTTGACGCAGTAGCGCACCAGTTTCAGGTTTTCTTCGAAGTCCAGTTCGAACACGCGCAGCGGGTTGCGGGTGTACTCGATCGGCGTGGCGATCGCCACCAGCGGCAGGACCACGTCGCACTTCTTGATGTGGTACTCGATCCACTCGGAGTGGATGCTGATGTCGCCTTCGACGAAGTGGAAATGCGGATGGCTGCGCAGGCGTTCGATGGCGTCCGAGCCGATATCCAGGCCGTAGACCTCGTAGCGGTCGTCACGCAGCAGACGCTCTGACAGGTGATTGCCGATGAAGCCGTTGACGCCGAGGATCAGCACGCGGGTGCGACGTGGCGCGCGCCCTGATTCGGCACCGCGCAGCACCGAACCGTCGACCAGCCCCAGTTCGTTGGCCAGTTGCGAGCCGCTCAGGTACAAACCGTTGTCGTTGCGTTGACCGGCAGTGATCACCAGCGAGTCTTCGCCGCAGGCAATGCGCAGCGGATCGACGCTGATGACCCGGCCCGGTGCCTGACCTTCGTTGCCCTGGGCGACTTCGGCGCTCCACACAATCAGTTTGTGCTCACCCACCGCGCAGAACGCGCCGGGATAAGGCTGGGTCACGGCGCGTACCAGATTGAACAGTTCTTCGGCCGGTTTTTGCCACATCAACTTGCCGTCGGCAGGCGTGCGGCGACCAAACACCGTGGCTTCCGATTCGTCCTGCGGGGTCTCGCTGACTTTCCCGGCGAGCAACGCTGGCAGCGTGTCGCGCAGCAGGTCGGTGGCGGCCACGCGCAACTTGCCGTGCAGGCTCAGCGCCGTGTCGCTGCGCTCTATCGCGACTTTTTTCTGGGCGAGAATCGCGCCGGCATCGGCCCGTTTGACCATGCGGTGCAGGGTCACGCCGGTTTCGCTTTCGCCATTGACCAGCACCCAGTTGGCCGGCGCACGACCGCGATAGCGCGGCAGCAACGAACCGTGCAGGTTGAACGCGCCCTTAGTGGCCGTGGCCAGCAACGGCTCGCTGAGCAGGTGGCGGTAATAAAACGAGAACAGGTAATCGGGGTTGAGCTTGGCGATGCGTTCGATCCACAGCGGATGATTGACGTCTTCCGGCGCGTGCACCGGGATCCCCTGACGGGCGCACAGTTGCGCAACCGAGCCGTAGAAGGCGTTTTCCTGCGGATCATCGGCATGGGTGAACACGGCGGCAATCTCGTAACCGCTGGCGAGCAGGGTTTCGAGGCCGGCACAGCCAATATCGTGATAGGCGAAGACAACAGCTTTTGCGCTCATGAGAGAACCTGATCTGAAGAGGTGGAAGTGAGGCCGTCGACGGTGACCACAGGCGCCGGGGTGGCCGGCTGGCCGCGCAGGACTTTTTCGATGAAGAACCGCGGACGGGCGCGAACGTCGCTGTACATGCGCCCGAGGTACTCGCCCAAAAGACCCATGCCGATGAACTGGCCGCCGGTGAACACGAACAGCACGGCGAACAGCACGAACGTACCGTCACCGGCCCAACTGGCGCCGAACACCAGTCGCAGGACGATCAGCGCCATGGCGAATGCCACGCCCAGTCCGGCCATGGCGAAGCCGACAATGCTCAGCAACCGCAGCGGCGTGGTGGTCATGCACGTGATCAGGTCGAACATCAGATTGATCAGGCGCATGGGGCTGTACTTCGATTCGCCGTGTTCGCGCTCGGCGTGGGTCACCAGGATTTCCGTGGTGTGCCGGGCAAAGCTGTTGGCCAGGATCGGAATGAACGTGCTGCGTTCACGGCAGGCGAGCATGGCGTCGACAATGGTCCGGCGGTAAGCCCGGAGCATGCAGCCGTAGTCGCTCATGGCGACGCCCGTGGAGCGCTGCACGGCGAGGTTGATCAGCTTCGACGGCCAACGGCGCAGGGCCGAGTCCTGGCGGTTGTTGCGCACCGTGGCGACCACGTCATAGCCGAGTTCGGCCTGAGCCACCAACCGTGGAATTTCTTCGGGCGGGTTTTGCAGATCGGCATCGAGGGTGATGACGACATCGCCCTTGCACTGCTCGAAACCGGCCATGATTGCCGCGTGCTGGCCGTAATTGCGGTTGAGAATGACCGCCACCACCGGGCTGCACTCGCGACTGGCGGCTTCTTCAAGTATCTGCGCCGAGTGGTCGCGGCTGCCGTCGTCGACCAATACGATTTCATAGTCATGGTGCAATTGCTGGCACGCCGCCTCGGTGCGCCTGAGCAGTTCGGGCAGGCTGTCCTGTTCGTTGTAGACCGGGATGACAATTGACACACAACGGATCGGATAAGGTTTCACAGGCGTCTGTCCACAGTGTTTTCGATGGCGCTGACCACACGGTCGACGTCGTCGTGGGTCATGTCGGGGAACAACGGGATCGAACACAGGCGCGCCGAGTTCCATTCGGTGTTGGGCAGGTAGATGTTGGGGAATCGCCGGCGGTAGTAGGTGTGCAGGTGAGTGGCGATGAAGTGAATGCCGGTGCCGATGTTTTGTTCCTGCAGGGCTTTCATGAACGCCTCACGGTCCAGCCCGCAGCGTTCGGTATCGATGCGCAGGATGAACAGGTGCCAGGCGTGCTGCTGCGGGTAGGCCGGAATCGCCAGTGGTTGCACCGGTGAGCCTTCCAGCCGTTGCAGGTAAGTCTTGGCCAGTTCGGTGCGCTTGGCGTTGATCTGGTCCAAGCGCTCCAGTTGCACCAAAGCAATGGCGGCATTGGTGTCGGCCAGGTTGTATTTGAACCCCGGCTCGATCACTTGGGCCTGGGGTTTGCGGCCGTGGGTCAGGCGGTCGTAGGCATCGACGCCGAGGCCGTGAAACTTGAGCATGCGCACTCGACTGGCCAGCGCTTCATCATCCGTGACGAACATCGCGCCCTCGGCGCAGGTCATGTTCTTGATCGCGTGGAACGAGAAGATCGCCGTGCCTTTCGCGCCGACGTGACGATTTCTGTAGAGGGTTCCGGCGGCGTGGGCGGCGTCTTCAATAACGGGGATGCCGTGTTTGTCGGCCAACGCATAGAGCGGGTCGAGATCGAACGCGGCGCCGGCATAATGCACCGGAATGATTGCCCGGGTGCGCGGGGTGATGGCCGCTTCAATGTGCTCCATGTTGCTCATCAGCGTGTCGCGGTCAACGTCGACGAACACCGGTGTCGCGCCCAGCAGGCAGATCATGTTGGCGGTGGAGACCCAGGTCTGGGACGGGGTGATCACTTCATCGCCGGGACCAATGCCCAAGGCCAGTAATGTGACGTGCATGGCGCCGGTCGCCGAGGAAAGTGCCACGGCATGACGGCAGCCCACGTAGTTGGCGAAGTGTTCTTCCAGTTGCTGGTTTTTCGGTCCGGTAGTGATCCAGCCGGAGCGCAATACTTGCTCTACGGCAGCCATTTCTTCATCGCCGATACTGGGGCGGGAGAAGGGGAGAAAAGCCTGACTCATGGGCACCTCAAGGCTGTTGGCTTAGTGGTGTGGCTCTAGATAGTTATTGGATCCAATTTCAGCGTAGCCGAATAATCTAAAGCTGCATCAATGAGTTGACTCATCATGCTGACAATCCGCTTTCATTGACTTTTCCTGCCTGGACCGGCAGGTTGGGAGCCCCTTGCGGCTCACCGTATTCATAAGAGGTTAGGCGCGTTTTTGTGAAAGGAACATGAAAAACCAGTCGGCGAATCGTTTTTCTGACAGCTATTAAGCCCGTGTTCAGACTACTGCCGTTCATCGCGTTTTTAGTAGAAAGGTCCTACAGAAGTGTTCCGCTTTATATGAAGGATGTTTCAATCCTTAGTTGTTTTAATGATCTGTTTCCACTCAAGGCCGTTTTGTTTTGATTGACTTACCTGTTGCTGATTCAACTGCTGCAAAGAGCCCGATGACCGTGTATCTGGCGCGACTGGCGCCGTCCAGCCAACTGACCATGCGTTATGTGTTGCAGGATGCCGCCGACCGTCTGGGCTTCGAAGACATGAACGTCGAGGAAATTCCCTGGCACGAGCTTCAGCCCGAGGATGTGATCGCGCTGGTCGCGGCACTGCGTGAGGATGGCTACGCGCCGAATACGTCGTCGCTGTACGTCAACGCTGTGCGCGGGGTGATGAACGAAGCGTGGCGCATGAGCCTGATCAGCCAGGAACACTTGCTGAAAATGCGTTCGGTCAAGGGGATTGCCGGAACGCGGCTGTCCCAAGGGCGCAACCTGCGACGCTCGCTGATTCAGGAAATGATGGCGGTCTGTGCCGCGGACCCACGGCCACAGGGCCTGCGAGACGCGGCGATCATCGGGATTCTGTATGGCTCGGGCATGCGTAAATCGGAATCGGTGAACCTGGACCTCGATCAGGTGGATTTCACCGAGCGCAGCCTGCGGGTGACCGCCAAAGGCAACAAGCAATTGATCAAATACGCACCGGCCTGGGCATTCGCCAAACTGGATGCCTGGCTGGAGCTGCGCCGTTCGCAGCTCAAGGAAGGCGAAGTGGACGATCCGTTCCTGTTCAATCGCATTCGCCGTGGCAGCCACATCACCCGTGAGCGCATCACCAAGCACGCGATCTATTACATCGCCCGCCAGCGCGGTGCGCAGGTCGGGGTGAAGATCATGCCCCACGATTTTCGCCGCTCGTTCATTACCCGGGTGATCGAGGAACACGACTTGTCGATCGCGCAGAAACTCGCCCATCACAGCAATATCCAGACAACCGCCAACTACGACGTGCGGGATGATAACGAGCGGCGACGGGCCGTGGATCGTTTCGACCTTTAAGCTTCGCTCAACACGTGGGCGTGACCGATGGTCGAGACGTGCACCGCACTGCCGGTGGGTGGCGCGTACAGGCCCGAACTGCGCACCATGAGCGTGCGACCGGGCTGTTCGGCGGATGGCGGCGACTCCAGTTCCACGGTCAAGGTGCAGGTATTGCCGCTGAAATCCCGTTCGGTCACCACCGCGCGGCACCCAGTGGCCTCCACCGCGCTCGGCACGATGCCGACCACTTGCAGCTGCTCGGGCCGCAGCATGATCTGCGCGCAACGGTTGTTGCGATGGTTGTTGACCGGGATCCGCCCCAGATCACAATGCGCCCAGCCAGCCTCGATCCTGGCGGGCATGACCACCGCATCGCCGAGGAACAGCGCGGTTTGTTCGTCACCGGGGTAGCGGTAGAGGTCCAGTGGATGACCTGACTGCACCAGTTGGCCATCGCGCATGACCGCCAGTTGATCGGCAAACGACAGCGCCTCACTTTGATCATGGGTCACCAGGATGGTGGTGACCCCGGCGTCTGCCAGCAACCGCGCGACCAGTTTGCGCATGGCCGCGCGCAAGCCGGTGTCGAGCGCGGAAAACGGCTCATCAAGCAACATCAGGCGTGGCTGTTGCGCCAGTGCCCGCGCCAGAGCCACACGTTGTTGCTGGCCGCCGGAAAGCTCGTGGGGCCAACGATTGGCCATGCTGGAATCCAGTGCCACGCTGTCCATCAGTTCAGCAATACGCTCCTGTTTTTGCGCACCCTTGATCGACAAGCCGAAACCGATGTTGGCGGCCACGGTCATGTGCGGGAACAGGGCGCCGTCCTGCGGGACATAACCTATCTGGCGTTGGTGCGCCGGGACCTCGAGGGTGTCGTCCACCAACGTCTGGCCGTTGAGTGTCAGGCGACCCCAGTCCGGAAACTCGAAACCGGCGATCATGCGCAACAAGGTGGTTTTGCCCGAACCGGAAGGCCCGACGATCACCGTACGGCTGCCCGTTGGCACCGACAGGCTGATGTTTTCCAGGGCGCGTTGCGAGCCATAGGATTTGCAGATCGAATGCAGTTCAAGAGCGTTCATCGGCCAGCCGTTTTTTTGGATTGGTGATAGAGGAGCCCGGTCAACGGAAGTGACAGCAGGATCATCAGCAAGGCATAAGGCGCGGCAGCGGCGTAGTCGATCTCGCTGGTCAACGCCCAGAACCCGGTCGCCAGCGTGCGCGTGCCGTTCGGTGCGAGCAGCAAGGTGGCGGTCAATTCATTGGTGATCGCCAGAAACACCAGCGCGGCACCCGCGGCTGCACCGGGCGCGGCGAGGCGCAGGGTGATCAGCCACAGTGCGCGGCCGGGCGAGCGACCGAGACTGCGCGCGATGTTCTCCAGCTCCACCGGCGCCTGGGCGATACCCGCCCGCAAGCTGACCAGCGCACGGGGTAAAAACATCAGCAGATACGCCAGCAGTACGGTGATCGTGGTCTGATAAATCGGCCGGGCGAAATGTACCGTGACGGTCACCAAGGCCAGGGCGACCACAATGCCCGGCAATGAGCTGGTGATGTAGTTGCAGCTTTCGAGGACCCGTTGTAGCCGCCCCGGCGAGCGGATCGACAGCCAGGCAATCGGAATCGCCGCGCAGGTGGTGAGAGCCGCACCCGCAATCCCCAGCAGCAGCGTCTGTTGCAGTGCCGGCATCAAATCGGCCATCTGCCAGACGTGCACACCACCGGCGATCAGCCACTTGCCCAAGGTGATCAACGGCACCCCGAGCGCGAGGGCGCAGGTCACGATTTGCAAGGTCAGCGCGAGTACCGTGGGCACCTTTTTCAGGCGCACGAGCTGCTGCTCCCGGGCGCTTCCGGAACCGACGCGGGCATAACGCGCATTGCCACGCGCTGTCGATTCAACGGTAAGCATCGCCAGGCAGCACAGCGCGAGAACACTGGCCAGCATGTTCGCGGCAGGTCCGTTGAAGGTGGATTTGAACTGATCGAAGATCGCCGTGGTGAAGGTGTCGAAGCGGATCATCGCGTACAGGCCATATTCGGCCAGCAGGTGCAGCCCCACCAACAAGGCGCCGCCGCAAATGGCCAGGCGCAACTGCGGCAGCACGACGCGAAAAAACACGGCCCAGGGCTTGAGCCCCATTGATTGCGCGACATCTTCAATGGCCGGATCGAGCCGACGCAAAGTCGCCGCAATCGGCAAGTAGAGGAAGGGGAAGTAGGCGATGACCGACACCAGAACCCCGGCAAACAGCCCGTGAATCGGCGGCACCAGGCTGACCCAGGCATAGCTGTGGACGAATGCCGGGACCGCCAGCGGCGCGGTCGCCAGTAACGACCACCAGCGTCGCCCCGGCAGATCGCTGCGCTCGGTCAGCCAGGCCAGTGTCACGCCCAGCGCGATGCACAAGGGGATCGTGATCAACACCAGCAACACCGTATTGATCAACAGCTCGCCAACCCGTGGCCGGAACACCAGTGCCAGCAAGGTCGACCAGCCAGTTTGCACGGACACGCCGATGACAAAGGCGATGGGCAGCAGCGCGAGCAGAGAAACCAGCACCGACAAACCGATCACCCACGCACCGCCGCGACCCACGAACAATCCGCGGGAGCGGCGGCGTAAAGTTGCGGGAATCGCCTCAGCGACGCCCGCCGGTAATGTTTCAGGTATCAATTAGAGCAGTCCGGCCTGAGTCATCAGCTCCACGGCTTTTTTACTGTCGAGTTTCGAGGCGTCGACTTTCGGCGCGTCGAGCTGCTGCAGCGGCACCAGTTTGGGGTTGGATTCAGCGTTCTTGCCTACAGCGTATTCATAGGAGTTGCCAGTCTTGAGGATCGCCTGGCCGTCTTTGCCGGTGACCCACTTCAGGAACGCCTGGGCTTGATCCTTGTGTTGGCTGGACGCCAGGACACCGCCACCGGAAATACTCACAAACGCGCCCGGGTCTTTGTGCTTGAAGTAGTGCAGGGCGGTGTTCTTGCTGTTCTCGCCGGTCTTGGCCTGATCACCGAAGCGGTAATAGTGATAAATCACGCCGCTGTCAATTTGCCCGGCGTTGACCGCTTTGAGCACCGAGCTGTTGCCCCGGTACGCGGTAAAGTTGTTTTTCATGCCCTTCAGCCACTCAAGCGTGGCGGCTTCGCCCTTGAGCTCCAGCACGGCGGCGACAATCGCCTGGAAGTCGGCACCAGCCGGGGAGGCCGCCCAACGGCCTTTCCACTTGGCGTCGGCGAGGTCCATCAGCGACTTCGGCAATTCGGCTTCGGGCAGTTTGCCCGGGTTATAGACAAACACCGTGGAGCGCGCCGCGATCCCGACCCATTTGCCATGGGCCGGACGGTAGGCTGCGTCGACTTGCTCCAGGGTGGTCGGCGCCACTGGCGCAAACAGCCCGGCGTTGTCCACCAGCACCATGGCCGGGGAGTTTTCGGTCAGGAACACGTCAGCCGGGGAGGCCGCGCCTTCCTGCACGATCTGATTGCCCATTTCCGTGTCGTCGCCATTGCGTATCGTGACCTTGATCCCGGTCTCCTTGGTAAAACCTTCGACCCAGGCTTTGGTCAGGCTTTCGTGCTGGGCGTTGTAGACCACGATACCGTCGGCATCGGCGGCGTAGACGTGGCCGGCGCTCAGCAGGGCAGTGGCCAGCAGGGCTTTTTTCAGGAAAGAGGGGATATGGCGATTCATGCTTCGGGCAGCTCCTGTTTTTTTGGGCGTCATGCGCAGGAATTCGCGGTTCAACCAATGCGAATCATTTGCATGTTTCGGATCGCTGGAATGTAGTGGGTACAATGAGAAAAAAACGTTAAATAAACCGTTAATACATGTCATTTTCATTCAGATTAGCAGTGACTCAGCGCCTTGCGCGGTCGATCTGATTCAAACGATGTCGTCGATCAGGATATGGCGCTGGCCACGGCTGCAAATCTCGATTCTGGCTTCGACCTCGTAGACCTCGCGCAGCATCTGTTCGGTGATCACTTCATCGCTGGGGCCGCTCCCCCGGGAGGTTCCATTGGCAATCACCAATACCTGATCGGCAAAGCGTAGCGCTTGATTCAGGTCATGGATGGCAATAAATACAATGACTTCGCGTTTGCGTGCCAGTGCGCGCATGAAGTTCAGCACTTGCACCTGCCGATGCATGTCCAGCGCGCTGGTCGGTTCGTCCATCAGCAGGATTTCCGGTTCGCGCACCAGCGTTTGTGCGATCGATACCAATTGCTGCTGCCCGCCACTGAGTTCACCGAGGTTGCGAAAGGATAGTTCGGTGATGCCGAGCGCGTCGAGAATCTGGTCCACGAGTTTCAGCTCGTCGTCGTGAACGACCCATCCCGGCGTCAGTTGTTTGCGGGCCAGCAGCACGGATTCGTAGACGGTCAGCCGGGCACTGGCATTCAAGCCCTGAGGCATGTAGCTGATGCCCTGTGGCCCCTTTTTCGAGCCCTGCAAGTTGACCTGTCCCGGGCCGTCAATCAGCCCGGCCATGCGTTTGAACAGGGTGGATTTACCCGCTGCATTGGGCCCGACCACTGCGACCACCTGGCCACCGATAAACGTTGCCGTGGTCACGCCGCTAATGATTTCGCGCTGGCCATAGCGGGCGCCAAGGTTTTCAAGCTGGAGCTTCACCATGTGTTTTTCTTCCCGCCAAGGATCAAAGAGATGAAGAACGGCACGCCGATCAGCGAAGTGACCACGCCAATAGGGAAAATCGCGCCGGGGATCAGGGTTTTGCTGACCACCGAACTGGCGGACAGAATCAGCGCACCGGTCAGCAATGACGCCGGCAAAAAGAACCGTTGATCTTCACCAATCAGCATCCGGGCAATGTGCGGGCCGACCAGCCCGATAAAACCGATGGTGCCGACGAAGGCCACCGGAAACGAGGCGAGCAGGCTGACCATGATCAGCGTCTGGAAGCGCAAGCTGCGCACGTTGATCCCGAAGCTCGCGGCTTTGTCATCGCCTAAGCGCAGGGCCGTCAGGGCCCAGGCCCGTTTGGCGAAAATCGGCAGGGTTATGAGGATCACCGCGCAAATCACCCCGAGTTTTGGCCAGGTGGCTTTGGTCAGGCTGCCCATGGTCCAGAACACTACGGCCGCCACCGCTTGCTCGGTGGCAAAAAACTGCACCAGTGCCAACAACGCGTTAAACGTAAACACCAGGGCAATGCCGAGCAACACGATGGTTTCGGCGGTTACGCCGCGACGCATGCTCAGAAAGTGGATCAGCAGCGCGCAAAGCATGGCCATGATGAACGCGTTCAGCGGCACCATGTACTGCGCCGCCAGCGGGAACAGCGCCACCCCGAAAGCCAGTCCCATTGCCGCGCCAAAACTGGCGGCAGCAGAAAGGCCCAGGGTGAACGGGCTGGCCAGCGGGTTGTTGAGGATTGTCTGCATCTGCGCACCGGCCAGCGACAGCGCCGCGCCGACCGCAACCGCCATCAGCGCGACCGGCAAGCGGATGTCCCACATCACCACCCGCACTTGCGCCGACGCCGTGTCCGGTGAAAACAGGGCGCCAAGCACTTCCTTCAGGCTGTAACTGGCCGGACCCAGCGCCAGATCGAGCAGCACGCTGAACACCAGCAACACCGCCAGCGCCACCAGGATCAGCCGTTTTCGCAGGACTCGTTGACGGTACGTCACGCTCTGCGCAATAGGCAGTTCACCTAGCGAACTCATGGCTTGCCCCCGGTTTTCTCAAGGCTGACGAAGTAGCCCGGCTGGTAGGGCACGGGCAGGAAGCGCTCGTGGAGTTCGCGAAACGCGGCGTCGGGATCCAGATCGGCAAACAGCGCCGGATGAAACCACTTGGCCAATTGCTGGATGGCCACAAACTGGTAGGGGCTGTTGTAGAACTGGTGCCAGATGGCATGAAACGCTTGATCGTTCTGCGCCTTGATACCGGCGTAGGCCGGGCGTTGGGTGTACCAGGCCAGTTTGTGTCGCGCTTGTGTCAGGTCCGCGCCCGGTCCGACGCCTACCCAGCGACCGCCGGGCGCAAAGGCTTCCCAGTTGGCGCTGGTGACGACCACTTGATCCGGGTTGGCGACGATCACCTGTTCGGGGTTCAACTGGCCAAAGGTGTTCGCAATGATGCTTTTGGCGATGTTGTTGCCTCCGGCCATGTCGACAAACAGGCCGAAATTCTCGTTGCCGAAACTCAGGCAACAATCGTCGGTGTACCCACCGATTC
Source organism: Pseudomonas sp. PDM02 (assembly GCF_014852285.1). Lineage (NCBI taxonomy): Bacteria > Pseudomonadati > Pseudomonadota > Gammaproteobacteria > Pseudomonadales > Pseudomonadaceae > Pseudomonas > Pseudomonas sp. PDM02. The sequence continues at coordinate 325,212 of NZ_JACVBL010000003.1, read as the reverse complement.
GCTCGATGAACACCGTGGGCCGCGCAGGGTGTTTGGCCTCGATGACGTCGGTGACACGACGGATCTGTTGATTGCGAAAATCGATAAACGCCTCGGCGCGCTCTTCCTTGCCAAACAACTGGCCGAACAGGCGCATGGTCGGCTCGGTGTTTTGCATCGGGTTGTTGCGAAAATCGACGTAGACCACCGGGATTCCCAGCGCGTCGAGCTTCTCGATGTAGCGCGCATCTTCGGTGGCGTGCTGCGCTTCGATGTTCAGGACGATGACGTCCGGTTGTTGCGAGATCGCTTGCTCGATGTCGAAGGTGCCGTCTTCAAAGCCGCCGAAGGTGGGAATCCTGGCGATGTCGGGGAACTTGCGCAGGTAGGCGCCGTAAGTATCCGGGTCGGACTGAATCAAGTCCTTGCGCCAACCGACGATGCGCTCGATGGGGTTTTGCGTATCCAGCGCGGCGACCAGGTACAACTGGCGCCCCTCGCCGAGAATCACCCGCCTGACCGGGAGGTGAACCTTGACCTTGCGGCCCAGCAGGTCAGTGACCGTGACGGCGGCGGGATCCGGATTCGCCGCGAGCGCGGTGCGCGGCGCCAGGGAAAACCACACCACGCCCAGCAGTCCCGCCAATAGCAGGGCCGCGAAGGCGTGGCGGCGTGGATGAACAGATGCCATGGTTGAAACCTTTACAGGTAGCCAGACCGGGCAACGGCTCAGGCCGTTGCCCGGGGCTGAACGTTTCAGAAGTCGACGGTGGCCGACAGTTGCAGGGTGCGCGGCGAACCTTGTGAGAAGGCGCCATAGGACGCGACACCGGACCAGTACTCACGGTCGAAAACGTTCTGCACCGTGGCCCGGAATGTGGTCGGACGCTCCGCGATGCGCGTGGCGTAACGTGCGCCAACATCGAAGCGGGTCCATGGGTCGAGTTCCTGGGTGTTGGCCTGGTTAACGTATTGGCTGCCGGTGTAGATCGCGCCGCTGGTCAGCGTCAAACCTTCGATCCACGGCGTATCCCACTCGGCCCACAAGTTGGCCTGGACCTCGGGCACGCCCACCGGTTTGTTGCCGCGATTGGCAACGGTTCCGGTCTTGGTCAGTTCAGCGTCGAGGACGGTGACGCCACCGAGCAGGCGAGTGCCTTGGGCGATCTCGCCAAACACGTTCAACTCCACGCCCCGGTTGCGCTGTTCACCTTGTACCGAGAACACGCCGGAGGCCAGCTCGCCGCTGGGTTTCTTGATCTGGAACAGGCTCAGCGTGGAGGTGAAGGTGCCGTAGTCGACCTTGACCCCGACTTCCTGCTGGCGGGAAATGTATGGCGCGAAGATCTCGCCGGAGTTCGACGCGGTGGCCGGGGCGATGTCGCCCTTGCTCAAGCCTTCGATGTAGTTGTAGTAGAACGACACGTGGTCCCAGGGCTTGACCACCACCCCGAACAGCGGCGTGGTCTCGCTTTCGTCATAAGACGTGGTGACGGCGCCGGCCGCGTTGAAGTTGTCGGATTCGATGTTCTGCTTGCGCAGGCCGACAGTGACCTGCAAGCGCTCATCCAGTACCGAAAGGGTGTCGGCCAACGCCACGCCCGACAGTTCTGTCTCGGAAACTTTGAGGGCATCCGGTTCGGCAATGGACGGTTTCGGACGGTCGATCGGGTGGTACATGTTCGACAGCACGGCCGGGCCGGAAATGATGCCGCGTTTCAGTTCGTCGCGGTAACGGGTGACCTGCAACGTGGTGCTGTGGCTGATCGGGCCGGTGTCGAAGCGCAGGCGGGCACCGGCGTCGACGGTGTAGCGCTCGACTTCGAATTTGTAGTAGCCCGGGATTGAAGAGGTGTCACCCGCGTTGTTGAGAATGGTCGGGGTCTGATCAGACATCCGCTTCACGTCCGACCGGCCGCCACCGGCGTGGGCGAACACGGTCAAGGTGTCGTTGAGGTCGTACTCGGCACCGAGCAGGGCCGATTTATCGCGGGTTTCGGCCCATCCCCAGTCCTGGCTCACGTTGGTGCGGCCGTTGGCGGCGGAGGGAATCTCCACGCCCGAGGCGATGAGAAACGGACGGGACGCGGCGTCGAATTGTTCTTTCTGGCTGATCAGGTCCAGGGTGGTTCGCAGGCGATCACCCTGATAGTCCAGGGAGATGGCACCGATGTCGACGTCCCGGGATTGATCGTCGATGGCCGTGTCACCTTGCTGGGTGCTGCCGTTGACGCGCACACCGAAGCGGCGTTCTTCGCCGAAGCGCCGGCTGACATCGACGTGGCCGCCGATCTGCGAATCCATGGCGTAGCTGGCGGTGAAACGGGTCAGGTCCTCATCGAGAGAACGCTTGGGGACTACGTTGATCACGCCACCGACACCGCTGTTGGGCGACATGCCGTACAGCAGGGCGCCGGGGCCCTTGATCACTTCGATACGCTCGGCGTATTCGGTGAAGACCCGGTAGTTGGGCGCAACGCCGTACACCCCGTCGAACGCCAGTTCGCCGAGGTTGCCTTCGCCCACCGGGAAGCCGCGAATGAAGAAGGAATCGACAATGCCGCCGGTCTGGCCAGTGGAGCGTACCGAGGAGTCGCGCTCCAGCACATCGGCCACTGTCACGGCCTGCTGATCTTTCATTAATGTCGAGGTGTAGTTGCTGACGCTGAACGGCGCGTCCATCACGTCCTTGTTGCCCAGCATGCCGAGACGCCCGCCACGGGCGACCTGACCGCCCGGGTAGGCTGGCGGCAAGCTGCCCTTGCGACCGTCGGTGCCGTTGATCGTGGTTTCGGCAAGGGTCAGATCCCCCTCGCTGTTGGCCGGGACCGGCGCCAGGGTGTAGCTGCCATCAGTGCGCGGCACTATTTGCAGGCCGCTGCCGGACAACAGTCGGGTGATCGCTTCCTGGGTCGAGTACGTGCCGGAAAGCCCCGGGCTCATCAGGCCCTCGGTCATCGATGGCTGGAATGACAGCGCAATGCCGGCGTCCACAGCGAACTTCGACAAGGTTGCCCCCAGCGGGCCGGGGGCAATGCTGTAGGCGCGGGTCGCAGTGGCATCCAGTGACGCTGGCGCGGCAAGGGCAACGGGGCAGGCGACGCCGGTCAGGGCAAGGCTTAGCAACGCGCTGCGGATAGCCAGCTTGAGTGAGCGATCCGAACGCAGAGGGCGTGCAACGAACATGGAGTGATGACCCTTTCGACGAGGTTGAGAAGTTCTTCCTTTCCTTGCCAGTCGAGATCAAAAAAAGTATCACCCGCTCAGCCATTTTTTTTTGCGCGAGGTTCAGGCGGGGGAGAGCGTCACCCAATAACCGCTCAAGTGGCCGGTTGCGAGCACCGGGTAGGTTTGCACCAGCATGTTCAAGGTGCGTTGGGTATCGCTGATGGGGAACGCGCCAGAAATGCGCAGATCGGCAATCGCCGGATCACAACGCACGAAGCCTTTGCGATAACGCGCCAGTTCCGCGATGAAGTCGGCCAGACGCATGTTGTCGGCCATCAGCATGCCTTGGGTCCAGGCGCTGACGGAGCGATCCACCGGGTTCAGCAGGCCGAAAGCCTGCGATGAAAAGTCGGTGCGTTGCCCGGCATTGACGATCAAGGGCGTTACGCCGTTGCCACCAGGCAGTTCAACCCTGACAGCGCCGTCCAGTACCGCGAGCTGAGTGCGGGTTTGCAGTTCGCGCACCGTAAACCGCGTGCCCAATGCCTGCATTCGCCCCTGACGGGTGGTCACCAGAAACGGTCGGGACTGGGGGGCTACATCCGGCGCGGTCTGCACCAGGATTTCACCTTCACGCAAATTGATCAGCCGTTGACGGGCGTCGAACAGCACATCGATTGCCGAGTCGGTATTGAGTGTAATGCGCGAGCCATCGGCCAGCGTCAACTCGCGTCGCTGGCCCACGGCAGTCCGGTAGTCGGCCGACCATTGTCGGGATTCGACCAGCTTCCAACTGCCCCAACCGGCGGGTAACACGGCCAGCATTATCGCCAGTTTGCCGAGGGCCACGCGGCGCTCGGGATTGCTCGGGCGATCCAGCGCCGACATCGCCAATGAAGGGGGCAGGCCGCCCAGTTTGCTTTGCAGCAGTTGGGCGCGGCCCCAGGCGCGGCTGCGTTCAGGGCTGCTGACACGCCAGCATTCCCACTCGGCGCGCTCGGCATCGTCAAGGTCGCCTTCGCTGATGCGCATCAGCCACTCGGCCGCTTCGTCGAGTACTTGCGGATCAATCTGAGTGGGCGTGGCGTAGGTCGACATTCATTCCACCAGCATCAGGCATTGAACGAAGGCCTGTTTCATGTAGCGCTTCACGGTGATCAGCGACACGTCCAGTTGCGTGGCGATGTCGTCGTATTTCAGCCCGCTGATCTGCGACAGCAGGAATGCGCGTTTGACCAGCGGCGGCAGGGCGTCGAGCATCGCGTCGATTTCGTGCAGGGTTTCCAGCACGATGAAACGCAATTCGGGCGAGGGCGCTTCAGGGGCAGGCAACAGCGCGAGGGCATCCAGATAGGCGCGTTCAAGCGCCTTGCGCTGATACCAATTGACCAGAATGCCCTTGGCCACACAGCTCAGGTAGGCCCGGGGTTGTTCAATGACCGCGACCCTGGAAGCCAGTATGCGTGTGAAGGTGTCTTGCGCCAGGTCCGCCGCATCCATGGCGTTGCCCAGTTTTTTGCGCAGCGTGGCGTACAACCAGCCGTGATGGCCGGTATAGAGGGCCTCGATCGCGCGCAGATGATTGTGATGAGTCGCGGGCAGGGTATCGCTCATGGATGATAATTTTTAGCGATTGAGAAGTATTCACAATCCTAAGTGACTGCGCCCCTGCGGCGCAAGGGGGAGGCTGATCAGTCGCAGCGTGGCGCTTCGTCCGGTTGCAACAGTACTGATCGATAACGCAAGGCGACAATGAGCACCAAGGCCATTGCGTAGGCGAGGCAAACGATCAGATAGGTGTATTGCAGGCCGTAGACCTGGCTGAGCAAACCGCCCAGGGAAATACCTGCGATGGAGGCCAGTTGCGCCGTGCTCTGAGCCACTCCCAGTACGTAACCCTGTTGTGAACTGTCGACCGTCTTGGAAATCAGCGCCATCAGCACCGGCGTCGTGGCGCCCAGCAGCACGCCCCACAGGAAGTAGGCCATGACAAACACGGCCGGGTTTCGGGTAAGGCCGGCGACGCCGGTCAGGCCGATGCAGCCAATGACAACCCAGGACATTCGCTGCAGGGTTTGCTGTTGCGTCCGGTGTTCGAAGTAGCGCGCCCAGCGTGTCGCCGAAAGGATGAAGCCCAGTGCCAGCAAGCCGTAACACAGGCCCGTGACCGAATTGCCGACCTCAAACACCGAGCTGACGTACAACGAAAACGATGTCTGCGGCAGCATCCGCGCCAACAGCAGAATGCCCATGACGCCCAGCAGCGACATCAGGGGCGAGCCCTGCCACACGCCGCGTGCCCGACCCGGCTGCGGCGCAGCATCCACCACCGGCGTTTTTTTCACGGGAGGCACATCCGGCAACGTCACGGCCGCCACCACGGTGCACACCGCGCAGAGCGCCGAAGCGATGAGATTGATCCAGAAAAAAGTCGCGTAATCGAGAATCAGACCGCCGACCACTGCGCCGAGCAACGAGCCGACGTTGGTGGAGATTTGCAGGATCGCAAACAGGCGGGCCCGCCGTGAGGGCGCCTCGATACTGACCCCGTAAGCCTGGGCTGGCGCGATATACCCGGCAAAGGCGCCTTGCAGGAAGCGCAGCAGCAGAATCACCCAGATATCACTGCACAGTGCCAACCCCAACTGAGTCAACGACAAACCGGCCAAGGCACGAATCATCATCAACTTGTGACCATAACGGTCGCCGATTCGGCCCCAGAAGGCGCTGGTCAGCATGATGCCCAGCATCGGGCCAACATACACGGCGATGCTGGCGAAACTGAACAGCGATTCCGACGTGGTCAGCCCGCGCAGGTAGACCGGCCAGAACGGGCCGCTCATTTCCATCGCACCCATGGAGATGAGCTGGATCGTGAACAGAAGATAAATCAGGATTCTGACGCTGGAACCCTGAAAAGTGCCTGAATGGAGCATCGGTCAGCCTCGGTGGTTGGCCGGCATCCTACGTGCTTTGCCATCGAGGGAAAACCATATCGGGCGTTCTGTATCGGTGTCAGTTGGCAGACGGACAGCCTCGCTGCGCAGTGGTTGCCGCCTGGCTGATCAACGCGGCCAGGCGTTTGACGTTGTTTTGCTGGGCCACCACCAAGTCATCAATGGAGGGGCCTGAAGGCGTCTGCAAGGTGCTGCGACAGGTAATCAGCGTGTTATCGCCTTCGCCGGGATTGCGCAGGCGCCATTTGACGTCGATCAAACCGTACTGCCCGGGAATCGAGTCAAAGCGTTGCACATCCAGACGTACCGATACTCTTCGCTGCGGACTGCTGTTGGCCAGTTGATCCACCAGAGCACTGCGCAACTCGTCCACCAGACTCGCAGCCCACCATTGGGTTTCGAGAATTGCCACACCGCTGTTGCCTTGGCGAATGACGATCTGCGGGCGATCGACCTGGGCCGGCACGCTGAGGCTTTCGATCTGGATTTCCCCGCCGTTGCCTCGTGCGGTGCCGCTCAATTGTGCCGGGGTCAGGGTGTGGAACTGAATCGGGTCACTGCGGCAGGCGGCGAGCAGTAGACACGCAGTGACCAAGGTAATCTTCAGCGGAAAAGCCATGGGTGTTGCTCCTGTGGTCAGTTGCGCGGTGGGCCCTGTAGGTCCGTCGGTGCTGCGTTATTGGGACGACCGCGAATCAGCGACTCTGGATGCCGGCCCAGGTAATCCGAGAGCTCACGCAGGGAGCGCGACATGCGCCCGAGTTCTTCCAGGGTCTGGGTCAATTGCTCGCGTTGCGGCGAGTCTTCGGCAAGGGTCGAGCTGGCCGATTGCAGGGTTTTGCTGACATCTGCCAGGGTGGTTTGCACGCCAGGCAGGGTCTTGGCGTTGAATTGCGCGAGGCCCTTGCGCAGCTCTACGAGGTTGCTGTCGAGGTTGCCGGCGATGCGCTCGATGGGCAGTTGGTTGATCTTGGTGACCATGCCTTCGAGTTTTTCCTGCAACTGTTCGAGGCTGCCAGGAATGGTGGGAATGCTGACAGGGCGGGCGGTCGGGTCGAACACGACTTTCTCCGCTTTGGGGTAGAAGTCGAGTGCGATGTACAACTGGCCGGTTAACAGATTGCCGCTGCGGGCCTGGGCCCGCAGGCCGTTTTCGATGAAGCTGCCCATCAACCGTACGCCGGCGGCTTCGTCATTGGGGTCATGCTTCAACGCTTCAAGCATTCTGGCGTGGGCCTGGCCGAGCCGTTGTGGGTAGATCACGATGCCGACGTTGACCGGAAAGCTGCGTTTTTTCGGGTCGAAATCCAGATTGACCGATACGACCCTGCCGAACTCGATGCCGAGGAATTCCACCGGTGCACCGACTTTCAGCCCGCGCAATGCCTGGTCGAAACGCAAACTCAGGAACTGCGCCTTGCCGCTGGGTGGGGCGAGGGCGGTTTGCTGGTCTTCGAACAGCTCGAAGCCTTTGTCCTCTAGCGCCGGTTTATCGTTGGGGCTGTATTCCGGAGCCCTGAACGCGATGCCGCCCACCAATATGGACGAGAGCGACTCGGTCTTCACCGAAAAACCGTTGGCGCCGACGTTGACATCAATGCCGCTGGCATTCCAGAACCGGGTGTTATCGGTGACGAAGGCATCGTTGGGCGAATGGATGAAGACTTCGAGATTCACCCCTTTGCCGTCGGCATCCAGGGCATAGGCGACCACTTGGCCGACCGGAATTTTGCGGTAGTAGACGGGGGAACCAATGTCGAGCGAGCCCAGGTCCTGGGTGTGCAGCGTAAAGCGCTTTCCGGGTTCGCCATAGGTAATGGGGGGTGGATTTTCCAGCCCGGTGAAATTCTTCGACCGGGCATTGGCCTGGCCGATATCGGCGCCAATGTAGTCCCCGGACAGCAGTGTATCGATGCCCGACACGCCGCCAGCACCGATGCGGGGCCGCACCACCCAGAATTGCGAGTCTTCGCGGGTGAAACTTTCCGCCTGCTTGGACAGTTTGATGGTGGCGTTGACGCTTTTCTGGTCGCCGCTCAGTTCCACGTCGGAGACATGCCCGATCACCACGTTGCGGTATTTGACTTCGGTCTTGTTGGCGGTCAGGCCGCTACCGGTCTTGAACGTGACGGTGATGGTCGGTCCTTCCTGCAAAATGCTGTGAACCACCAGCGAAATACCCACCAGCACCGCGACAATCGGCACGATCCACACCAATGAAACGCTGTAGCGGCGGGTCTTGATGGGGGCCTGCCCGGGAGCTTGCGGCCCGTCAGCGGCTTGAGACTTCATCCATGACCTCCTCGTTTTCGGAATGTTGCTGATCCCAGATCAGACGTGGGTCGAAACTCATCGCCGACAGCATGGTGAACACCACCACCAGACCAAAAAACAGAATGCCCGCGCGCGGTTCGATATCGGCCAGCGCCTGGAACTTCACCAACGAAGCCACCAGGGCGACCACGATCACGTCAAGCATCGACCAATAACCGATGAGCTCGACGAAACGGTACATTTTTGAGCGCTCCTTGCGCGCCCAATCACTGTTGCGCTGAACGGTCACCAGCAATAACGACAGGGCGACGAACTTGATGCCCGGCACCGCGATGCTGGCAATGAAAATGATCAGGGCGATGTCCCAGGCGCCGTGCTGCCAGAAATCCAGCACACCGCCCATGATTGTGCTGTCCGCGCCGCTGCCGACCATTTTGGTGTTCATCACCGGCAACACATTGGCCGGGATGTAAAACACCAATGACGTGATCAAGTAGGCCCAGGTTCGGGTCAGGGCGTTGGTTTTGCGCCGATGCAGCGGCGCACCGCAGCGTTCGCATTCGTGGGGGTCGCCGGTCATGTCACAGGCCAGGCCGCAGCTGTGGCAGAGACACAGGTTGAGTTCGCTGGCGACTGGTGGCGTGGTCATAAGACATCCCACAGTTCACGGACATCGCGCCCGGCGATGCGGATCATCATCAGGCTGAGAATGGCCAGTGCGAACAGGCCGATGCCGGGCAGGACGTCGAGCAACCCGGCAAGCTTGATCACCGCGACCATCGCCCCCAGCAGGCAGACTTCCAGCATGCTCCAGGGCCGCAGGGTTTCCAGCCAGCGCATACAGAATCTGAAACCCGGCGAACGACGGGAGGCGAGGGCAAAACTCAGGACCCAGATCAGCAGCAGCAACTGGAAAATCGGCGCGATGATCATGGCGATGGCCGCCACCATCGCGATGAAGGTAATCGGGCCCAGACTCAGGGCCTGTACCGAATCCCACAGCGTCGCGCTGTTTTTCAGGCCTTGCAGGCTGATGCTCATGACCGGGTAGAAATTGGCGAAAATCCACAGCATCAGCGCGGTGACGGTCAGCGCCAGCCGCTGCTCCACCGTCAGGCCGTTATAGCGCTGAAGCACGCCGCCGCAGCGCGTACAGAGGGTTTTCTGATGTTTGGCGAGCGTGACTTTTTGATACACGCAGTCGCAGTGCTCGCAGATGATCAGTTGGTCAGTCGTAGCCATAGGCCGCACTCGCCAGGAGGCAGGAAAGTCAGAGCACATCCTCAATATAGAAGTGCCTTGCGATTGAGCAAATTAAAAGGCGGACTTAAAGCTGACTTGCTGGTGATCGGGCCTCGAGTCCTGCACTGATCTTGCGGCCGCCATCGCCAGCAAGCCGGCTCCTACAGGGTTTAGTGTTTGCCCGGTGGATCGGCTGCGCACGGCCATTGTAGGAGCCGGCTTGCCGGCGATTGGGCCTTGAGGCTTGCGGTTATGTTGAGGACGCCATCGCCAGCAAGCTGGCTCCTACAGGGTTTGGTGTTGACCCGGTGGATCGGCTGCGCACGGTTATTGTAGGAGCCGGCTTGCTGGCGATTGGGCCTTGAGGTTTGCGGTTATCTTGGGGGCGCCATCGCCAGCAAGGGGTGGGTGTTTTAGCCTAGGACTTCGCGCAGGCGATACCAGAACATGCCGAGGGCCAGCAGCGGTGAGCGCAGCTTCGGGCCGCCGGGGAAGGTCATGTGGGGCACGGCGCTGAATACGTCAAAGCCTTGGCTGTGCCCGGCATGAATCGCTTCGCCCAGCAGTTTGGCGCACCAATGGGTCACGTTCAGGCCGTGACCGGAATAACCCTGTGCGTAGAACACGTTCGGATGCTGACTCAAGCGCCCGACCTGCGGGAAGCGATTGGCGGTGATACCAATCTTGCCGCCCCATTGATAATCAATGCGCACATCGGCCAGCTGCGGGAACACCTTGAGCATTTGCGGGCGCATGTAGGCGGCGATGTCTGCCGGATCACGCCCGGAATAATGGCAGGCACCGCCGAACAGCAAACGCCGGTCCGCCGAAAGCCGGTAGTAATCCAGGCCGACTTTCTGGTCGCACAGTGCCAGGTTCTGCGGGATCAACTGCGTTGCGACGTCAGGCGCCAACGGCTCGGTGGCGATGATGTAGCTGCCCGCCGGAAGCACCTTGCCGCTGAGCTTCGGTTCGAGTTCGTCCAGGTGCGCGTTACACGCCAGCACCAGGCTGCCGGCGCGCACCGTGCCCCCGGCACAACGCACCTGCACGGTATTGCCATGAATCAACTCCAGCACCGGGCTCTGTTCGAAGATCTGCACCCCAAGCGATCGCGCCAGTCGCGCTTCGCCGAGCACCAGATTGAGCGGGTGCAAATGCCCCGAACCCATGTCCACCAGGCCACCGGCATACACGCCTGAATTCACTACGTGTTCACGGATCTGCTCCGGCCCGACCAATCGCGTTTCATGGGCGTAACCCGACTCGACAAGGCCTTCCTGCTCAGCCTTGAACGCCGCGAACTGTGCCTTGGTGTTGGCCAGTTCGCAAAAACCCCAGCGCAGGTCGCAATCGATGCCGTGCTCGCGGATGCGCTTGCCCACCAGCTCGACCGATTCGGTCCCCGCGCGCTCCAGGTAACGCACGCCTTCTACACCGATGTGCCGGGCGAAACCGCTGACGTCATGGCCAATGCCGCGGATCAACTGGCCACCGTTGCGCCCGCTGGCGCCCCAGCCGATCCGCCGGGCTTCCAACAAAATCACCGAGAGCCCGCGCTGGGCCAGTTCGATGGCCGTGTTGACCCCGGTAAACCCGCCGCCGATCACGCAGACATCGGCGACAAGGTCCTCTTCCAGCGCAGGGAAGGGCGTCAGCGTATGGGCCGATGCCGCGTAATATGAACGTGCATGTTCGAGGTTGTACTGATTCATTTGTTGGACTTCACTTTGCTCCAGGAACGGGTCATCAGCCGCATGATCGCCTGGGGCGGGGTGGTCGAGATGTAGAGTTTGTCGAGCACTTCCTGAGGCGGGTAAACCTCGGGATTGTTCACCAACTCAGGGTCCATGAATTGCTTGGCGGCCGGGTTGGGGTTGGCGTAACCGACCGAGGCGCTGACCTTGGCGATCACTTGTGGGTCGAGCAGGTAGTTGATGAAGGCGTGCGCCTCTTTCGTGTTGCTGGCGTCGGCAGGAATCGCCAGCAAATCGAACCACAGGTTGCTGCCTTCCTTCGGAATCGCGTAGGCGATGTTCACGCCGTTCTTGGCTTCCTTGGCGCGGTTGGCAGCCTGGAACACGTCGCCGGAATAACCGAACGCCACGCAGATGTCGCCGTTGGCCAGGTCCGACACGTACTTGGATGAGTGGAAGTAAGTGATGTAAGGCCGGATGCTCAGCAACTTGGCTTCGGCCTTCTTGTAGTCCTCGGGATTTTCGCTGCGAGGGTCCATGCCCATGTAGTTGAGGATCGCGGGGAAGACTTCATCCGCCGAGTCCATCATCGACACGCCACACTGGCTGAGCTTCTTGATATTTTCCGGTTCGAACAGCACGGCCCAGGAGTCGATGTGATCGATGCCCAGCACTTGCTTGACCTTGTCGACGTTGTAGCCGATGCCATTGGTGCCCCACAGGTAAGGCACCGAATGCTCGTTGCCCGGATCGTTTTTCTCCAGTAGCGCCAGCAGTTTCGGGTCGAGGTTCTTGAAGTTTGGCAGCTGTGCGCGATCCAGCTTGAGGAACGCGCCGGCCTTCACCTGGCGCGCGAGGAAGTGGTTGGACGGCACCACCACGTCATACCCGGTACGACCGGCGAGCAGTTTGCCCTCCAGGGTTTCGTTGGAATCGAAAACGTCGTAGATCACCTTGATTCCGGATTTGGCCTGAAAGTCGGCGAGGGTAGTTTCGCCGATGTAATCGGTCCAGTTGTAGACGCTGACCTGTGGTTGAGCCTGGGCAACAGCGCTGAACAGCAGGGCCAGCGCGACCGGGACCACGGATTTCAATAGACGCATATCGACACCTTTGGAGTTGTTGGATTCTTGTAGGAGCGAGGCTTGCCCGCGAAGGCGGACTGCCAGCCAACGGCGATGTTGAATGTGCTGGACTCTTCGCGGGCAAGCCTCGCTCCTACACGAATGTGTGATCTCGTGTGGTTTTCAGACGCTAAGAAGCAAAAACTCCCGCTCCCAGGAGCTGATCACGCGCTTGAAGTTCTCGTGCTCCGCTCGCTTGACCGCGACATAACCGCGGACAAACTTGCTGCCCAGATAACGCTCGATGGTTTCGCATTCTTCCATCTGCGTCAGCGCGTCTTCGATGGTGATTGGCAGGCGCAGGTTGCGTCGTTCGTAGGCCCGGCCCTGTACCGCAGCGCTCGGCTCGATGCGTTCGACCATGCCGAGGTAACCGCACAACAGGCTGGCGGCGATGGCCAGATACGGGTTGGCATCGGCGCCGGGCAAGCGGTTTTCCACGCGCATCGCCTCGGGACTGGAGGTCGGCACACGCAGGCCTACGGTACGGTTTTCCTCACCCCACTCGACGTTCACCGGCGCCGAGGTGTCCGGCAGGAAACGGCGGAACGAGTTCACGTTGGGCGCAAACATCGGCAGCACTTTGGGGATGTATTTCTGCAGGCCGCCGATGTAATGCAGGAACAGCTCGCTCATCTGCCCGTCGGCATTGGCGAAGATCGGCTGGCCGGTGGCGATGTCCACCACACTCTGGTGGATGTGCATGGCGCTGCCCGGCTCGTCGCCAATCGGCTTGGCCATGAACGTCGCCGCAACATTGTGCTTGAGCGCTGCCTCGCGCATGGTGCGTTTGAACACGGTGATCTGGTCGGCCAGGTCCAGCGCGTCGCCATGACGGAAATTGATTTCCATCTGCGCCGGGCCGTCTTCGTGGATCAGCGTGTCGAGGTCCAGGCCTTGCAATTCGCACCAGTCGTAGACGTCTTCAAACAGCGGGTCGAACTCGTTGGCGGCGTCGATGGAAAACGACTGACGACCACTTTCCGCACGGCCCGAACGGCCCATCGGCGCCTTGAGCGGCAAGTCCGGGTCTTCGCAGCGCTGGGTCAGATAAAACTCCATTTCCGGCGCGACAATCGGCCTCCAGCCTTTGTCGGTGTACAACTGCAAGACTTTCTTCAGCACGTTGCGCGGCGACAGTTCAATCGGGTTGCCGAACTTGTCGAAGGTGTCGTGGATCACGATTGCGGTGGGCTCAATGGCCCATGGGATCACGTACACCGCATCGGAAACCGGCTTGCACACCATGTCGATGTCGGCCGGGTCGAGCAGGTCGTAGTAGATGTCGTCGTCGACAAAGTCCCCGGTTACCGTTTGCAACAGCACACTTTCCGGCAGGCGCATGCCTCGCTCATGCAGGAACTTGTTGGTGGGCGCAATTTTGCCGCGTGCAATGCCGGTCAGGTCGCTGACGACACACTCGACTTCGGTAATCTTGTGATCTTTCAGCCACGTGAGCAGCTGATCGAAAGGGACATTCATAAAGACCTCGTTATTGGTTTTATTAACGCCGGGGAGGGTGGTTTCATCCGCCACACACTTCCCCTGGGACGCGTTGACGACTATCTTGGGCGAGCCTTGACGTTCCATCTATCCACTTTCAGCAGCACCAAAACGCACCAAACGAGTGCGTAAGGTCACCCATGACAGCGTGCAATCCATTACAGGTCCAAGCGTTCGATACCGCCGATGTCGCCGAGCAAATCCGCGCCACCCCCGGCTGGGTCCAGCATTACCAGCAGATGTCGCCGGGGCATTTCGCCGGGCGGGTGCGTTACCTCGACCTGCAGGGCGTAGAGATTTACGAAGAACACATGAACACCCGGGTCGAGCAGAATTTCAGCGCACCCGAGGGTGCACTGGCGTTCTGTTTCGATCGCAGTGACAACGCGCTGTACGTGCTGAATGAAGAAAGCCGCAACATCTGGATCACGCCGGAGAACTACCAGGAAATCGCCGTGGTGTTCGGGCCGGAGTTCGTTCAGCGTCACGGTCTGAATGTCGCCAGGCTCGAAGGTTTGTTCATGGCGCCGCTGAATTCGGGGCAGAACGCGCTGTTCAGTCGCTGGCTGAGCGGGACTCTGACCCGGTTGGCGCAAACCCTCGATCCGCCGAGCAAAGAGGCCTTGACCGAGCAGTTGCTGGAAGACTGCCTGTACATCCTCGACAACGCCTCGGTCTGCCTGGATCGCGGCGGTTTGCAGCGCCGCGCTGAAGAGCGGGCGGTGATGAAGCGCATTGGTGAATGGGCGGCCGATTCCCCGGAAGAAACCCTGAACCTGCTGGAGCTTTCCCGGGTTGCCGGGGTGTCATTGCGTCAGTTGCAGCACGCGTTCAAGGCGTACACCGGCATGACGCCGACTCATTGGCTGCGTCTGCGCCGACTCAACAGCGCCCACCGCGAACTGCTCAATCGCTCGCCTATGGAAACCACCGTGGCCGAAGTGGCGATGCAGTGGTCGTTCTGGCATTTGGGGCGGTTTTCCAGCAGCTACCGAGCGTTGTTCAAAGAGCTTCCCAGTCAGACCCTTGCGCGTAAAACCGGCCGGGCATCAAGCCGCTGAGCCGATCACTGCTCAGCGTGGCTTGGTTGCTTTGGGTGATTTAGTGCTGCCGGGGATGTGCAGGTAAGCCATGACGCTTTCGGTCAACTCGGTCGCCAGTTTGACGGCTTCCTTGTTGCGCGCCATCACCCCTGCGACCAACCCTTCGATCAAGGCGAGTACGGCGATGTTGGAACTGGTCATGACCGGGTGATCGGCCGGGGCGAACAGAACGTGATCGGCAACGCTGGTCAGCGGCGATGCAGGCGAATCGGTGATTGCCAGCACCTTGGCCCCGCGTTCATGGGCGAAACGGGCGAGTTGCAGGGTGTCGAGCGAGTAACGCGGCAGGGCAATCGCCAGCAAGACGTCCTGGTCGGTAATGGCGGCCAGACGGTAAGCGGCGTTTTCGTTACCGCCCTCCATGCTGATGGCGGTGGCGTCCGCACAGAACGGCATCAGGGTCGAGGCGGCGAGGCCGGCAAAATAGACGCTGTTGCCAAACCCCAGAATGTAGATTTTGCGTGCGTTGATCAGGCTGGTGACGAACGCTTCAAACGTGTCTTCATGGTTGTTGGTCGCCGCCGTCGCCAGGTTACTGGTGGCGCTCTGGATTTGTTCCTGCAGCCCAAACGCGCCGTCGGGGCGATGCGCCAGTTCGTTGCGCAGCTTGTCGACGGGGGAGACCATTTGCTGCAACGTCGCCACCAGCTCGGCCTTCATGCCGGTGTAGCCGCCGAGGTTCAGGGCTTTGGCCAGGCGGTTTACCGCTGCGGGCGAGGTGGACGTGACGTGAGCCATCTCTTCAATGGTCAGCGTCGCCGCCTTCAGCGGGTGGCGCAGAATAAAGTCGGCCACCTTGCGCAGTGACGGCGGCAACTCGGAGACGGTTTCCGCCAGTTTGCGCATGACCGGCGCGGCATAGACCGTGGTGTCTTTCGATGGGGTCGGCATATCCGGCTCAACATTTCCTGAGAATTAGAGAAGGCCTGGCATGAGGTTGGCGCGAGTGTATCCGAAGCCGGCCCTCGGCGTGCAGCGCAAGGGCGAGGGTCGGTGACGCAAACGCGCGGATTACTTCAAGCTGCCGGCCAAAAACTGTTGCAGCCGTTCGGACTGTGGTTTTACCAGCACCTCACGCGGATCACCGCGCTCTTCGACCAGGCCCTTATGCAGGAACACCAGTTGATTGGAGACTTCCCGGGCAAAACCCATTTCGTGGGTCACCACCACCATGGTGCGGCCTTCCTGAGCGAGGTCCTGCATGACCTTCAGCACCTCGCCGACCAGCTCGGGGTCGAGTGCCGACGTCGGTTCATCAAACAGCATCACTTCCGGTTCCATGGCCAACGCACGTGCGATCGCCACGCGCTGCTGCTCGCCACCCGACATATGCGCCGGCCACGCGTTCATGCGGTGCGCCACGCCAACTTTGTTCAAGTAATGCTCGGCCTTTTCCCGCGCTTCTTTCTTGCCCAGCCCCTGCACATGCACCGGGGCTTCCATGACGTTTTCAAGGGCACTCATGTGCGACCAGAGATTGAAGTGCTGAAACACCATCGACAGTCGCGAACGCATGCGCTGCAACTGCCGGGGTTCGGCAGCCTTCAGGCCACCGAGTTTGTTGTTCACCAGTTTGAGCTGCTCGCCATTGAGCACGATATTGCCCGCGTTCGGCTGTTCCAGCAGGTTGATGCAGCGCAGGAAGGTGCTTTTGCCTGAGCCGCTGGAACCGATGATGCTGATGACGTCGCCCGCTTTCGCTTCCAGGGATACGCCCTTGAGCACTTCGTGGGTGCCGTAGCTTTTGTGCAGGTTCTGGATTTCAAGTTTGTACATTCTGTTCACTCTCTGGTGTCAGTCGCTGAGTAAGCGGCCCTGGCGAATCAGGCGGGTGCCGGCGACTTTGGCCAGCCACAAACCGGGCTGGGCAAAACGCAGACGTTCGCGGGCATAAAGGATGCCGTCGGTGCTGGCGCGCACGATGCTGTGGCGATCGTTCAGCGGGTCAAGCACTTCAAACAGTGGATCGCCAACCTTGACCCGGGCGCCCAGCGGTTGCAGGAAACTCACCACACCAGGGTGCGGCGCGTAGGCGTATTGCGTCCCGGCGAATGGCGTTGCTTCACAAGCGGATATCGGGGCCTGGGGCCAGTCACCGCTGATCAGGCCTTGTTCGGCGAGATAGCCGAGAATGGCCTCCGCGCTGTCGACACATTGCTCGCGCTCGGTGTCGGCCATGCCACGCAATTCGATGGTCGTGGCCACGCACGCCATCGGGATAGCCGCTTCGGGAAACAGCTCGGCCAGGCGTAACCAAGGGATCGCACAGGCTTCATCGAAGGCGCTGCCGCCAGCATCTTCGGCCAGCAGGGCGGCACCGGCGCCCAGGCGTGCGGCCAATGAGCGCAAGCGTGGCCAGTGTTGCGGCATGGCATAAAGCAGCATGATTGATTCGAAGTCGCAGTGCAGGTCCAGCACCACGTCGGCGTCACACGCATGCTGCAACAGCAGGCGACGCAGGCCATCGAGTTCCGAAGTGGCTGGCGGTATGTCGGCGAGGACATCGGCCATGGCGCGACGGATCAGCGCGGTGTTGACGTCAGCGTCGGCGCCCAGTTGGCCTTTCACCAATGCGGCCACGGCTTCGGTCAACTCGGGAAAATCACGATTGAAATTCTTGCCGCTGGAGAACTCGAAGCGACCTTGGTGGGTCGCCTGGAACATCTGGGCGATGCCGATGGGGTTGGACATCGGCACCAACTCGACGACCCCGTTCAGGCGACCTTGCTCTTCCAGGACCCGCAGACGACGTTTGAGTTCCACCGCCACGCGCATCCCCGGCAACTCGTCGGCATGCAGGGAGGCCTGGATGTAAGCCTTGCGCGGCCCGCTGCCAAAGCGAAACAGTGACAGGCGCCGCTCGGTGCCCGAAGCACTCCACGGCAACAGGTATTCAATGTGCTCCATAACAGCTCCTTAATGCTTGCGCGGTGCCAGGTATGCCAGCCAGCGGCGCTCGGCCAACTTGAACAGACGAACCAGGATGAAGGTCAGGGCCAGGTAGATAAGGCCGGCAGTGATGAACGCCTCGAACGGCAGGTAGAACCGCGAACTGACTGTTCGCGCGGCCCCAGTGATATCCACCAGCGTGACGATCGACGCCAGGCTGGTGGTTTGCAGCATCATCAGCACTTCGTTGCTGTACTGCGGCAGCGCCCGGCGCAAGGCCGACGGCAGCAGAATGCGGCGGTACAAGGTCACGCGCGACATGCCCATGGCTTTGGCCGCTTCGATCTCGCCGTGAGCCGTGGCCTTCAAACTGCCGGCCAGCAACTCCGCGCTGTAGGCACTGGTGTTGATCGCGAAGGCCAGGCACGCGCAAAAAGTGGCACTGGACAGGTAGGGCCAGAGCGCGCTTTGGCGTACCGATTCGAACTGCGCCAGGCCGTAATAAATCAGGAACAACTGCACCAGCATGGGCGTGCCGCGGATCACGTAGGTGTAAAGCCAGGCCGGAAAGTTGATCAGCGGCGATCGAGACACCCGCATCAACGCCAGCGGAACGGCCAGGACCAGGCCGAAGGCCAGGGAAATCAGCAGCACTTTCAGCGTCACCAGGATGCCGTTGAAATACAGCGGCAGGTTTTCCCAGATCAGGTTGTAGTCGAGCATCATTGGTTGCTCCCCCTCACAGTTCGGCGGCTTTGATGCCGACCGAGTAGTGTTTTTCCAGATAGCGCAGCACCAGCAATGACAGGCTGGTCAGCATCAGATAGAGCGCCGCCACCGCGAGGAAAAAGGTAAACGGCTGGTGGGTGGCGTCCGCAGCGTTCTTGGCTTTGAACATCATGTCCTGCAAGCCGATGACCGAGATCAGCGCGGTGGATTTGGTCAGCACCAGCCAGTTGTTGGTGAAGCCGGGAAGGGCGAATCGAATCATCTGCGGCACCAGAATTCGCCAGAACACTTGCGTGCCCCTCATGCCATAAGCGGCACCAGCCTCGGCCTGGCCTTTAGGGATCGCCATAAAGGCACCGCGAAAGGTCTCCGACAGGTAGGCACCAAAAATGAAACCCATGGTGCAGACACCGGCGATAAAGGGATTGATATCGATATAGCGGGTGTAACCGAGCGCAAGAGCGACGCGATTCACCAGATCCTGGCCGCCGTAGAAAATCAGCAGGATCAACACCAGGTCGGGAATGCCCCGAATCAGGGTGGTATAACTTTCGCCCAGCATCGCCAGCCATTTCAGTGGCGACAAACGAAAGGCCGCTCCCAGCAGACCCAATGCTATCGCCATGGCCATGGAAGTCAGGGCCAGGTTAACGGTCAGCCAGGCGCCATCGAGAATGCTCGATCCGTAGCCGTGAAGCATGATGAAGTTCCTCAAGCGAGCGCGGTGAGGCGCGCAAACAAGCCCAAAGCGACGCCTTCCCGGGGGCCGGCGCCAGAGTGGCGGGTGAAGGCTTATTCGCCGTAGATATCGAACGCGAAGTACTTGCTCATCACTTGCTGGTACTTGCCATTTTCGCGGATGGCGTCAATGGCGGCACTCAGGCGGGCAACGTTGGCACTGTCACCTTTACGCACCGCGATCCCGGCGCCCCGACCGAAGTATTTCGGGTCGTTGATGTCCGGCCCCACCAGGGTGAAATCCTTGCCCGCCGCGGTTTTGATAAAGCTTTCGTTGGTGTTGACGATGTCGGCCAGCGTCGCGTCCAGACGGCCCGATGCCAGGTCCAGGAACGCTTCATTCTGCGAGGAATAGCGCACCACCTCGATCCCGCGTTCCGCCAGTTGTTCGGTGGCGAAACGGTCGTAAGTCGAGGCGCGTTGCACGCCGACTTTCTTGCCTTTGAGATCAATCAGCGGGTCGTTGATCACGTTGCCGGCCTTCATCGCGAACTTGCCCGGCGTGTGGTAGTACTTTTTGCTGAAGTCGACCGACTTCATCCGGTCTTCGGTAATCGACATCGACGACAGCACGGCGTCGATCTTGCGCACTTTGAGTGACGGGATCATGCCGTCGAACTCCTGGATGACCCACTCGCATTTGATCTTCATTTCTTCGCACAGGGCATTGCCGATGTCGTAGTCGAAACCGCTGACGTTGCCCTCCGGTGTCTTGAAGGAGAAGGGAGGGTAAGCGGCTTCGATACCGATACGCAGGCTGTCTTCGTCGGCATGCGCCAGGAAGCTTGTTGCGCACAGTGCCATGGCGCCTAGAAGTGCTCTTTTGTTCATTTTGTTGACTCCTTGAAGGGGCGTTTGGGTGGTCCGGGTAGAAGCCGTCCGATCTGGCGATGTCGCAGTCCCTGAAATGTGTGCAGCTATAATTGACACGTTTTATTTCATAATGCAACTGCGTGAAAATAAACATATCATTACAGGGCGCACAAATTCTCGGCGTGCATGACTCCGAAACCGCTGTGTAGTGAGGGCCGTCAGTCACCCGTCGGAAGAGGGGGAGCGGGGGTGATCTACACTCTTGATGGCTGAGAAAAATGCCAGGAGGTTTTCATGAACAGGTTGTCTTGCATTGGCCTGTGTCTCGCGCTGTCGGTTGTCGCTACTCAGAGTCGGGCAGAAACGGTTGTGCCGATGAAAGGGCAGAACTCGCAACAGACACAGCTGGACATCAATGAGTGCCACAACGTGGCCGCCAGTCAGAGTTCATCGACGCAGCCAACATCCGGTGGCCGCCTGAAAGGCGCGGCGGTCGGTGCCGCTGCAGGAGCCGCTGGAGCTCAGGTTCGCGGGCGCCAGCACGACGAGTTTTATGACCGCGTCGATGATGATGTAACGCAGGATTATCGGCAGAATCGCGCCAAAGAGACGGCGGCGGCAGGCGCGGTGGTCGGTGGCTCGCGTCAACGCCAGGAGCGCCGGGCGCAGCAGAAAACCGCCGCTTCGACCAGCTCGACGGCCTATACCAGTTGCCTGCAAGGTAAGGGGTATCAGGTCAATCCCTGAGCGTGTTTTGGCGGTCGCTGATCCAGCAGATACACCATCAGGCAGGCATACAGCGTCACCAGAATGAACAGTCCCATGCGCACGGCGAACGCGGTGTAGACGTCCTTGCCTGCGATGCTGTCCTGCACCGACTGGCCCAGCAGAATGATCATCGTGATCAGGCTGTTGAGCCAGAACCCCGGGGTTAAACTTGTCGGGCTCAGCGCGTAGAGCTTGCGCGCAATGATCAGACCGAACAGCAGCATCCACAGGAAAAACATCCAGAGGTGCACAAACAGGCTGAGTGCACTCCAGAACAGCACCGCCAGCACACCGGCGAGCAGGGTCGAACCGACCAGTTCGCGACCGGCGTTGCGGGCTGTGGTGGAACTCTGCTGACCCAGGCCGACCGCCTTCAGGATGATCGGCAGATAGCTTGCCGGATCGATCAATGCCAGTAAAAACGCCGGCAGCACAATCAGGGTTGCACGCAGCGCCACGCGGCTGACTTCTTCGGCCGGCATCGGCGGCGCGACTGGCGGCGACGGCGCGTTGGCAGGCTCAGGAAACAGCCAATGACTCAGCCCGACCACCATCACGGCCAGCAGCAATCCTTTGACCAGCGCCCCGATGACCGTCGCCGCGAGGTCGAACTCGGCGACACCGGCCGAGGAAATCATGGTCAGGCCGATCACCAGGAACGTGACGATCAAATTGTTGCCGCCGCGCAGCCCAAAACGAAACACCATAAACAGGCACACGCCGATCAACAGTACGCCGCTGACCGGGTAATAACGCAGGATCGGAATCAGCAACAGGCCGACACCAGTGGTCAACATTGCGATCAGCGCAAGCGCCAGTCCAGCCTTAAACGGCAGCGGACGATTGACGCTGGCGAGCAGCAACAACGCCAGCACCGGCGCGATGAACGGAATCGGCAATCCCAAACCGAAACTGGCCGCCAGACACATCGCGGTGCCGGTGGCCAGGCGCAATGCGCGCTGCTCCCGGGGCGTGCGCTCAGTAGGCATACGACAGCCAGCTCATCAGGCCCACAAACAAGCGGCCGAGTGGATTCAACGGATTGCCCTCGGTGGGGAACGCCATGACTTCAGCCTGACCACCGGTACGAATGGCGCGACTGTCTTGCAGTTTGGCCATCGAGTCTTCGGAAAACTCGATGATCACCGGAAAGCGTTGCGCCGGGCGCAGCCAGTCACGGCTGTTTTGCACAGTGGGCAACGTACCGGGCGGCGGCGTCTGACCGACACTGACGCCGTAACCGACACTGCGCACGCGCCCGTCGAACACCTCGCCCGGCAGCGCATCCAGAACGATTGCCACCGGCGTATCGACCCTGACCCGGCCGAGGTTGTTTTCGGTCATGTCCGCGCTGATCCAGACATCGTGGATCGCGATCAGCGTCATCACCGGAGTGCCAACGGCAGCGAACTGCCCGGCGTCAGTGCGCAGGTCGGTGATCAAACCGGCCGAACGCGCACGAATCTGCGTATTGGCCAGATCCAGTTCGGCTTTCGACAACGCGGTGGCTGCGCTGCGCAGCAAGGCGTTCTCTTCCTCGCTGCCACCTTCCTGTTCACGCGCGCGCTGGACTTCGGCACGGGCAGCGGCGACCTGGCTGACCGCTTGTTCGCGGTTGGCCCGAGACACTTCGAGCAGGCGCACGGAAATGGTCCCGGGGTCATCGCGGTACAAACCTTCAAGGCGCTGATTGTCCTGGCGAGCCTTGAGTTCGTTGGCTTGTGCAGCGCGCAAATTGGCCTGGGCCGAGGCAATGCCGGCGGTACTGGCGCCGATCTGGCGACGTGTCGACTCAAGGTCTGCGCGCGCACGATCGACGGCGATCTGATAAGGCTGAGGATCGACCTCGAACAGCACGTCTCCCGCCTTCACGTCCTGATTGTTGCGCACGTTGACGCGAATGACCCGACCGGCCACTTCCGCGGCCACCGGAATGACGAAAGCACCGACCCGAGCCTGTTGCGTATAAGGCGTGTAGCGGTCGGCCAACAGGTACCAGGCCAGGCTCAGGAGGATCAATAGCAGCACCCACTTGAGCCCTTTTTTCGCCGGGTCGGCAGGCGGTTCCGGCGCCTTGGAGGAGGGCGCCTCAGGGGAGGGTTGCGCGGCATCACTCATGGTCCGTTACCTTTTTTGGCGGCTGCGGGCTCATCCAGTAAATCGCCCCAGTCCGTGCGTTTTTTCATGTCCTGGCGGGTGGCCGGATCAACGATCGGCTGGGCGCTGTACCAACCGCCGCCCAGCGCCTTATACAGCGCGATCACATTGCTCACGGCATTGCTGCGGCTGACCAGGTAATTGTCCTGTTGCTCCAGCAATGCGCGTTGCGCGTCCAGCACCCGCTGAAAGTCGGAATAGCCTTCGCGATACTGGGCGCTCGCCAGCACCAACGAACGTTTGGCGGCGACTTCAGCCTCACGCAGGATGCTTTCGCGCTCCAGGGATTTGATCAGCCCATTGGCGGCGTCATCTGCCTCGCGAGCCGCCTGGCGAACCTTGTCGCGGTAAGCCTCGATCAACTGCTGCAACCGCGCATCCTGCACGCGCACGTTGTTGCTGATCTGGCCATGGTCGAACAGGTTCCAGCGCAGGCTGGGGCCACCGATCAGGTCCAGACTTCTCGAGGTGCCATTGAGCGTGTCGGCCGACCAGACGATGCTGCCCAATAAGGTCAGCGACGGGTAGAAATCGCTTTCGGCCACACCGATCAAGGCCGACTGGGCCGCGACATTCAGTTCAGCAGCGCGTACATCGGGGCGTCGCAGCAGCAGATTGGCCGGGACGTCCTGCAGCACGGCGCGGTCGACCAGCGGGATCAGTCCTTCATTGTCGATGAGTTGCGGTAGCGCACCGGGCGGCTGGCCAATCAATACCGCCAACGCATTGCGCGTGCGCAGCAACTGATCCTCGAAGCTGGGGATGGTGCTCAGGGTGCCCAGGTATTGTGTCCTGGCTTGCTGCAAGTCGAGTTCGGCTTGTTGGCCGCTGTTGAACAGCTTTTCGGTGATCTCGAAATTACGCTTTTGCTGTTTGGCGTTTTCCCTTGCAACCCGCAAGCGTGCCTCGGTGGTGCGCAACAAGAAGTACGTATCCGCCAGCTGCGCGCGCAGCAGCACGAGCACGTCTTCATAGTTGGCATGGGCGGCGAAGTAACTGGCATCGGCCGACTCGATCGCTCGGCTGAAACGCCCCCAGAAATCCAGCTCCCAGCCAATGTCGAACCCGGCACTGTGCTGCCAGAAATGGCTGTCCTGAGGATTGTTCCCGCCGGATTGTCGGCGGTTGAAGTACAGACTGTCGGCGCTGGCTTGCTGCAGTTGCGGATAGCGTCCGCTTTGGGCAATCCCCAATTGCGCACGAGCCTCCATGACCCGTAGACCAGCGATTTTCAGATCCGAATTGTTCGTATCCGCTTCGGCAATCAGACGATCGAGGACGGGATCACCGAAGACTTGCCACCACTGACGCAAATCCGGGTTCAGGCTGCGTTGACTGGATTGCTCAAGGGCAGGGGAGCTCCAGTGCTCGATCCACGTGGGCTTTGGCGACTGAAAATCCGGCCCCAGACGTACGCAGCCACTCAAGCCGAGCACACCCAGCAGCAACAGTTGTCCCGATCGCGTCAGATGCATGCATGTTTTCCAGCCAAGGAAGTTCACAGGAGCATAGACGTCCAAATGATCAACTGACTGCTAAGCTGTCCAAACATCTGACCCTTTTAACAGGTACGACAGCCATGAATGCACCCCATACCGCTGGATGGCGATTCAAACTGGGCATCGCGATCATTTGTCTGATGCTCGGCTCCTGGCTGTTGGTGCCGATCATGGCGGCAACCGACATGCCGGGTTCCAAAATCGCCGCGCTGACCGGCGTCCTGTTTATCAGTAACAAAGTGCTGTTGATTATCGTCATTGCTGTCATGGGCAAGGCGGGGTTTCAGCAGCTTAAAAGCACTGTATTTGGTTACGTGTCTAAACTGGCACCGGCAACCGACACCGAAGTTGGGCCATGGCGTCATTGGATCGGTGTCGTGATGTTTTGTCTGCCGCTGATTTCGGCATTTCTGGAACCCTATGTAGACAGTATCTGGCCCGGACTCAGGCCCAACATCTGGCAGCTCCAGGCGTTGGGCGACTTGATGTTGATCGGCAGCTTTTTTGTACTGGGGGGAAACTTCTGGGAAAAAGTGCGCGCATTGTTCATTCGAACCGCGCGAGTGGTGAACACCAGTGCAGTGTGATTATTGATTAACTTAACTAAAGGGCTATTTAGTATAGCTATTTGCCATCATGGCATTCGGAGCAGCCATTGCAGCTAAACAGTGAAGCACTCGTGACCGCGCTTAACCTTGAACCGCATCTCGAAGGTGGCTACTACCGAAGAACCTATCAGGCTGATCAACAGCCTTTGGTCGAGACGATTGGTGGTCCACGTTACACGATGAGCTCCATCTATTACCTGTTGACCACAGATTCGCCCGTCGGCCAGTTTCACCTGAACCGATCCGACATCATGCATTACTACCACTTGGGCGACGCGATTGAGTACAGCCTGATTTTCCCGGACGGCACATTAAAAACTGTCGTGATGGGCAGCGACGTTTTGGCCGGAGAATGTTTGCAGCTGCTTGTACCAGGCGGCATCTGGAAAGCTTCGCGGTTGATGAAGGGATCGACGGGATTCGGTTTGATCAGTGAAGCGGTAACACCAGAGTTTCATTTTGCGGACATGGAAATGGGCGACAGGAAAAAGCTCAGCGAAGAATTTCCAGAGCATGGAGCGCTGATTGAGCAACTGACGAGAGATTGAGGATCGAGGGGGAATCGGTGCTTCAAAATCTGCGTGCAACCGGGCTGATCTCGAAACACATTGTTACGTGTAATGTATATTATGTTAAACCAGAGGCCATGTTAGAAATGTTCATGAGCCTCGTAAGGCACTGATTCGACAAACCCACTTCTGACGTCCACTCTTTAAACGGGCCATATCCTTTGTGTTCATGGTGAACCATTGAATGAGGTGGCTGCCGATGAAGCTGATTCAAGGTCGCTTCTCTTCAGGTCAGCGTGTACCGCTGCTCGTGCAAGCTGGTAATGCGGCTCCGTTGCCCATACTCGTTCCGTTCATCTACGTCCAACTCAAACTCAGGCACCGCGCTTACAATACGGCGGCAGCGCATCTGCGAGCGATCCAGGCTTTCTATAGCTATGTCAAAAGCCGAGATCTGGATATCGATGAGGCCATCTTGGCCTGCCACTTCGAGGCGATTCTGGCTTTACTGGACGGTTACGCCATCTCGCTCCAAAGCGGCCGTCTAGCCGACAACCTGGTCGCCCGTATCGTCAAAGCTGAAACGACACCTTTGCCGCAGATCGATCCGCGTACCCGTGACCAGTACCTGCGGTTGCTGAAGCAATACCTGTCCTGGTGCGTCACCCGTTACATTCCGCGCGCCCGTCAGAACTCAACCACCCTGGCTAACATCGAAGTTGTATTTGCAGATGTCGCCGACGTCATTGAGCGGCGCTTTGAGAGCCATATCATCTATGTTCGTCCCGGCCGCACTCGTTACCGCAGCCTGACAGATACGCAACTCCAGATCATTCGCACATTCATTGTCCCGGGCGCTGCGGAGAATCCGTTTCCGGAACGACTGCAGTTGCGCAATTGGCTAATGATTGAATTGCTGCTGGAGACTGGTATCCGCCGCGGAGAGCTTCTGAAGCTCTACACCACCGATATCAATCAGGGTTCTCAGCAAGCTTATCTCAGCATCAATGACCGCGAACATGACCCCGGAGATCCGCGCGCTGAAGAGCCTGCACTGAAAACACACGGGCGGACCGTAGGTATCTCGACACAGTTGTATGAGGTCTACGAGCGCTATATTCAGAGCGAGCGACGCCCAGTGCGTGACGGAAAACCGATGAAATTGCAGTACCGATATTGCCAGCTCTTAATTTGTCGAACCAGTCGAGCAAAATTTCCAGTTCCTCTCCAGTGACGCTTTCGTCCTCACTCAGTCGTTCGATGATTCCTTTAACTCGTCCTTCTAAGCCGCTAAAGTTATTGTTGCAGGTGTCACACGCTGGAAATGTGTAATTCTTACCGGGGAAGATAATCTCCTTCCCCGTGACCCAGTTCGTACCAACGCTCGTGTCCTTAGAGTGGAAGCCAGTCATTTTTAGCAGCCACTGCGGATAAATGTGCTCTTTTGTCCTTGATTCTGGCGAGTTCCCACAGAAAATACATTGCGCTGCCACTCTATGCACCTTATAAGAGCTGATGAATAAAAACTTTAGACCGGGTAAAGGCCTGCAGCTAAAATCATAACAAATTTATATGCCCGCAGGTAGTGCTCGCGGATAATATTGCCTTTAAATTTTGTTATGCTAGCCGGGTCTTGATGTGGTTTTAATTTCGTTTCGCGAAATGTCTCGATGGTTTAATTTTTTGCCAGAGGGTGGGTAGGCGCTTCGCCAGATGCTCTGGATTTAGGTGCGAGCAAGGCGAAATTAAAAAGTCATCGGGTTTCCGGCATTAAGCTCTTCAGCGTTATATGCGTGAGTCCACATCAATATTAAATTCTAGCTGGCGTAATCAACTGCAAGCGCCTCGGCTTGTTGGACTTGCTCAGAAATTGTAGGTAAGTAGATACCAAAAAGCCGCACTCATTAAGCTGCGACTTTTAATTTTAGCACGTTCTGATTGCTAAATTCTGAAACTTGCCAAGATTTGCATGGGCGCTGAACTCTACTTTTGAACTTTGTAAGCTCTGTCAGCCTTGGCATACTCTTCCTCGCGAGCGCTCATCGCTTCGAGGCTACTTTTCACCGTCGTTTGTTGGGCAGCTTCGTATTTCTCAAACTCCTTAACGGCTACCACCTGGCTGAAGCCTAAAGCGATAACGCTATGAATTATTGCGGTCGCGTTTTGCTTTAATAGGCCAAGCCCTGAAATCGACAGTGCGTGAGTGATCCTAGCTTCTTCCCATAGAGCTTTGGCGACTTCTACTTCTTCTCTAGTGATCATACAAATTTCCTTTTGAGTCACGAAAACTTTGATATCCTACGCCCCGGCGCTGGAGCCGTTGGGACGACTTGGAGTGGCGAAAACACAAGCGCTGCATACCAGGAAGGCATCTAAGCTGTAGGCTGCAAGGTCCGCGCTGATTACTATGAGCTTTTCCCTCGATCTCGCGCAACTGGTTCGCTACTTGAAAATCTTTCAAGTAGCCTGAATGATCTCGTGGCTTATAATAGACGATTATTCTTCTAACTCAGTTTAGGTGATGACATGGATGTAATCAAAACGAACGAAGCTGGTAAGCCTGCTAAGCGACGCAATCATACAGTGCCCAAAGCCATTCTTAAAAACTGGCTACTTGATGAAGAAGGTGATCCCCATCACTTATTGCTTGCGTGCAGTAGCGCGGAGGTGAGGAAGCATGTGGGCAGAGAAGCCGGATTCGCAATCACTGATTGGCGATACGTTCCGGTGGATGATCGGGAGAATGCTGGCGGTCACCGTGATGAGTCGTTGGAGGACTGGTTTTCTAAAGGAGAGAACTATTTGGCCAGCGTAACCCAGAAAATCAGAAGTGGAGACTCAGCTATCAGCCAAGGTGAGTTTTCAGGGTTGATTGGTGCTGCAGTCGCCCTCGGATTCCGTAGCAGCTATGAGTATGGGTTAAAGGAAAAGCTGTTCTTAAAGCTGAAACCTGACCTTACTGCAAACGAAGCTTGCTATGAGGTTGTGCAGTATTTCAAAACGCTCTATGAGAAAAAAATTTCTCAGTTTGAAGGGTGGGACTTCAGTTTTTTAATAAACTCTGAAGTAAAGTTGATTATAGGCGACAGGCCGCTTTTTGATATGACCTTACACAGAACCAACACCCAACTTTTGACAATACCATTGGCGCCTAATCTTCTAATGGTGGGCATCCCTCCGAAAACACCTGGCAAGCAGTCCTTTGAAGTCATAAGCGGCACCCGGAGTTTATTTGAGCAAACAAATGCCATGACAACCAAGCTGGCCCGAGAATTTATCGTGGGGTCTTCAGTTGAGGAATTGTCAGCTTTACTACCAATGTTTGAACCTGAAGCCTTCAATTCGCGAAAAGCAGAGGATTCACTGGTAGCATTCTCTGATGAAGGCGAGGTTGCTCGCCGCAAAATCTACAATATCAATCAATAGAGTCTCGATTCAGCATGACTTTTGTTGACGAGTGTTCTCTCAAGAGAGCTTAAGTCGAGCTCCTCTAAACAGAAGTTAAACTGCGGGTTCAAGGTTTTCAACCAAATTCCCGGAATCACTGGGAGACTGGCAGAAACCCTGAGCCCCGCACAGAACCCTTACGTGCGGTTTCTATTCTAGACGACTTTTGATAGCACCCAGCTCTACCCCGATCTCATGCAATGGCCGTCCGTGTCCCGCTGAGCAGGCGAATGACCGCTAATAGTCCAGTCGATGCAGCTTTGGCGCTGCAACAAAATCTAATAGAGGCTAAAGGACTCTATAGATCTCAGAAACTACCTGCATCGTTGCGTCTTCGATCGTTCCTTCATTACGGCATAAAACCCAGCCGTGATCTGCAATCGCTCGCTCGAACGCCTCGGTACAAGCGACATGTTCTTCCAGCTTATGGATCACAGTACTGCTCAGTCCACGCCGTCGTGCCGCTGCTCTCGCCCATGAAATATCAGGCGCGGTGACAACCCCGACATGCAGGTCTGGCACTCGCACGTTTCGATCAATGTTCAACTGTAGAATCTCTGCAAACGGGACTGTCCGGCGAAACGCGGCATCTGACGGGTACCAGCGATCGATCAAGATGATGCTGTCTGGTGGCTGTTTAGCCAGCACGTGCCGGGAAATCCAGGTACGGCTATCAGCAAAGCGCTCACAAACCGCCAACTCCAAATCCCTGCTGGAATTTCTGACGAGTTTGTTAACGAGGGTCATTGTTTCACCCCTGAAGGGATCGCTTTTTTTCTCGCAAAGTCGGATCACCTTCTTGTTGTCTGCCCTCAGTACTTTCGTAACGGCCTCCAACAGTGTGGTTTTGCCGGTTCCCTTGGGCCCATCTAGAGAAACAAATAGCGAACGATTCATTCTTCACATAACGATTGATATACGGTTTTTTGGCCCGGCTCGTTCGCTGGAACCGCTTGGCGCGACTAGCGAATCGAGTGGAGGGTCCTTATGAACAGAGATTGATGAACACTTTAACCCGGTTTCCGGCTAACGGGTCTCAGAATCCAGGGGGCCAGCCGCTTATGAACACCGCAAGCAAGTCGCTCCCAAAAGGCATCGCTCGCAATCTGTGCAAGCGTCAACAAAGCGTTACTTTTTTGAAACACTTCACAACCGCAGATCAGTAAAACCTGATTTTTGACACTCTCCCGATATGCGGTCACAACTTTTGCACTCCGCTGGGTCCTAACACGGTGGTCGTCGATGGAATATTGGCGTCTAGCGAGGTTCTTACCCGATACGGAGATAAGCTGATGATTTTCAATGTGCAAAATTATGGCGCCAAAGGAGATGGCATCACAGACGACACGGCAGCGATACAAAGTGCGATTGATGCGGCGGCCGCTGCAGGCGGTGGGCAGGTGTATATGCCGACCGGGACATATATTGTTTCGGGAGGTGAAGAACCCTCCGACGGCTGCCTGATGCTCAAGAGCAACGTCTATCTGTACGGCGACGGCATGGGCGATACGACCGTTAAGGTGGCTGACGGCTCCGACACCAAAATCACGGGGGTCATCCGCTCGGCCTATGGCGAAGAAACCCATGACTTTGGCGTCAGCAACCTCACTATCGACGGTAACCGCGACAACACCACCGGCAAGATCGACGGCTGGTTCAATGGCTACATTCCCGGTCAGGAAGGTTACGACTCCAACGTCACCCTCGACAGCGTCGAGATCAAGGATTGCTCCGGGTACGGTTTCGACCCCCACGAGCAGACCGTCAACATGGTCATCAAGAACAGTGTGTCCCACGGCAATGGCCTGGACGGCTTCGTTGCGGACTTTCTCAGCGACAGCACCTTCGAAAACAACGTCGCCTACGACAATGACCGCCACGGTTTCAACGTCGTCACCAGCACCCACGACTTTACCCTCAGCAACAACGTTGCCTACAACAATGGCGGAAGTGGCATCGTGGTGCAGCGCGGCAGCGAGGACATCCCCTCCCCCAGCAACATCACCATCACCGGTGGCGAGGTGTACGGCAACGGCGCTGAAGGCGTGCTGGTCAAGCTGTCCAGCGATGTAACCGTCAGTGGTGTCGATATTCACGACAACGCCAGCGCCGGGATCCGCATCTACGGCAGTAACCATGTCGAGATCATCGACAACACACTCAACAACAACTCTCTGGGCGCCCCCGTACCGGAAATCATCATCCAGTCCTACGACGACACGCTGGGCGTGTCCGGCAAGTACTTCAACGGCAGCGACAACACAATCCAGGGCAATATCATCAGCGGCAGCAACCTGTCGACCTACGGTGTTGCAGAGCGCAATGAAGACGGCACCGATCGCAACGCCATCATCGGCAACACCATCAGCCATACCAGCAAAGGCGCCACACTGGTCTATGGTGACGGCAGTTACGTCAGCGCCACGGTGCCAATGACTACCGTGCAGGGCACGGCTGGCAACGACACTCTGCTGGGCAGCGCGGCCAGCGAAATTTTCTATGGCGCAGCCGGCAACGACACTATCAATGGTGGGGCCGGTGGCGACACTCTAGTGGGCGGTGCGGGCATCGACAAACTCACCGGCGGCACGGGTGCCGATACGTTTCGTTTCGTCGCCCAGTCCGACAGTTACCGCAACGCAACCGCAAGCTTCGATGACACCATCACCGACTTCGACGTCACCCAGGACAAGATCGACCTCGCTGGCCTCGGTTTCACCGGCCTGGGCAATGGCCGTGGTGGCACCTTGCAGGTCAGCTACAGCGCCGGCAACGACCGCACCTACATCAAGGACTACGATGCCGACGTCAGCGGCAATCGCTTCGAGTTGATTCTGTCCGGCAACCTGGCGAGCACCCTTACCGCCAGCAACTTCATTTTCAATCGGGTGGTCACCGGCACCAGCGGCAGCGATTCGCTGGTGGGTAGCGATTCGGCTGACACCCTGCTCGGTCTGGCGGGCAACGACAGCCTCAGCGGCGGTGCAGGCGACGACAAAATTGACGGCGGCGCCGGCATGGATACCCTAACCGGTGGCGCCGGGGCGGACACCTTTGTGTTCTCCAACCGCCTGGACAGTTACCGCAACTACAACACCGGCGGCGCCAACCTTGGCGACCTGATCACTGACTTCAATATCGCCGCCGATAAGATCGATCTCTCGGCCATGGGTTTCACCGGCCTGGGTGACGGCAAAAACAACACCGTGTACCTGGTGCTCAACACTGCCGGTACCAAGACTTACATCAAAACCCTGACCGCCGACGCCAATGGCAACCGTTTCGAGGTAGCGCTGGACGGCAATTATCTCGACAAGCTGACCAGCGCCAATTTTGTCTTTGCCACTTCGCCAACAGTCAATCACGCGCCGGTGGTGGCAACGGCGTTGCTGGATCAGAGCGCCACCGAAAACACCCCGTTCAGCTACGTCGTGCCGGCCACCAGTTTTACCGATGCGGATAACGACAGCCTCAGCTACACCGCCCAACTGGCCGATGGCAGCGCCCTGCCCGGTTGGCTGACCTTCGACACCGCTACCCGTAGTTTCAGCGGCACGCCCAACGACACGGCATCGGGCAATTACTCCATCAAGGTCACTGCATCCGATGGCAGCAACGCAACCGTCAGCGACAGTTTTACGCTGGCTGTACAGGACGTACCCGCTGCACCCACTGTGATTAATGGCACACCGAACAACGACACGCTGACGGGCACCGCTGCCAACGAACAACTGTTCGGTGGCGCTGGTAACGACACCCTTAATGGCGGCGCCGGCAACGATATTCTGGTCGGCGGCACCGGCGCGGACAAACTCACCGGCGGCGCGGGCGCCGATGTATTCCGCTACACCTCAAAACTCGACAGCTACCGCACCGCTTCCACCAGCGCCAGTGACCAGATCCTCGATTTCGACGTGACCACCGACAAAATCGATGTCTCGGCGCTCGGCTACACGGCCTTGGGCAATGGCCTGAACGGCACGCTGCAAGTGACCTACAGCGCTTCGAGCAACCGCACCTACCTCAAGGATCTCACCGCCGACGCCAATGGCAACCGTTTCGAAGTGTCTCTGGCGGGCAACCTGGTGAACAGCCTGACGGCCAATCATTTTGTCTTCGCGGACCAGAACACTCCCAGCAATGTTGCGCCGGTGGTGGCCATCCCCCTTCTCGACCAGAACGCCACCGAAAGTTCTCCGTTCAACTACACCGTCACCCACGACAGTTTCACCGACGCCAACCAGGATGTGCT
Organism: Pseudomonas sp. PDM02; assembly: GCF_014852285.1. NCBI lineage: Bacteria > Pseudomonadati > Pseudomonadota > Gammaproteobacteria > Pseudomonadales > Pseudomonadaceae > Pseudomonas > Pseudomonas sp. PDM02. The sequence goes on along the minus strand of NZ_JACVBL010000003.1, from coordinate 291,756 downwards.
GACCTACACTGCGACCCTCGCCGACGGCAGCGCCCTGCCCGCTTGGCTGAGTTTCAACGCCACCAGCCTGGCGTTCTCCGGCACGCCGATCAGCACGGCGTCGGGCAATTACAACGTCCTGGTCAAGGCCACCGATCCTTCTGGTGCGTCGGTCAGCGACAGCTTCGCCCTGGTGGTAGCCGATGCGCCCGCCAACACCATCACTGGCAGCAACAACGCCGAAAGCCTCAACGGCACGGCGGGCGCCGACCTGATCCTCGGCCTCGGTGGCAACGACACCATCAAGGCCGGCACAGGCGCGGACATCGTCGACGGCGGCGGCGGACGCGATTCGCTGTACGGAGGCGACGGGGCCGACGCCTTCCGCTACACCGACGTACTCGACAGTTACCGCGACTACGACGCCGGTGGTGTCACGGCGACCGACACGGTCTACGACTTCACCGCGGGCGTCGACAAGATCGACGTTTCAGCGCTGGGTATTCTCGGCCTCGGCGATGGCAGCAATGGCACGCTGTACATGACTCTCAACGCGGCCGGCGACAAGACCTACATCAAATCCACCGAGGCCGACGCCGATGGCAATCGCTTTGAAATCGCCCTCAACGGCAACTACCTCAACACCCTGACCGCCAGTGATTTCGTGTTCGGCGAGCGCGCCCAGCAAGACATCCTCTACCTGCCCACTCTCGGCCAATCCAATGCGCGCCTTTTGCGCATGACGGAGGACGACGATCAATCCGGCACCTCGATGCTGGTAAAAGACCTGGACCGCTACACCCCCTATGACGTGCGCAGCCAGTTCACCGACGCCGATGGCAATGGCATCGACATCGCGGTGGGTGGCAGCACGGTCAATGGCCTGTCGACCTTGGGCGCCGAGGAACTCAAGTTGTGCTGGTGGCTGACCGACACTAACCAACCCGGGCCTGCACTGTTGCGTGCCGTGGCGTTGCTGCAGGACCAGCTCACCGAACTCAAATCCATCGATAACGTCACCATGGGCATCATCTGGGGCCAGGGCGAGGAAGCCGCTCAGGAGATTGGCCGCTCCACGGACAAAGCCGCAGCAGCATCGGCCTACAAGGCCGCGACCCTGAATGTGTTTGATTACCTGCATGCCCAGTTCGGCAACTTCAGCGTGTACATGATGGAAACCGGTCACTACGAGCAGGACGCTGCGCGTGCCCGTGGTTATTCGGAAGAGAAGATTGCCTCAATCGTTGCGGGGGTTGGCTATGTCCGCGCCACCCAGGAGGCCATCGCCGCCGAGCGCGCCGACGTCAAGCTGGCGGTGGACTACACCGACCTGCCCTTGCGCTACGAAGTCGATCCGCTGGTCTATCCCGATGACGTCTGGCACCTGCACGAGGAATCAGCGGAAATCGTTGGCCAACGCCTGGCCGATTACATTGCCAATGACCTGGGCTTCCAGGGCGATCCCACCGACAACAACAGCGTGCAGGCCATTTTCGACAACGCTCAGAACCAGGGCGGGATGATTGCCGGCACTGATCAAGCGGACACCTTGGTGGGCAGCTCGGGCAACGACACACTGGATGGCGACTTGGGCGCCGACACAATGACCGGTGGCGATGGCAACGACATCTACGTGGTCGATAACGCGTTCGACAGTGTGGAGGAAACCAACACCTCGACCGCGCAGATCGATACCGTGCAGGCCTCGGTCAGCTGGACGCTGGGCGCCAATCTCGAGAATCTGGTGCTCACCGGCGTATCGGAAATCGACGGCACCGGCAATGAGCGGCGTAACTTCATCACCGGCAATGCTGCCGACAACGTGCTCGATGGTGCCGCAGGGGCCGACAGCATGAGCGGTGGCGATGGTGACGACACCTACTATGTCGACAATGTCGACGACACCGCGATCGAGACCAACAGCAATGCGGTGCCTGGAGGAGTCGACAACGTACACAGCAGCCTGGCGGCATATACCCTCGGCAGCAACGTCGAGAATCTGTATGTCGATAGCGCTGGAGCCGCCAATGGGACAGGCAATGCGCTGGACAACACGCTGTTCGCCGGTGCCGGCAACAATGTGCTGGACGGACGCGATGGCAACGACACAGTGTCCTTCGAGCGGGCCCTGGCGGGCGTTACTGTAAACCTGTCGACGTCCGCACAACAAAACACCGCGGGGTCGGGGCTCGACACCTTGAAATTCCTCGAAAACGTGACGGGAAGCGCCAACGCCGACAGTCTGTCAGGCAACAGCGCCGCGAATATCCTGAACGGTGGTGCCGGTAACGACACCCTGGTGGGTGGTTCGGGCGATGACCGACTGATCGGCGGCGCAGGCACCGACAACCTCACCGGCGGCACCGGCGCGGACACCTACGCGTTTGGAGCGCTGTCGGACATGGGCGTCGGGGCTTTACGCGATGTGATTAGCGGTTTCAAGACCACTGAGGGTGATCATCTGGATTTCACCAGCCTGGACGCCAACCCGCTGACCGCCACCGTCGACGCATTCATGTTCATTGGCAGCAACGCCTTCGACCCCACCAACGCCACTGGCCAACTACGCTTTGCCGACGGCATCCTCTCCGGCAGCGTCAACGCCGACGTCACCCCCGAGTTCGAATTCGAGATGGTGGGCGTCAAGGAGCTGCAGGCCAGCGATTTCACAGCCTGACCTGATGTGAGGGAGCCTGCTCGCGATAGCGGTCGGTCAATCAGCTTCCATGCTGAACGTACCGCCGTCATCGCGAGCAGGCTCGCTCCCGCAGGGTTTTTTCGGTGCCTGAAAATCAAAGACCCACACAGACTAATGTGGCGAGGGGATTTATCCCTCGCCACAATTCACCACGGCCAGTCGCGCTGCCAGCGCAGGACTGGCTTCACGCTCATTCTTCTTTGAAGGCCGCAAGCAAGCGCTCACGCAAAGGTTTCATCAGGTAATTCATCAAGGTGCGTTCCCCCGTCACCACCGTGACATCGGCGAGCATGCCGGGGCGCACCAGCAGACCAGCGGCCTGCAGCGAGGCGACGGTGTCGGCGGGAATTTCAACCTTGACGGAAAAGTACGGCTGGTGCGTCTGTTCATTGATCAACTGGTCCGCCGACACCGTAGTCACAGTGCCGGTGACCGTCGGCGTATCCACCCGTTGCAGGGCAGTGAAATGCACATGCACCGGCAAACCCGGGCGTAGCTTATTGGCCATCAGCGGCTCGAAACGCGCGGTGATCGCCATCGGCGCATCCAGCGGTACCACCTGCATCAGGGTTTGGCCAGCCTGCGCAACGCCCCCGACCGTGTGAATGCTCACGTCCATGACCTGTCCGGATACCGGCGCACGGATCGCGCCGTTGTCGACTTCAAACTGCAAGGCATGAATCTGATCGGCATAACCGGCCGCCTCGGCAGAGACTTCGCTGAGCTGCGTTTCGGCATCGCGGCGAAATTCCTGCTGCGCCTGCAAGGCCTTGAGCCGGCTTTCGCTGATCGCCTGGCGGGTCCTGCCAACATCGCCCACTCCGGAGGAAATCTGTCCAGCCAATTGGGCTGCATTGCGCTCGGCCTCGAGCAGTTTGTTACGCGGAATGTAACCTTCACGGGCAAGATTGCGCAGGCCTTCCAGCTCCTGCTGCTGGAAGTGCATCTGCGCGTCGTAGTTGCGCTTGACGCCCTCGTAGCCGAGCAATTGCTGCTGCAAGGCCGCGGCTTCGTGTTCGATGATCTGCAAACGGCTGCCCAGTTCTGCACGGCGGGTCAGAAACAGCTGGCGCTGTAAGGCCATGGCGGCCTTGACCCGCGGCTCGTCGGCACGCTCCAGCAGTTCAACGGGCCATTGGATCTCGGCTGAACCCAGGCGCTCGGCGATCAACCGCGCCTCGACGCTACGATCATTGAGCAACTTGCCCAAAGTCACGTCCCGTTGCGCCTGCGCCTGCACCGTATTGAGCTGGACCAGCAACTGTCCCTGGGTGACGCGCTCGCCTTCGCTGACCAGCAGCTTTTCTACCACCCCACCGACCAACGACTGCACAGCCTTGCGTTCGCCCGCCACCACCACGGTGCCGCTGCCCACGACACCCTGGTCGAGTGGCGCCAGACAGGCCCAGAGCAGGAAACCGCCCAGTGTCAGGACCAGGAAACCCACACCATAGCGTGCCGCGCCCCCGGCGTCGGTGCTGGCGCGTGGCTGCACTGTGGTGCCGCGCGCACTCAGCCCATGCTCACTGTACGTTTGTGCCTCTGGGGTCAGATCACGCATCTCCGCCAGCCTCCCTGACCGCGGCCGGTCTTGACCCCGGTCTCAATGCCTTGAGCAACCGATCCCTTGGACCGAATGCATGTTGAGTACCGTCCTTGAGCACCAGGATGTGATCAACCACTGCCAGCACATTTGGCCGGTGGGTAATCAGCACCACGGTGCTGCCAGTAGCCTTGAGCGCATTGATGGCCTGCACCAGCGCCACCTCTCCGGCTTCATCGAGATTGGAGTTGGGTTCATCGAGCACGATCAGCGAAGGGTGCCCATAGAGCGCGCGAGCCAGGCCGAGGCGTTGCTTTTGTCCACCGGACAAGCCAAGCCCTCCGGGGCCCAGCGGCGTATCGTAACCCTTGGGGAATTTGAGGATCATCTCGTGAATGCCGGCGTGACACCCTGCGGCGATGATCTTGTCGGCGTCCTGCTCGCCGAAGCGGGCAATGTTGTCGGCCACACTGCCGTCGAACAGTTCGATGTCCTGCGGCAGGTATCCAAGGTGCGGGCCCAGGGCGTCGTGGGACCATTGACTGATCTCGGCGTCGTCCAGGCGCACCGACCCGCCCATGGCCGGCCATACCCCGACCAGCGCCTTGGCCAGCGTTGATTTACCACTGGCGCTGGGGCCAACGACGGCAAGCACATCACCTTTGGTCAGGCTGAAATTGATGCCCCTCAGGATCGGTTGCGAGGCGCCGGGCGGGCCGACATACACCTGATCCAGGCGCAGCGCGCCGGTGGGCGGTGGCAACGGCATGCGCAGGCGCTCGCGCGGTTGCTGAGCAAGCAGTTGGCTCAGGCGCTGGTAACTCTGACGTCCAGAGTTGAATTGCTTCCACGAACCAATGGCGATTTCCACGGGAGCCAGGGCACGCCCCAGCAGCAGCGACATCGCAATCATCATGCCCGCAGACAATTGGCCTTCCAGTACCAGCAGCGCCCCCAGGCCCAGGGCCAGCGACTGTCCGGAGATGCGCACGAAGCGGGTCGTCGCGGTGATACGCGCGCCGCGGTCGCTGGCATGGGACTGGGCGGCAATGATGCGTTGCTGCAGCAGGCTCCAGCGCTGGCGCAACGGCCCGAGCATGCCCAGAGCCCGGATGACTTCGGCATTTTGTAGCGTGCTGTTTACATAGATCGACGACTGCACGCCCAGGCGATTGGCTTCGTCCAGGCGTGTGCGAGTCGCTAACTCGCCCCACAGCGCCAGGCCGATCAGTACCAGCGCGAGAACCAGCGTCAGCACGCCGAACCAAGGATGAAAGATGAACGCCACCAGCACGAAGATGGGCAACCACGGTGCATCCAGCAAGGCGATCAGGCCCTGGCCGGTGATTAACTGCCGTAGTGTCGCCAGATCGGTGAGCACCTGCGCCGGGTTCGCGTTGTGCTCACGCAGGCTGCGGGCGAAGGCGGCATCGAAAATCCGCTCGCCCAGGGCCTCGTCCAGCCCGGCGCTCATGCGAATCATCACCTCGCCGCGTGCCCACTCGATCAGGGCGCTGAACATGAACAGTCCCAGGGCGATCAAGGTGAGCATGAATAAGGTGGTTTCGTTGCGACTGGTCAGGACCCGGTCGTACACCTGCATCATGTAGAGCGACGGCACCAGCACCAGCAGGTTGATCACACCACTGAACAGCGCCAACGACCAGAACACACGGCGATAGCTTAATAACGCGGCATCAATGTCATGCCGTGGATCGAGAAGCAAACCCATAGAGTGTCGCCCGCAAAAGGAAGAGTCGGTCCAAGACGCAATCCATCGCGAGCTTTTTGCCCTCAGGCATTGGAAAAAAATAGACGTAGTCTGACGTGCCGCTAATCAGAAACGATCCTCGTCGCTAGGCGTGAAATACTGACAACGCAACCTCGGGTTAGTGCGGGCCGGGTTGTTGGGGGTGACGGGCGGGTATGTTGCACAGCGCCACGAGTGAGAAAGCATGGAAGACCGCGACCTTTTCGTTGCAGGGGATCGCAAATCCTTCTGAGACGGGCGGGTAGTAATTGCTGGTTTTTTCCAATCTTGAGATTTCTCCCTCCGCCGCGTATTAGTATTTGCACCTGACTGACGCGATCCGGTGCGGCCAATGCGTGAAATCTACAGCGTCTTCAACTCCAATGGAGCCTATGAAACCGCTGCCCATGAGCATGATGAATTCATGATCATGGTGCCGGAACATGGTTTGTTGCGATTCAAGGACGAACAAAGCGGCCGTTCGACGTCGATAGTTGACCGACAGTTCGTATTGGTCCCCCCCCAGTGGAGCCATTCCTCATCGTCAATGACAGTGAGCCAGGGACATGTTGCGTTCTATGTCGACCCGGATTACATGAGCTATGCCCTGCGTGATCTGTCCGGTGATGCCAATCGTTTGTTGCGAGTACCGACGTTGGGTATCTGGCACGCCTCGGCACCGTTTCATCATCTATTACTGGCGAAAAAGGCCTTCAGTCAACCGGATCGCTACGTGGATCGGCGTCGGCAAATCACCCAGACCGACCACTTGCTGCTCCTGGAATGCCTGGCGATTTCCCTGAGCCAGCCAAGCCTGCAACGTTCTTCGACCGAACGTCATGGTGCGGCATTGGTGCGTGATGTTCAGCGCTATCTGGATGGCAACCTTGAACAGTCTCCGGGATTGGACGAGATCGCTGAAGCCTTTCATGTTTCACGACGCCACCTCACCCGCTTGTTTGCCCAACACACTGGCGAATCCGTGTTGGCCTGCGTTCAGCGCATGCGCCTGGAGCGAGTGAAGAACCTGCTGCAGCACACGCGCATGTCGGTGCTGGAGATTGCCAACAGTGTCGGCTACGAGTCCCCTTCCCACCTGGCCCAGGTTTTCCGACGCGCGCAGGGCTGCTCGCCTGACGAGTTTCGCCGTAACACCAACCGGTAAACCCTCCCGATTATCCATGGCCCGATCTCGCGCATGATGAGGCCCGATCCCGTGCGCCCGGAATTCATCCGCCCTGCATCCTGAGCCCTGATAAAACAACAAGAGGATGGGGCCGTGAGGCAAGAACCCTTTATCATTTTCGCTGATGTGCAGAAGAGTTTTAAGGTCGATGGCCGCCAGTTTGTGGCCGTGCGCAATGTATCGCTTGAGATCCAGCGCGGCGAAATCATTACGTTGGTCGGCCCGTCCGGGTGCGGCAAATCGACGTTGTTGAACATGACCGCGGGGCTGTTCGGTCCTACCGAAGGTCGGGTTCATTACGACGGCGCCGAAGTCAAAGGCGTGAACACCCGCGTCGGCTACATGACCCAAGCTGACCACTTGCTGCCGTGGCGCACAGTCGCCGGCAACATCGCCGTACCGTTGCAGATCCGGCGCCTGGGCAAGCGTGAAATCGACGTGCGCGTCGAGGAACTGTTGGCGCTGGTTGGGCTGACGGGTTTCGGTGCCAGCTACCCGAACCAACTGTCCGGTGGCATGCGAAAACGTGCTGCGATGGCCCGATTGCTGGCCAGCGATCCTGAGACTTTGCTGATGGACGAACCGTTTGGAGCCCTCGACGCGCAGATGCGCCTCACGCTGCAAACCGAACTGTTGCGACTGTGCAAGAAACTGAAAAAAACCGTGCTGTTCGTCACCCACGATGTTGACGAAGCCATCGCCCTCGCCGATCGCTGCGTGGTCTTTGCCGGACGTCCCGGCACCATCGATCACATCCTTGAGGTGTCACTGGCGCAGCCACGCAATCTGGTGCAACTGCGTTCCGATCCGCACTACGTCGAACTCTGCGCCGCCCTTTGGCAGCGCCTGGCCCCAGACATCGCCGGTGCCGCCGATCCTTCCTCGCTGGCTCACTCTCTGGAGGCCCTATGATTCAGGTCTATCGCTTGCTGTTCCTGGTGTTTCTGCTGGTGCTGTGGGAAGGCATTTCCCGTTGGTTCGGCGTCGAGTTTTTCATCAGCCGGCCTTCTGCCGTGGCGGCCAGTTTGTGGAAGATCCTGCTCAACGGCGTGTTTTTCTACCACGCAGGGATTACCACGCTGGAAGCCGTACTCGGATTCTTCTTCGGCTCGGTCGCCGGTCTCGCTGCTGGTCTGCTGTTAGGACGGGCCAAAGTCCTGGCCGACATCCTCGACCCCTTCTTCACCGCGTTCTACAGCTTGCCGAAGGTCGCTCTCGCGCCATTGTTTATCCTCTGGTTCGGCATCGGCTTGCCAATGAAAGTCATACTGACCGCAGCAGTGGTGTTCTTCCTGGTGTTCCTCAATACCTACAGCGGTGTGCGCAACGTGTCCCGCGAGCAGTTGACCATCCTGCGCCTGATGGGCGCCCGCGAACGTGATTTGTTGAGCATGGTGGTCATCCCCTCCGCGTTCACCTGGGTGTTTACCGGATTGCGCCTGTCGGTGCCGTACGCACTGATCGGCGCACTGGTGGGTGAAATCATCGCCGCCAATCGCGGGCTCGGCTACTTGCTCTCCGATGCGGCTTCGCAGTTTGACACCGCCGGTGTGTTCGCTGCGCTGGTGGGCATCATTGCCCTGGCGCTGATCCTCAATACCGCGGTCAAGCTGGCCGAACGCCGTTTGATGCCGTGGAAAGCCAACGACGCCGAACGTGAAGTGGCGGTTTGAGCACACCTACGATTTGATTATCCGGAGTTCCATCATGTTCAAACGTCTAGTAACGGCGACCGCGTTCGCCAGCGTATTGCTCTGTGGGTTCGCGACTCAGGCCGCCGAGTTGACCAAGGTCAAACTGGCGTTTCCCAGTGAAGGCTTCTTGTATGTGCCGATCTATGTCGCGCAGAAGCTCGGCTATTTCGCCGAAGAAGGGCTCGACATCGAAGTCATCGTCTTCCAAAAAGGCGGTTCTGCGGCGCTTACCGCTGTGCTCGGACGTGATGCCGACGCCTATGTCGGCCTGCCTGCCGTGGCGATTCGTGCCCGCACCAAGGGCCAGAATGTCCAGGCATTCGCCTCAGTGCAAACCCAGTTCGGCAGCACGGTGGTGATCGATGCGGCATCTGCCAAGAATGCGGGCGTATCCGCGGCGTCACCGCTGACTGCCCGGGCACAAGCCTTGAAAGGATTGAAAATCGGTGTCACCGGTCCCGGCAGCACCACCGATATGCTGGTTCGCTATCTGGCCAAGGACGCAGGCCTGAGTCCGGACAAAGACCTGACCATCATGCCGATTGGCGGCGCGCCGAACATGCTGGCGGCGTTTTCCCAGGGCAGCATCAATGGTTTTTCGCTGTCACCACCGACTATCACCACCGCCGAACAGCAAGGGGGATTTGTGCTGATGGACCTGGCCAAGGGTGAATATCCGCCGCTCAACGGTTTCCTCTTTACAGCGATGATTGCTCGGGAAGACTGGCTGGCCAGTAACACCGACACCGCACGAAAAATGGTGAAGGCTCTGTGGCGCGCCGAGCAACTGATCGCCACCGATCCGGACAAGGCTCGGGAAGCCGTGCGGCCGTACTTCGCTCACACCGCCGCGCCGATTTTCGATTCGGCATGGGCAGCGTCACTGCCCTCTTACCCGGCCACGCCAAGGGTCGAGTTGTCGGGCGTCCAGAAGAACATCAGTTTCATGAACGCTGTTGAAGCGGAACCGGTCAGCCTTGATCCGCACACAGTATTTACCAATGCCATCGTCGATGCAGTTGCACCCGTTTTATCGGACGCTCAAGGAGCGCAGAAATGACCCCGCAAGTTCATCTGGTCAATGTATTCCCTGCTGCGGAAAACGGCGGCAACCCGGCACCAACCGTTGCTCGCGCCGACGGTATGAGCGCTGCCGACATGCAGGCAGTGGCCCAGGCTTATGGTCACGAATGCGGCTTCGTCTGTTCGCCACCGGCCGGAACCGACTATGACTTCAGCTTCCGTTTCTGGGTGCCGAACCACGAAATGGAGATGTGTGGACATGCCTCGGTCGGCGCCGTCTGGCTGCTGGACCGACTGGGGATGTTGCCTAAGGATCAACTGTCGATCTGGACCTTGAGTGGACGCGTGGACGCGCGGGTCACGCGCGATGGGGATGGTGGCGTACAGATCGAAATCACCCAGCCCATAGGTCAGGTCGAAACGCTCTCGTCCCCGGACATCGAAGCGGAAATCCTCTCGGTGCTAGGCATCAGCTCCAATGAGTTGGCTCCGCTACCCATCCAGAACGCGGCCACCAGCCGGGTGAAAACCCTGATCCCGCTCAAGAGCGTAGCGGTGCTGGATGGACTGAAACCCGACTTCCGACGGGTTGAGCAATTGTGCGAGCGCATCGGCTCAACCGGTTTGTACCCCTACGCAGCACTGGACCTCGCCACTCGACAATTCGACGCACGACAGTTTCCAAAATCCTCCGGCTATCCCGAAGATGCGGCCACCGGTATTGCGGCCGCTGCCTTGGCCTTTGGGTTGCTGGAAAACGGCCTGGTGAGTGCTGATGAGCGCCCGGTGCGTGTTCGTCAGGGCCGGGCTATGGGCCGCCCTTCGGAGATATCGTTGCGCTTTCGCCGGGATGCTCAGGAGCAGATCCAGGGATTGTGGCTCGGCGGGCCGGTGAGTTTTGCGCAGGTGAACCCATGAGCATTCGAGAGAGACTGACGCTGTTGGGCCTGCAATTGCCCGATGCCCCTGCCCCCAAAGGTGACTACGTGCCGGTGGTGATCCACAGTGGTGTGGCCTATGTCAGCGGGCAGGTGTGTCGACTGGCCGACAGTGTAATCAAAGGTCCGGCTCGGGCAGACATGCCTGCAGAAACCTTGATCCTGGCTGCTCGCACCTGTGTGTTGCGGGCTTTGAGTGCGCTTGAGCAAGCGATCGGTGATCTGGAATGCGTCGAGCGGATTCTGTTCGTACGCGGATTTGTCTATGCCGAGGACGGTTACCAGGAATACTCAAAAATTCTCGACGAAGCTTCGCGTTTGCTGATCGAGTTGTTTGGCGAGCGCGGGCAACACGCGCGCTCTGCACTGGGCGTCGCCGGGCTTCCAGGCAGCGGATTGCTGGAGTTGGAACTGGTGGCGGCAGTGCGTTAGAGCGCTTTCTCACCAGGCCAATCAATCAACCATGAAAGCTCTCGCGTTGAGGTGGCACATTCCTCAGCGCGACTGCGGCCTGGGAGCCAATGTCGACGCTTGCCTCTTATCCATGGCCCGATTCTGCGCGTGATCAGGCCCGATCCCACGCGCCCAAAAAATTTCCACCTTGCAAACTTCCCCCTGACAAAACAACAAGAAACAATAGGAAGGTGTTTATGCCAATGCTCCCTCGCCATCCATCGCTCGTTAAGCGCAGCCATCTTCAAGTGGTGGTGTGTGTTTCGACACTCGCGCTATCGTTGACCGCCTGGGCGGCCACTCCTGGTCCCACGAAGTCCTACCAACAACCTGCGCTGGAGCCGATTGGCGAAGTGCAGGCCATTTATGACGGCAATCTCAGCGAGGACCTGGCCGTCACTACCTTTCGCAATACTGATCGTTTGTTTCCTGTGCGGGCCATCAAGGCGGGCAGCCACCCTTTCCCGTTACCGTGCAGCGGCACGCCACTCGGCCCGGTTGCCTTTGACTATAAAGGCAAGCGCTACAGTCTCGATGACTACGTTGCGCTGAATCGGGTAACAGGCCTGTTGGTGCTCAAGGACGGTAAAATCGTGACTGAGCGATACGAAAAAGGTAATACCGCCGACACCCGCTGGATGTCGATGTCGGTGGCGAAATCTATCACCTCTACCCTCGTGGGCGCTGCATTGCAGGACGGCGCCATCAAAAGCCTTGATGACAAAGTCACCCACTATTTACCCGCGCTGGCCGGTAGCGGATACGACCAGGTCACCGTACGTCAAATTCTGTCCATGCGCTCCGGAATCAAATGGAACGAGAAATACACTGATCCAACATCAGACGAACGACAGTTGATCAAGCAGCGAATCGAACAAGTGCCTGGATCGCTCCTCAAGTTCATGGCAAGCCTGCCTACCGCTGCACCTCCTGGCACTCGCACCAACTACAGCACCGGTGAAACGCAAGTCTTGGGACAACTGGTCAGCGCCGCCGTGGGCAAGCCACTGACGCAATACCTGAGCGAAAAGATCTGGGTTCCCTATGGCATGCAAACCGATGCCAAATGGTGGCTCGACGGCCCCAATGGCAATGAAGTGGGCGGTAGCGGCATCAGTGCAACCCTTGAAGATTACGGGCGTTTTGGCCAGTTTTTCCTCAGCGGCGGCAAGGCCGGTGCACAGCAAGTGCTGCCTGAAGACTGGATGAGCTTCGCCAGCGCGACCACTGGCACAGATGCGGCCTACGGTGACTTTGCCAACATGTGGTGGCCAGGCTGGACCGATGCATCCAAGGCCGATAAAGCCTTTACTGCTGCAGGCACTTTTGGTCAGTACTTCTACATCAACCCGACCAAAAATGTGGTGATTGTAGTGTGGCAAGCACAGACCAAACCCACCGGTGGTGAGGTTATCGACGACATGGTCGCCTTTGACGCCATCAGCAATACCCTTCAGTAACCGGTTTCTCGGGTTCATGTATAGGCGTTGGAAAAACGCCTATACATGAAGAAGGCAGCCAGAATTTGTTCTCTAATGTTGTTCTAGCGTGTCGGCATGGGCGTCCTGATTGACAGGCGCGTGGATCGAGATGCCATACGCAATCAGGCAGCCAACCCCGCAGCTTCCCACCACCAGGCACATGGGCCATGAAGTGCCATCAGCCAGGTGACTGACCCACAGACTGGCCAGCGCCCCGGTGGCGAATTGCACCGAAGTACCCAGGGCGACACTCGCCCCCGCCTGCCTCGGGAACATGCTCATCAGGCTTGCCGTGCAATTGGCTCCGAGCAACTCGGTGACGCCCGTGTACAGCACCATACAAAGTACGATGCTCCACAGCCCGCCCCACTGTGCTTAAGGAAATGGGAGGTATTTAATTTGCGGGTGTCTGGAATGACGCCAGCTCGCTTGTTCAGGGTTTCATAATCTTGATACTTGCGAACGTTGACTCATCACGCGCCTGATCCAGCAAATTCATCGGCCTTGTCGGCGGAAGTACTTGCAGAGTCGGACTTGCTGCCACTTGCGGTTGCGCCACCAGGCGCTCATCGCTGGGTGGAATGCCGAAACACTCGCGATAGCACTTTGAGAAATGGGGGGTGGACACAAAGCCGCACACCACCGACAACTCTACGATGGAGATCGGCGTTTGCTTGAGCAACTGACGTGCGCGGATCAGGCGCAATTTGAGGTAATACCGCGACGGCGAGGAATGTAGATATTTCTGAAACAACCGCTCGAGCTGTCGACGGGACAAGCCAACATAACTCGCCAGTTCGTCGAGCTCGATCGGCTCTTCCAGATTGGCCTCCATCAAGGCGACGATTTCCTGCAACTTCGGTTGATGGGTGCCGAGCATGTGCTTGAGGGGCACTCGTTGGTGATCCTGCTCGGTGCGGATTCGCTCGTAGACGAACATCTCGGAAATGGCCGCTGACAGTTCATGACCATGATCGCGACTGATCAGGTGCAGCATCATGTCCATTGGCGCGGTTCCACCGGAGCTGGTGAAGCGGTCCCGGTCGAGAGTGAATAAACTGGAGCTGAGGTTCACGCGCGGAAAAGCTTCCTGCATGGCGGCCAGAAATTCCCAGTGCACGCTGCAATCGAACCCGTCGAGCAAGCCTGCCTGGGCCAAGGCCCAACTGCCTGTGCACACGCCCCCGATCCGCTTCGAGCGTCGCGCCTGGGCTCGCAACCAGACAACGTGCTCCCGGGTCACGGCGCTTTGAATGCCGATGCCTCCGCAGACAATCACGGTATCAAGCATCGGTGCGTTATTGATCGATGCATCCGGAGTGATCGGCATGCCGTCGCTTGCCCATACCTGCTCGCCTCCCAAACTGAAAGTGTGCCAGCGATACAGCTCCTGACCGGTCAGCTGGTTGGCCATTCGTAGCGGCTCTACAGCAGAGGCCAGAGAAATCAAAGTGAATTGGTCCAGCAGCAAAAAACCAATGGTTTGGGGAGAAACGGCCCTGGGGGTGTCATATGCCATCGAAGATTATTCTCCCAGTGAGCGGTAATGGCCCGTGGCGCGGGCGGTTTTACCGCCCCACCACTGCTCGCGTACTTATAAGATCGCAAGCAGGTTTACGCTGAAGCGGCTATGCACTTTCCGCCGCCGCCACCCTCTGCGGCTGCCCGTGGTGACGCGTGGTCACAAGGCCGATAAAGGAAATCACCAGCGCCAGGACGATGGTCGAAGAAACCTCCATACGGTGTTCGGGCGTCACCATCATCACCGCCAACGCTGCGCTGATGAAGGCGATGACGAACCAGGTGAGCCAGGGAAACAACCACATCTTGAAGGTCAGCGTGACGTTCTGCCGACGCAGAATCCTGCGCATGCGCAATTGCGACACGGCGATAACCAGGTACACCAGCAACGCAATGGCGCCAGAGCTGGCGAGCAGAAACTGGAATAAACCAGCGGGCATGAAGTAGCTGAACAAGGTCACTCCGGCACCCAGCACGGTGCTGGCGATCACCGCTGCCCTCGGCACACCCGCCGACGACGTCACCTTCAATGGTTTCGGTGCATCACCGCGCTTGCCCAGCGAAAACAACATGCGCGAGGAAATATAGATCGACGAGTTCATGCAGCTGGCCACGGCAATCAACACCACCACATCCACCAGCAACTTGGCATGGGGAATGTTCATCAGCTCCAGTGCCCGCTGGTAAGAGCCGACAGACGCCAACAACGGATCATTCCAGGGCACCACGGAAATGACCACGAAAATGGACAGCAAGTAGAACACCCCGATCCGCCAGATCACCGAGCGTGTGGCTTTGGCGATGTTCTGCGCAGGGTTGCTGGATTCGGCGGCCGCAATGGTCACCGCTTCCGTACCGATGAAGCTGAACATGATGGTGATGAATGCGCCGACGACCGCTGACAAACCGTTGGGCGCAAACCCGCCATATTCGTCCATGAGTCGACTCAACCCGCTGGCTTCCCGCTCGGGAATCCACCCCATCAGCACCGCAAAACCAAGGCCGATAAACCCGATGATCGCCACGACCTTGGCCATCGCAAACCAGAATTCGAACTCGCCGTATTTGGACACGCTGAAGAGATTGGTCACGACCAGCAGGATGATCGACAGCAAGGCAAACAACCAGGTATCGATCTGTGGGAACCATTGGTTCAATACATGCCCGGCCGCGAGCGCCTCGATGGGGATCACCAGCACCCAGAACCACCAATACAGCCAGCCGATGGTGAAGCCCGCCCAACGCCCGATTGCCTGGTCTGCATAGGTGGAAAAGGATCCGGTGTCCGGGTTGGCAACCGCCATTTCGCCCAGCATGCGCATGACCAGAACGACTAAAAGGCCGGAGAACAGATACGCCAGCAATACCGCCGGACCGGCGGCAGCGATGGCATGTCCCGACCCGACAAACAAACCTGCTCCGATAATCCCCGCGATGGAAAGCATAGTGACATGGCGCGGCTTGAAACCCTGTGCCAACTGACCGTTCGAATCTTTAGAGTTCAGGCTATTCATTGTTTTTTTTTGTTCTCTGGTGATCGACGTTAGAGCGTGCTGACTGAGGGTCAGGCGATCATCATTTCTTCCTGTTGCCCCTTATCGAAAGCGGCGAACCTCAACGCTTCTGAGCATTTCCCATCAGTCATCGTGACTGCACAGCCATTAAATGACGCGACACCTTACGCGTCCAGTCTTCAACGCAAGTAGCCCGAGCGCGCCACCTGTGAGTCTGATATCGACATGCGCCAGCGTGACAATCCATTACCGGTTTACTACCTCGACGAAGGTAGCCAACAGCTGATCCCTCTTCTATAGGCACGTTCCATCCAACCGGTGCAGGCGCATCGGTTGGAGAAGATGACTCCGTAGTCTGCCTTCACGGAATTCAGCGCCACCCCGTCAGCTACACTCATTCGATACATCTCCGCACAGAGACTTCGACCATGGTCACCAAAACCGCAATCGTATTCGCTGGCGGCGGCAGTTTGGGTGCGGTGCAGGTGGGAATGTTGCGGGCCCTGGTCGAGGCCGATGTTCGATTCGACATGGTCGTCGGCGCTTCGGTAGGCGCTATCAACGGTGCCTACTTTGCCGCAAGGCCCGACTCCGAGGGCGTCGAGGCGCTCGCCGGATTTTGGCGTGGGCTGAGTAAAACTGACATCTTTCCCCTTTCCTGGATCGACACCTGCAAAGGACTGATCAAACGGCGTGGCTTTTTGTTGCAGCCAGCGGCGTTACACCGATTGCTGGGGCAGGCACTTCCCATTCATCGCATCGAAGAAGCGACGCTGCCTCTGCACATCGTCACCACCGATCTGCTCAGTGGTGCCGAGACGGTTCTGTCCAGTGGCAACCTCGAGCAGGCGTTGCTGGCCAGCGCTGCCATTCCGCTGGTGTTCCCCTGCGTGCAAATCGCCGATCAGTTCCTGGTTGATGGCGGCGTGGCAAGCAATACACCTATTTCGACGGCCGTATCCTTGGGAGCCACCAACGTCGTGGTCATCCCCACCGGCGTGAGTTGCGCCCTGACACAACCGCCCCGGGGCCTGGTCGCCTTGGCCCTGCACACCGTCAACCTGATGAGCATGCGTCAACTGGTGAGCGACATCGAACACTTCCGCGCTGTCACCAGCCTGCACATCGTCCCGCCGTTGTGCCCTGTGGATGTCTCGGTGTTCAACTTTGACCAGACCGAGTCTTTGCTGCAGCGTGCCTATGTGCAGACTCTTCGGTGGCTGGAACGTGGGGGGGCTCGAGCGCACCAAGGTACCGGGCGCCCTGACCCTCCATTCACATGCCCATGAGCATTGAGTGATGTGAAAGACCTGTAGAACCGCCCTGCTCCCCCGTCGCCTGCAACACGGCATCAAATCTTGAATTGCCCCAGCAAGCTTTGCAGACGATTGCCGATCATATACAGCTCATCGACGGTCTTGACCCCGCTCTTGGTCTGGTTGGCAACGGAATCAATGGCCCGCGCGATCTGATGCACCCCGCGGTTGATTTCTTCAGCCACTGAGGTCTGTTCCTCCGCAGCGCTCGCGATTTGTGCGTTCATCGCGTTGATGGTCGCGATCAGTTCGACAGTGTTGCCCAGGAACTCACCCGCCTGATCGGCCTGAGCGTTAGCGCCTTGAGCCGCTTTGGTGGATTGATGCATCGCACTGACCACGCCATCAGTCGTGCCCTTGAGTCGCTCAACCATCGCCTGGATTTCCTGGGTGCTGCGCTGAGTACGACTGGCCAACGCGCGTACTTCATCGGCAACCACCGCAAACCCTCGCCCGGCAGCACCGGCACGAGCGGCTTCGATAGCCGCATTGAGTGCCAGGAGATTGGTCTGCTCGGCAATCGAGCGGATCACATCCAGCACGGTGACGATAGAAGTCACATCGCTTTGAAGGCTCTTCATGGAGATACCACTCTCATCAAGCTCCACGGTGAGTGCCTGAATTCGAGTCATGCTGCCATTGACTATTTGCCTCGCATGTCGGGACTGCCTGTCAGTTTCGACGGCTGCGTCGGCAGCGTTTTGTGCGCTGGCCGATACTTCTTGTGCCGCCGATGACATCTCATTTATCGCCGCGGCCACCTGGTCGGTTTCCTGGCGCTGCTTATCCATGGCACGGTCAATATGCCTGCTCTGCTCGGCCACATGGCTCACAGATCCATTCAACTGCTCGCTCATGGCGACGATCTGGCTGACGAGGCTGTGAATCTGATCGATAAACGCATTGAACGAACCGGCAAGTTGCCCCAGCTCATCTCGACTGACCACCGGCAGACGCCGCGTCAGATCGCCCTCGCCCGCAGCGATTTCATCAAGGTGGGCCCGGATCAGGGTCAAGGGACGTAAGCTGCGCTTGACCAGCAGTAAAGCCAACACACCGATAATGCCAACCAGCACACAAGCAATGATGGCGATGCTGAACATCAAGCTGTGCACCCGCGCATCAACATCAGCCCGCACCTTGGCGACCTGAACGTCGATACTGTCCAGATTGATCGCCGTGACCACGACCATGTCCCACTTGGGCAAATAAAAACTGTACGCGAGCTTCGCCACCACCTTATCGGTGTTGACCAGCCCTCCTGAATAGGTGACGAAGTGAGTCTCATTTTTTGCCGCAGCGACCATTTCGCGGTTCAAGTATTTCCCGTTGATGTCTTTGCGATCACTCATGTTGGTGCCGACGCCTTCGCTGCTGTCACCGCGAAACAGGCGTACAACCTGGCTGTCATAACCGATGAAATAGCCGTCATCGCCATACTTCATTTTCGACAAGCGGCTGATCGCCAAGGCTCGGCTGGACGGATCCCCGGCAGCAGCCCGATCATAAAGTTCGGCTATGGAAGTGCGAGCGATGCTCGCGTAATCCTTGAGCCGAGTGCGGCTCTCTTCAAGCAGTCGCTCGCGGGTCTGAGCGACTTCTTGTTCGGCCTGGGACTGCAAAGTGCCGCGGGTGCTCAACCCTGAAACCAGGGCAAACAGCATCACGGGAAACAACGTCAGCAACAGTATTTTGGTTTTAAACGACATCGTTGAAATCCTTCACCCAATCCTGTGAGGCCGAGGCTGAAAAGGCGGCCTGCGAATATCGCGAGGCCGCGATCAGGGAATCACCAGAGCGCGATGTCGTAGGTAAAGTAGATCCGGTTGCTGTCTCGGCCACGGGAATAATCAGAGCGATAAACATAGTTGCGCAACCGCACACCCAAGCCCTTGAAGGTGCCTTGTTGCACGACATAAGCCAGTTCGGCGTCACGTTCCCACTCTTTTACCGTGGTGTTGGACTTGCCGTCGTTGCCGCTCAGATAGCGAGTAGAGAACGTCAGGCCCGGCACGCCGAGGGCGGCAAAGTTATAGCCGTAATTAAGCATCCAGGTTTTTTCATCTTCCTCGATGAACTTGCCTATCCCGGCGTTGCTGAACGAGTACACCGTTGCGCCACTGATAAAGGGCAATCCAGCGTCACCACTGAGGGTCTGATAGCCGCCGCCGAATGTATGGCCGGAAATGGCGTAGGACAGTTGCCCGCTCAGCATGTTGTTGTCGATCTTGCCACCGTAGGCCGAGCCGGTATCGACACTGTTGAAGTAGCGCAAGTCACTGGTCAGCACGCCGCCGCCCAAGGGTAGATCGTGCTGGATACCTGCAAAATTCTGACGGTAAAAGTTTTCCAGCTCGCCATAGAAGTAACTCAAACGAACGCTCTTCCCCAGCTTGTATTCGGCCCCGGCATAGCTGAAGTCCCCTGATTTATCTCCGCCGTAACCGTCGGGCACAATCGGCATGCTGTCGGTGGAATCGCGCAGTTTGAATCGATCCAGATAGCCCCCGGTGAGGGTGAGGTTTTCGATGTCGACGCTACTGATCTGCGTGCCTTGGTACGTTTGCGGCAACAGACGCGCGTCGTTGTAGATCAGCACCGGAGTCTTGGGTAACAAGGTGCCGTATTTGACCGTGGTCTTGGCCAGTTGGGCCTTGGCAGTCAAACCCAGGCTTGCAAACTCGTCTGCCGCACGACCGTCATCATGGACGGGCAGCAAACCCGTACCGCTGCGGCCACGGCCGGAATCGAGCTTGACCCCGACCAGGCCAAGGGCATCAACACCAAACCCGAGGGTGCCGGGGGTAAATCCCGACTGGTAATCCAACAGGAATCCCTGGGCCCATTCGGTTCGTTCGCTCTTCGCCGTCCTTGCCGACTTGGCACTCAAGCCATGCTCGTCGCGGAAGTTTTCATTGAAATAGACGTTGCGCAATTGCAGCTTGAGCTTGCTGTCATCGATAAATCCTTCTGCGCTGGCACTGGCCAGCGGCAACAAACCAAGAAGTGAAAACAGCGCCCGTTGGGTATGCAAAGTGGTCATGGAAAACTACTCATTGTTGTTATTTGGAGTGCAGAACAGCGCGACAGCCTCGCTGGCGAGGCGCCTTGGGAGTAAACAGGTGGCTTGGGTGAATCAGGTGAAGAGACTGATCGCCCCTGTCAGCAGGGCTAGCGCGGTGATGACCAGTGAAGTGAGCACCGCCCATTTGACGGTGGCTTTCTGGAAGTCGCCGATATCGCGATCGACCATCCCCACCAGCAACAGGGTTGAGGCGACCAGCGGACTCATCAGGTGTACTGGCTGCCCGAGAATCGACGCGCGGGCGATTTCCACCGGATCAATGCCATACGCCGCAGCGGCATTCGCCAGAATGGGCACCACGCCAAAGTAATAAGCATCGTTGGACAGAACGAATGTCAGCGGCATGCTAGTAATCGCCACCACCAGCGGGAACAGATGCCCCCAGGACGGCGGAATCCAGTCAACCAGGGTTTGCGCCAGGGAGTCGACCATCTTGGTGCCGGAGAAAATCCCGGCAAAGATGCCGGCGGCAAACACCAACAGTACGACAGTCATGGCGTTGCCCGAATGGGCGAGGATGCGTTCCTTCTGAATATCCAGTTGCGGGTAGTTGATCATCAGCGCCAGTACGAAGCCGATCAGGAACAGGATCGCGGAATGCATGATCCCCATCACCAGTGCGACCATCACCGCGATCACCAACAGCAGATTGACGTAGGCCAGTTTCGGTCGCTTGTGTGGCGTGTCTTCAAGAATCGCCTTGATGTAGCAATCTCCCCCGCCGCTTTCCAACTGGATATTGCCGATCCGTTTGCGCTCGGCACGGCCCAGCAGAAACGCGGTGAACACCACCCACATGGCGCCGCCAATCATGGTCGGCAGCAACGGTACGAAGTATTCACCGGCATCCAGGCCCAGCGCCGCGATCGCTCGGGTCGCCGGCCCTCCCCAAGGCGTCATGCCACTCATGATGCTCAGAGAAAGCATGGCGATGGTCGCCAGAATCATCGGATTCATCCCGATACGTTTGTACAGGGGAAGCATTGCCGCACAGGTGATCATGTAGGTGGTGGTGCCATCACCGTCCAGGGCCACCAGCAGCGACAGCAACGCTGTGCCGACAGCGATTTTCATCGGGTCGCCGTTGACGCGTTTGAGGATCTTGCGAATCAGCGGGTCAAACAGACCGGCGTCGATCATCAAGCCGAAAAACAAGATCGCGAACAGCAGGAGCGCGGCCGAAGGAGCGACCATTTTCAAGCCGTCGAGCATCATCTTGCCGGTAGTGCCACCGAAACCGCCAATGACGGCAAACACAATCGGCACCACCGTCAGCGCGACAATCGGCGATAACCGTTTGGTCATTATCAGGACGGTGAAGACCACCACCATGGCCAATCCAAGCAATGCGAGCATAGGTCAGTTCTCTTGTTCTTATGAGTAGCGTGGCCGACGCACAGGCGCGCGACCCCGTCCCCGCCAGACGGCACGATCAACGGTGCCTGGCGGGAGTTATTCATTGAGGTATTTAAGGGGGCTGGATTCAGCCGCGAACGGTCAAGCGTGTTCGGTGACCTTCAGGCCATCCCAGTCGGGGTTCTGGACTTGGGCTGGGGGTGCGGCAGGCGAAGGTTTGCCGTCCAGAGTCCGCATCAGTGTTTCGCGATCACAGGCGTTCTCCGAGATGGACATCACCACGGTAGCCACGGCGTTGCTTGCCAGACTGGTCAAAGCCCGGGCTTCCGACATGAAACGGTCGATACCGATCAGCAAGGCAAGGCCGGCCAAGGGAATGTCATGGATCACTGTCAGCGTCGATGCCAGTGCGACAAAGCCGGCGCCGGTGACGCCCGCTGCCCCCTTGGAGGACAACAGCATGATTGCCAGCATGGTCACGGTCTGCGTCAGGCTCAGTTCGATGTTGCAGGCCTGAGCAATGAACACCGCTGCCAGCGAGAGGTAGATGGCCGTACCGTCGAGGTTGAACGAGTACCCCGTTGGCAACACCAGCCCCACCACGCCTTTCTTGCAACCCAGGGCTTGCAGCTTTTCCAGCATCCGCGGCATCACCGGCTCGGTGGAAGAAGTCCCGAGCACCACCAGAAATTCTTCGCGGAAGTAGCGCAGCAACTTCCACAGACTGAAACCATTCGCCCGGCAGATGCTCCCCAGCACCACAAAGACGAAGAAGGCGCAGGCGACGTACAGCGTCATGATCAGCTTGGCCAACGAGCCCAGCGATGTAATACCGTACTGGCCCACGGTGAACGCCAAGGCGCCAAAGGCACCGATCGGAGCGAAGCGCATCAGGTAGGAGAATATCTTGAACACCATATGCGAGGCGGATTCCAGTACATCCAGCACCGGCTTGCCACGCTCGCCTATGGCCGACAGCGCAAAACCGCAAAGCACCGCGATGAACAACACCGGCAGTACTTCACCTTTATTGAAGGCACCGATGAACGTGTCGGGGATGATGTGCATGAAAAACTCGACCACTCCCAGCTTCGCGGCCGAATCGGTGTACTGCGACAAGCCCTTGGTGCTCAACTGGGTGGGGTCGATGTTCATGCCCACACCGGGTTTGAACAGGTAGACCGACACCAGGCCAATAATCAGGCTGATCACGGTCAACGCCAGGAACAGCAGCATGGTCTTGCTCAACAGGCGTCCGAGGGAGCGTTTATCGCTCATACCCGCGATACCCGTGACGATGGTGCAGAACACCACCGGAGCGATCATCATCTTGATCAGTTTGATGAAGGCATCACCCAGCGGCTTCAAGGCGATGGCCTGCTGCGACCAAAAATGTCCGACCAGTACGCCCAACAGCACGGCGCAGAGAATCTGAAAGTAGAGCGATTTTACAACTTTCATGGCATCACCCATTTTTAGAATTGTGCTGATGCAAAAACGGCAATGACTAGGGGACGTTATCCGGCGAGTCGTTGGGAAGCCGCGGCGTAGACAAAACCGGAGAACAGCCTGCGCGATGTACGCACTACCGAAGCACGAATGGTCTCACCCTGAGCGCCGGTGTAGGACAATACGACATCTATTCCACCACTTGGGTGTTCAATGCGTACTTGCTGCAAGCGTGGCTCGCTAACCCCGCCGAGCAATTGCGCGACCACGCTGCCTTCAGTGACACAAGCAGTGGCCAGGCCGATGGAACCGGTGATCGCCAAGGCCCGGTGGCAATTGTGTGGCATGAAGTAGCGCACCTGGATTGTGCCGCCAGCCTTGGCCGGTGAAACCAGTACAGGCTTGGGGATCACTTTGTCGCTGACATCACCCAGGCCCATTGCCAGGCCAGCTTGCAGTCGCAAGGCCTCCAGGCGACGCAGAAATTCTTTGTCGGCATCCAGCTCTGCAGGACTTTCATCACCGCGCTTACCCAACTGGCCAGCTTCGACGATCATCATCGGCATCGCCATGTCGATGCAGGTCACTGCAATACCGTCGATCAGATCCTGCGTTTGCCCGGTCGGGAAAAGCTTGCCCGTCTTGCTGCCCGCCGCATCCAGGAAGGTCAGTTGCACAGGAGCGGCGGTACCCGGCACACCATCGATGGCAGTGTCGCCTTCATAGCTGACCTTGCCACCCGGGGTCTGTACCTCGGCGTTCACAAAAGTCCCCGTGTTGAGGTTGCGAATACGCACACGGGTCAGGTCTTTGGTGCCTTTTACCAACCCCTGCTCGATGGCGAACGGGCCAACGGCGCAAAGCATGTTGCCGCAATTGGGCGCAGTGTCGACTCGACGCTGGGAGACCATGACTTGAACGAACAGATAGTCGACATCCGCGTCAGGATGCAGCGACGGGCTGACGATCGCCACCTTGCTGGTTTGTGGACTACCGCCACCGATGCCGTCAATTTCCAGCTCATGGCCAGAACCCATAAGGTTGAGCAGCAGCTCATCACGGTCTTCGATCGCAACAGGTAAATCCCAGGCGAGAAATACCGGGCCCTTGGAAGTACCACCGCGCATTAGCACACAGGGAATTCGTTGCATGAATACTGACTCTTGTTGATCAATGGGGGTTATTGATGTCTTGTGAGCAAGAGTCGCAGGCTTTAAAAATTGTTTCCAATGCAAATATCAGCCTGATTATTGCGTTTGACGCATGATGAATCTAGGATGAATTGGCTGAATAACGCTCGTCTGCCGAGATAAAAAAAGTGAATTATGAGCTCAATGACATCCGATCTTTCGTGAAAATCGCGGAACTTGGAAGCTTCCACGAAGCTGCCGATGCCTTGCATCTTTCTCAACCCGCGTTGAGTCGGAGAATGAAAAAGCTTGAAGAGGGATTGGGAACAGCGCTTCTTGATCGCACGACAAGAAGGGTAAGCCTCACCAGCGTTGGGCGAGACTTCCTGCCCAAGGCACGACGCTTACTGGATGACTTCGACGACTCGATACTTAACATCCGCGAGCTGGCGGAGCGGCAGAGCGGCCGTGTGACCCTCGCCTGCATCCCCACCGCAGCCTTCTACTTCCTCCCTTCGGTCATCCGCCTCTACAACGAGCGCTATCCGCAAATCCGCATTCGTTTGCTTGATCTCAGTGCGAACGAAGGACTGGAGGCTGTTCTGCGTGGCGAAGCCGACTTTGGCATCAACATGATGAGCGGCCAGCACCCCGACATTGAGTTTGTGCCGTTGGTCAACGAGCCTTTTGTTTTGGCGTGTCGACGCGATCATGAGCTGGCCGGGCGCAGTTCGGTCACCTGGTCTGAACTGAGCAATTACCGCCTTATCGGGGTCGGTCGCCTGAGCGGCAACCGCATGTTGCTGGACCACGCGTTGTCGGGCTTGAGCTGGCGTCCACAGTGGTTCTATGAGGTGCAACACCTGTCTACATCGCTGGGCCTGGTAGAAGCTGGCCTAGGCGTTTCGGCAATGCCGAGCCTCGCAATGCCGGCGGTGGATCATCCAACCTTGGTGAGCGTCCCCTTGATAGAGCCTGTCGTGAACCGATCGCTGGGACTGGTTTACCGAAGAGGCGCCTCACTCTCTCCGGCAGCGGAAAAATTCGTCTCGATACTGCTGGAACAGTGGGAGCAATGACCCCTCTCGTCCTGCCTGCTTTAATAAGTGCATAGGGCAACTCGTCCCGCGCGCGCTCACTGAATGCAGGCGTATATTGGTATTGGCGACCCAGGAAGTTGAGGCCGTAGAGGTCGCCAATGGTATGGCGGACGAAAGTGCTGGCAAAAACCAACGGATAACCCGGAATGCTGGAGGTGCGACATGAGCCAATATCAACGCCTCTTTCTGATTGTCGGTCCAACCATGCGTCACACGCCGGCGATGGAGCGGGCAGTCGCACTTGCCAAAGCCACTGACGCAGTGCTGCATATCGCGGTGTTCATTGAAGACGTCGACATCTTGGGGTTGATGAGCGGGAATGAGCAATTTCGCGAAATCTGTCAGCAAGAGAACCAGAAGTGGCTGCAAGATGAAGCCCAACTGATACGTGGCAATGGCATTGCGGTGACCACCGAAGTTGTATTGGCTCGGGACGTACTTCAAGAAATCCTTCAGCATGTGAAAGACTTGCAACCGGACCTGGTTATCAAGGACGTACACCACGAATCAGCACTCAAACGCGTATTCGTCACGCCGCTGGATTGGCATCTGCTGCGCGATTGCCCGGTTGCTGTTCATCTGGTCAGCGAAGTCAGGTGTCCACTTCCGCGGGTGATTGTGGCGGCAGTGGATTTGTCGCATCCAGAGCACCAGATTAACGACCTCAATGACCGGATCATCGTGGCTGCGCAGCGGATGGCCATGCAGTGCGATGCAGAGCTGCACCTGCTGCACGCCTTCGACCCATCGCTGACACATATCTCTGACGCCGGTGCCGGCGCCGTGACGATGCCGGGCTTCAGTACCGATGTACGCCGGTCACTGAACAAGTCCTTCATTACGCTGGCTGAAAACTACCGCGTGCCCTCTGAACGACAACACTTCATTGAAGGGCCGCCCACCAAAGTGATGTCCGACTTCGCGGCCCACACCCGAGCCGATGTGATCATCATGGGCGATACGCACCGTAAAGGGCTGCACAAGCTGATTGGCAGTACTACAGAGCACGTGTTGTATAAGGTGCCCTGCAATGTTTTGGCAATTAAGGCGCAGGTAGATCAATAACGGATCCGCTTTTAGTGCGCGAAGGCAGCGTTGGCGGCCGAACAGGCCGCGACGCTCGGCTCGCTGAATGGGTTTTTGTGAATTTCAGTCTATTCTTCCGCCTTCGAGAGCAGTTTTTCGATTAACGGCCTGGCGCCCAGCAGCATCTTTAAACCATTGATAAATAATATTTATTTATAATTTCAAGGTCCGAATATCGCGCTACAAACATTTGCTTACAAAGCAGCGGCTCGCTAAAGCCCGAGTCTGCTACTACAAGTGATAGGTTGAGCTGCCTGAATCGGCCATAAGATGCACAGCCTCGATTATGCGCATCCACCTACCCTCCCTCCCTGCCTTCTTGGCTTATGTTGCGCTTTCCTGCCTGTTTGCGGCCGCATGGTTCACCCACCCTGCCCCTGTGCATTCTTCCTTTGCCCTGATGAACCCGGTGAGGGCTGTGGCTGAGCAAGTGGCCAAACCCATTTATACCAGCCGTTTTGCCTCATCCGGGCTGGTGGACTTCGTGCATTCCTCTGCGGTAACCGCCTTGCCTGACGGTAGCCTGATGACCGTCTGGTTCGCGGGTACGCGTGAAGGCGCAGCCGATGTGCAGGTGCGCTCTGCCCGCTTCGACGCGCAAACCGGCGAATGGGGTGCGGAACAGGTATTGGCGACTCGGCAGTCGACCCAACTGGGCACTGGTAAATACATTCGAAAACTGGGTAACCCGGTCGTTGCGCTCGCACCGGATAACCGGCTCTGGTTGTTCTACGTGTCCGTGTCCATGGGGGGCTGGGCCGGTAGTGCGGTCAATGTAATGGTCTCTGAAGACTATGGACGCCAATGGTCGGCGCCGCGCCAATTGATCACCTCGCCCTTCTTGAATATCAGCACCCTGGTACGGTCGGCTCCGGTGTTTCATGCCGACGGTTCCATCGGCTTACCGGTCTACCACGAATTTCTGGGCAAGTTTTCCGAGTACCTGTACTTGAGCGCAGACGGTGAGGTGATCGATAAATTCCGCATCAGCCATGGCAATAACTCATTGCAACCCACGGTCGTTCCGCTGGATGGACAGCGCGGCATCGCCTTGCTGCGCTATGCCGGCAACACCCACCATCGAGTACTGGCGACCCGCACTGAAGACGCCGGGCAAACCTGGAGCGAGCCTTATCCGCTCGATCCCTCGAACCCCAATTCTTCGTTGGCGGCCATAGCGACGCCCGAACATGGGCTGCTGGTGGCACTCAATGACCTGCAAGAGGGGCGCTTCAAACTGAGTCTTTATGGCACCGACGCAAAAATGGACGATTGGCGCTCGCTGCGCGACCTCGACAAATCGCCTGATCCAGAGGGCGATACGTTTTCACCCGAGGCCTACAAGGAAATCATCGGCAGAGAGTTTCGCGGATCCAGTGGCGCACTTCGCCAACCGCTGGAAGCGCAGTTCCTGAACAACCTGGACAGCCGGGTCTGCAAGGAACAAGCCTGCAGTTTCGAATATGAATACCCGTACTTCATCCGCAGTCCCGACGGGATGTATCACCTGGTTTATTCCTGGAACAACACCTTCATCAAGCACGTCACCTTCAACGATGCATGGCTGTCGGAGCATGCCAAATGATCAACCTTTGGCAAGCGCATCTCAGTTTCACAATGATCATCTTTCTGTTGCTGCCTTCTTTCGGCTTAAAGCGGGCTGCGCAGATCGTGCTGCTGGTTGCATTGCTGGCCGCCAGCTTTATACCGCTGGACGGCTTGTCCTTGGCGGCTTACCTGCGCAGCCACATTGATGACCTTGCGATGACGACCTTGGTGTTCATGGCGTGGGGCTGTTTGCGTCGACTGGGTTTCCTGCCGGCTGCTCAGCAGGATAAAACCCGCGTGTTGATTATCTTCGCTGCGCTGGCACTGGCGTTGTATCCGGCAACACTGGGGTTGAGTCATCTGGACCCTTACCGGTTTGGCTTCAGCCCGCGCCCGATGCTGATCTTCTTCGCTCTGCTCACGGCAGGTCTGTTTTACCTGCGCAGCTACCTGGCCGTCGTGATGCTGGCCAGTGCGACCCTGGCCTTCATCGCCGGGGTAAAACCTTCGCATAACTATTGGGATTACCTGGTTGATCCGCTGCTGGGGCTGTATTGCTGCGCGGCATTGCTGATGCTCGCGGCGCGCTGGACGTACGGCTGGCTGAACACACGGCGTGGCGCAGTGAAAGACTCCGGATCCATTTGAGATTCAACGACATTTTTAACAGGGGTACATGGATGGGTTGGCTGCAATCGAGACGTTTGCATTATTGGCTAGGCGCGACAGCGATTGTGTTTGTGCTGTTTGCATTGCTGCGGGTGGTGTTCTTTTTCGGCTTCTCCGGTTTCGACGCCCGAGCATTGAGCGACGATCATGCCGTCCTGGAAACCCTGGGCATCGGCTTTCGTTTCGATCTGCGTTTGGCCATCCTGGTGATGTTGCCACTGGCGTTGCTGGCCTGGATTCCTCGTTGGAATCTTGTCAGCAGCCGCCTGCTTCGCCGATTGGCACGCGTGTATCTGTCAGTCGCCCTGGGCGCCCTGCTGCTGATCTATATCGTCGATTTTGGCCATTACGCCTATCTGGGCGTACGAATCAACGCCACCGTGCTGCGCTTCATAGACGACGCGCAAATATCCCGTGACATGGTTTGGCAAACCTACCCGGTTATCTGGATTTCACTGGGGTGGCTGGCAACGGTCGCCATGGTGATGCTGGCCCTGGTGCGCCTGGAGCGCGTGACGCTGGACCGCCCCCGTAAAGCCATTCACCCGCTCTCCGTTACATGGGGTAGCGCGTTGATGGTCGTGTTGGTGCTGTTGGGTATTTTGGGTCGTGTCGAGAACATGAACCTGGAAAACCCTGTCCCATTGCGCTGGAGCGATGCGTTCTTCTCCGGCAATAACCAGGTCGCTGCGCTGGGCTTGAACCCGGTGATTTTCCTCTACGACACGGTCAAGGTCGGCCAGTCGCGCTATGACGAAGCGCAAGTGCGTGAACACTATGCCGTGATTGCCAAGTACCTGGGCGTGGATCAGCCCGATCCGCAAACCCTGAATTTCGTCCGTCACCAGGCGCCACAACCCTACAAAGTATCGAGCACACGGGCGCCGAACGTGATGTTTGTCATGCTCGAATCGTTGGGTACCAGTGCCGTCGGTGCCTACGGCAACCCGATCAATCCGACACCCAATATCGATCGCCTGGCCACACAGAGCTGGTTCTTCGAGCACTTCTATGTTCCGGTCACCGGGACCGCAAAAACCGTTTGGGCCAGCATTAGCGGGGTTCCAGACGTCACTCGACAGGAAACAGCAACGCGTAATCCGCTGATCACCAAGCAGCACACATTGATCAATGCCTTCACCGGTTACGAGAAGATCTACACCATTGGCGGCAACTCCGGTTGGGCCAACATGAATGCCTTGATCCGGCAAAGTATCGACGGGGTTCGTTTGTTCGAAGAGCGGGACTGGAAATCCCCGGTGGTGGATGTCTGGGGGATTTCAGATCTGGATCTGTTCAAGGAAACCGACAAGATCCTGCAAGCGCTGCCCAAGGACAAACCGTTCTTTGCCTATGTGCAGACGGCCGGTAACCATCGTCCCTTCACGATTCCCAAGAGCAATGACGGATTCGAGGTCAAGAATCCTACCCTCGCTGAAGTTCAGGCTGCGGGATCGCGCAGTGTCGAGCAGTACAACGCCGTGCGCCTGCTGGACTTCAACATCGGACGCTTGATGGAAATTGCCAAAGCAGGCGGTTACTACGACAACACCATTTTCGTGCTGTTTGGCGACCACAACACCCGTATCGCCCAGATCCCTTTCCTGGCACCGGCTTATGAGCAACTGGGCCTGGAAAGCAACGCGGTGCCCATGATCATCCATGCACCGGGCCTGCTCGGCACGCGGACCGTCAAGGAAGCTGTCGGCCTGGTGGACTTGCTGCCAACCGTGGCGGGCATGGCCGGCCTTGAGTTTCGTAACAGCGGCCTGGGGCGTGACATCCAGCAGCCTGCGCCCGAGGGTGAACGCGTAGTGCCGTTGGTGTTGCGTGAAGGTACGTTCCCGTTGATTGCGGGCGTCACTCAACACTACATGGTGCAGATGGAGCACGACGGCAGCTCGCCGACGCTGCACGATCTGGCCTCAGCGACGCCGCTGGACAACGTAGCCGGGCAAAACCCTGAAGAGTTCAAGCGCCTGGTGCAACTGACCCGCGGCATGCATGAAACGTCCAGGTTGATGTTGTACCAGAACGTGCGCAAGTAACCGGGATCGGGGTCGGCTACCGCGCCGACCCCGATAGCGAGCCCGCACTATTGTCTAATCGCGATCCTCATCCTGCCCTTCCCTCCATTCCTCGGGATGGACCTTGAGATAGCTGCTGACGGCGACGCCTAAAGTCGGAAAAAACGCAGCTTCGCCAAACCGCTCGAAAAGTCCGAAGCGCTTCAACTTGTCTTTGACAGGGTCCTTCATCTCGGCCACGCACAACGTGATGCCAGCCTCGTTCAAGGTTTGGTCCAGTTCAGCCAGCATGTCGGCGGAAGTCACGTCCACGCTGGTGACCGGTTCGGCTGCTACCACCAGCCAACGAACCGGCGTGGGTGATGTCGCCACGGCGTCCAGCACTCGGTCATGGAACAGTTCTGCGTTGGCAAAAAACAACGGCGCATCCCAGCGAAACAGCACCAGGCCGGGAATAAGGCGCGCATCCGGATAACGCGTGATGTCGTGATAGCCCTGGACACCTTTGGCGCGACCCAACACCGCAGAATACGGCCGCCAGCCATCCCATAGAAACTCGATCACCGCGACAACGATGGCCAGGCCAATGCCCTCGATGGCGCCGAATACGGCCACACCGAGCGTACAAACGATCGATAACCAGAATTCCCAGCGCTGAATACGATAAATCCGTCGCAGGTCGGCGACCTCGATCAGGCCGATAGCCGAAGCGATGACCACCGCCGCCAGTGCGCTGGTGGGCAGGTTTTTCAGCAAATCCGGGGCATACACCAGCAATAAGGCAACAGACAGCGCTCCAACCACGCCGGCAAGTTGGGTTTGGGCCCCCGCCGCCTCGGCCACAGGCGTGCGTGACGAACTGCTGCTGATTGGAAACCCCTGGAACAAACCGCCGGCAAGGTTGGCGATGCCGAGCCCTACCATCTCCTGGTTTGGGTCGACATAGGTCTTGGTCCGCGCCGCATAAACGCGCGAGAGCACGCTGGTGTCGGCGAACGAGACAAGCGCAACGGCGCAACCTCCGATCACTACAGGAACGATATCGGCGCGACTGATCCAAGGGATGGCAAACGCCGGCAAGCCTTGGGGCAGCGAACCGAGGACCGCGACATTGTGGGTTGTAAGGTCAAGCACGCCAACGGCGACGGTGGCGCCTGCCACGGCGATCAGAATCCCCGGCACGCGCTTTTTGTCCTTGAGCAACAAGATGACCGCCACGGTGGCTGCACCGATCATGAAGGTGGTCCAGTTGGTTTTTCCATCCATCACCGAGGTGGCAATGGCCCACAGGTTGCGCAGCGGTCCGTCGGATTCAATCGAAAAGCCGAAAAACTTGGGTAGTTGACTGATCAATACCGTCAGCGCGATGCCGTTCATGTAGCCATAGCGGATCGGTTTGGATAGCAGCTCGGTGACAAAACCCAGCCGCGCGACACCCGCCAGGATGCACACCACCCCCGAGACGATCGCCATCATGCCGGCAAGGGCGATCGCCCGATGCGGGTCACCGCCGGACAGCGGCAAGACTACGGCGAGAATGATGGCTGCCAATGAGGAATCCGGCCCCAGCACCAGGATTCGGCTGGGGCCGAACAACGCATAAGCGAGCAATGGAACGATGGTCGCGTAAAGGCCATAAATGCCGGGCACCCCCGACGCCACCGCGTAGGCGATGCCGACGGGCACCAGCATGGTGGTGAGCACGAGTCCGGCCACAATATCGCGCCGCAACCATGCCATCTTGTAGCGGCTCAACGTCCGCAGCCCCGGCAGCCAACGGCTCAAGTGGGTTTGATCGCCAGTATGCCTGTGCGTAATCCGGCCCGGTTCGGGAGCGGGTGGCGGAGCATCCGAATCGCTCATGGGACTTTAGCCCTCAGAGATAACAAACAGCGTGCAGTAGATTCATTCTGGGTCAAGTCTGCGATCTTGCTCAGTAGTGAGTGAAAAATTCAAAGATGGACCAGGCAACCTGCACACTCATCGTCGACCGCACCGACTCCAATAGCGTGCCTCCCCGTGTCGCAAATTCATAAATTCTCGCCGATCACACGATGTTTTTTCTCCTGGGTCTCAGCCAATGATGCCAATGTGCCTTTATTGCACCTAACGCTGACCTCTTGATCGCCATCTATTAGCTGACTCAGGAATTACGGACTATGGGAAGCTGGAAAATCAGGACTCATCTGCTTGTGCTTACCAGCACTTTGCTCCTGGGTTTGTTGTGTGTCGGCGGGCTTGGACTCTTGGGAATGCAATCCGCTGTACGCAGTCTGGAGACTGTGTACCTCGATCGGGTCGTGCCGCTGCGGGACTTGAAAAAAATCGCCGACCTGTACGCCGTGGACATCGTCGATGCCACCCACAAGGCACGCAATGGCAACTTCACCAACGCTGAATCATTGACCCGGATAGAGCAAGCGCAGAGGGAAATCGATCAGACGTGGCGCGCGTACAAATCAACAGAGCTGATCCCCGCAGAAACCCGTTTGATCGGGCAAATCGACCCGCTGATGGAAGCGACCCACGGTCCATTGCAAAACTTGCAGGGCCTGCTGCGCCAGAACGACGCTGCTGGTCTCGCGCGTTTCGCGACAGATCAGCTGTATCCACTGATCGATCCCTTGTCAGCCAAGTTTTCCGAGTTGATCGAAGTTCAACTGGTGGAGGCCAAGAACCAGTTCGAGCAAAACCAGAGCGCCTATACCTCCAGTCTCCAGCTCAGCCTGTTGATTCTGGCATTGGCCCTGATCGCGGGCGTGGCCTACACGGTCTTGTTCTCCCGCCTGTTGAGCCGTCAACTCGGTGCCGAACCGGCAGAACTGGCGGCCATCAGTTCGAACATCGCCCAAGGGAAACTCGCCGCTACACAGTTTGATCAGCAACAGTCGACGGGGGTGCTGCACTCCGTCCAGGCGATGCGCCACAGCCTGAGCGAGATGATCGGCAAGATCAGCCAGGCCTCCGGGCAGATCGAAGGGGCCACACTGCAATTGTCTGCGTCCTCCGAACAAGGATTGAGCAGCGCCGCACTGCAAAGCGAGACAGCCTCCTCCATGGCGGCCACGGTAGAAGAGCTATCCGTCAGCATCACTCACATCGCCGACAATGCTCGACAGGCTCAGAGCACCGCACAGAAAGCAGGCGAAATCACCAGCGAAGGCATGGAGGTCATGCAGGCCTCCATCCAGGAAATGGGCCAGATTGCCGATCTGGTGACACAAAGTTCATCGGACATCGATCAACTGGCGATTCAGTCCAACGACATCAGCCTGATTGTCGGTGTGATTCGCGGCATCGCCGAACAGACCAATCTCCTGGCCCTCAATGCCGCCATTGAAGCGGCACGCGCGGGCGAGCAAGGTCGCGGCTTCGCCGTGGTCGCCGATGAAGTGCGCAGCCTGGCCGCCCGCACAGCCCAATCCACCACGGAAATCGTTGCCTTGGTCAATGCCATACAAAGCGGCATGGTCAAAGCCAAAGACAGCATGGCCGCCGGCTGTGAACGCGTGACTCATGGTCAGAAACTGGTCGAAAGCGCGGGCCATTCCATGGGCAGGATCAAGGGTGTGCTGGACGAATCCCTTGCGGCCGTCAGTTTCATTTCGGTGTCGCTCCAGGAACAACGCGCCGCCAGTGAACAGGTCGCCTGCAACGTCGAGAAAGTAGCGCAAAGTGTGGAAGAGAACGCCACCGCCCAAAGCGGGATCGTGCGCACAACCCAGGAACTCAAGGCAATGTCCGACGGACTGGGCGTCATGCTGCAGCGGTTCAGCTTCTAAAGTGCATGCCCCCCGTCAAACCAGCCAACGGAGTTTGAAGGTTATGACGGGGGCGCACCCGGTTACCGAAGATAGTCTAGGATTTAAATGGCGAGCTTTCGTCACTCACACCCTGCCGCTGTTTGTCTGGCCCACTCAAAGGGAGACGCCAACGTGAGTACCTTGAAACTTCATCCTGCCCTGGACAATGGTATCCAACCCGCCGACGCGAATTTCACCGGAGGCACCCTGCAATGCCTGTGTGCGAACGACAAAGTCGAGGTCCGGATCGACGCGCAAACCCTGCATAACCACGCGTGCGGCTGCAGCAAATGCTGGAAACCGCAAAACGCGATATTCGCCGTCATTGCCGTGGTGCCTCGGGACAAGGTCAGCGTCACTGCCCACGGCGAAAAACTGGCCATTGTCGACGAAAAAGCCACCATCCAGCGCCATGCCTGCAAGCAGTGCCACGCCCATCTCTTTGGGCGCATCGAGAACAAGGACCATCCGTTTTATGGCCTGGACTTCGTCCACACCGAGCTCTCTCCCCAACGAGGATGGGCTGCGCCAGGCTTCGCGGCGTTCGTGTCCTCCATCATCGAAACCGGCACACCACCAGCGCAAATGAAAGCCATCCGTGAGCGCCTGCGCTCTATCGGCCTGGAGCCCTATGACTGCCTGTCCCCGGATTTGATGGACGCAATGGCGACTCATGTCGCCAAACAGAAAGGCCTGCTGCCTGCCGCCTGATTGATCGGTCGCCGCGGTTCCTTTGCCGGACCGCGACCCCCGGGCAGCTTGTTTGGGGATCTGTCGTCAGCGACGTCGAGAAATGGCGAACGCCGGCAGCGCTTCAATCCTCTGGGGGTTTTCTGAACACCAGCAGCTTCCCGGTTGCACGCTGCACCACCTTGTCATTCTGATTCAGCGTTTCCATGAACAGCGTCACCACGCCCCGATCCGGTTTGGAGGCCGACGGTTCGATGGCCTGCACCTTGCTGAACAGGCGTAACACGTCATCCGGATAAGTCGGTGTCGGCCAGCTCAGCTCGATGCCCAGGCCAATGATGCCGTCCGCCAGGGGGACGCTGGCCACCAGCATCTTCATGGTCAGGGCCGCAGTGTTCCAGCCGCTGGCCGCCAGACCGCCGAACAGACTCAACTCGGCCTCTTCGGCACTCAAATGGAAAGGTTGCGGGTCGTATTCGCGAGCAAACGCCAACATCGCTTCCTGATGGACGCGAACAGGGTCGCTTTCAAACTCCTGACCCAGACTCAGGTCATCGAGATAGAGTTTTTCCCAGGCATGCAGGGTCATGATTCATTCCTCCGCAGTGCATTACGAATAGCCGATGTCGCTGAGATCGATCGCCACCAGCAAGGCGTGCTCATCCGCCTGACTGTCGGCCTTGCGTCGATAGGCGCGCCGCTTGCCGGGCATGCGCAAGCCGTCGGTTTCAACATAGCCATGAACGTACTGCGCGGCAGCCAGGCCACCGCTGACATCCACGTTGTAGTCGTGACGACGTAACAGAAAGTCTGCACCGAAGTAGAAATCCTGCACCGCGCAGTGCGTGGCGATTGTCTCGGGGAAGGTCACCCGCAAACGACGCCAGCGCTCCGAGCCCTCGTGCCAGGGCTCGACTTCCTCGGTCACGACACCCGGCCAGGTAAACTGGAAAGGCATGGTCAGGTACGACCAAAGCGCGTAACCGTTGAAGTACGCTCGGTGCAAGGGATCCCAGGGACTGTTTTCCCCATGGTCGCGGAAGGACTCTCTGGGTTTCGATCGCTCGGCGATTACCTTGCCGGCGGTATTTTCGATGGCGATTCGATCCGGGGTGTAGGCGGTGAATTGATCGGCCCCACCAAAGGGCGTCACTGAGGCCCGCTGCTCATGCAGCCAGACGGTCATCTGCCGTGGCGCGCTGTCCTGGGTCAGCCCTTTCATGGCCCAGAGCGAGCCCCCGGTCACGATAGTGGCGCGTACCTGGTTGAAACTGCTCCAGCGCTCCAGACCACCATGGGCGATCAGTACGCGATTGAGCAGTTCATCGCCCGGCGCATTCATAGTGGCGGCCCTCCTCCCTCCGAAGGCTGATCCCGAACCCATTGCCAGAATAATTGATACCCGACCGCCAGCACCACCGGACCGATGAACAACCCGATGATGCCGCTGGTGACCATCCCGCCAAGCGCGCCGATCAGCACCACCGGCATCGGCACATCGACACCGCGCCCCAGCAGCAGCGGTTTGAGCACGTTGTCCACCAGGCCGGCGACAAAGACGAAGATGGCGAACACGATCGTCACGGTGTTGGCGCCTTCGGTGGCGAACACAAAGGCAATCACCGGAACCGTGATCAGCGTCGCCGGCAATTGCATGATGCCGAGCAACAGCACCCCAAGGGCCAGCAAACCGGCGCCGGGAATGCCCTTGAAGACAAACCCGAGCCCCACCAACAGCATCTGGATGAACGCGATCCCGACCACGCCCAGCGCGACCGCACGGATCGTTGCGGTGCACAGCGCGGCAATTTTCGGTCCTTTGGCCGGGTCGCTGACCCGCGAGGCAATCTGCACCGCGCTGCGACTGCCGCTCTCGCCATAGGCCATGAAAATACCGGCGATGATCAAGGCGAAAATGAAGGTCAGGAAACCCATGCCGACGCCGGCCAATTTGCTCAAAAGGGACAGGCTGAAGTGCTTGATCTGCGGGAGGTATTTGGCGGTCAGGTCGGGAAGATTGGTTGAGGCTTCAAGCCACAAGTCAAACAGCGGCTGCCCCACCAATGGCCAACTGGCAATGGATTCGGCGGGTGGTGGCAGGTGAAAGTCGCCGCCCTTGACCACTTCCATCACACGGTCGACCGAGTCGGCTATCGAGGTGCCCAGAAAGTAAATCGGCAACACCAGGATGACGATGGCGATCAGGATAATCAGCGTCGCAATGCGCCCGTCATTCTGCCCCAAGGGCCCTTTCAGACGCGCCTGCAACGGGTAAAGGGTAATCGCCAGGATCAGCGACCACAGCATCAGGTCACGGAACGGGCTGAAGATTTCAAAGCAGAACAGCACCAGAACCGCGATCAACCCAGCCCGGATAAGGACATCGAGCAGCGTGCGCGTCAGCGTTTTTTCGGAGAACGAAGTGGGCTCCATGGAGGCCTCCTGATCACTGCAACGGTACGGGATCGGTTAGCCCAGCATAGTCGTTCGGCGGAAAACGCGTGGATTCAACGCAACTTCAATGGATCAACCATTCCGGCGGCAATGGCCATGCCGACCAGGTCCGGCAGGGTATTGGCCTGCATGCGTTTCATCACGCGTGAGCGGTAGAGGTCGACGGTTTTTGCGCTCACCCCCAGTTGCTCGGCGATTTCGCGGGTGGTGTAACCCTGCACCAGCGGCAACAAGACGTCGCGTTCCCGTGGGGTCAGCGTGAGCAAACGCGCCTGCAACGCTTCATGCCCCTGATTACCCGAACGGTGGGTCGCGCAAGTGCTCAGGGCCTGTTGCACGCTGTCCAGCAGCAGTTGTTCGTTGTAGGGCTTTTCAATGAAGTCGTGAGCGCCGGCCTTGAACGCACGCACCACGATCGGCACATCGGCGTGACCGCTGACGAAGATGATTGGCAGGTTCAGTTCGCGCAATCGCATTTCTTCCTGCACGTTCAAGCCGCCCATGCCGGGCATGCGTACATCCAGCAGCACACAGGCTGCCAGGCTGGCATCGCAGGCATTGAGGAACTCAACACCGCTGGTAAACGGCAACGCCTTGAGGCCGACTGATTCCAGTAACCAGACCGTTGAATCGAGCATGCCTTGATCGTCATCGACCACATACACCACGTGCTCCGTCACACCCGCCATTGCATTATTCCTGTTGTTGTTTTGTTGGACCGGCAAGCGGCAAGCGACAGCACATCAGCAGCCCGACCGGTTGGCGGCGGGCCTGCAATTCTCCGCCGAAGCCTTCGATGATGCTGCGGCTCATGGACAAACCGAGCCCCAGGCCATCGGCCTTGCTGGTATAGAACGGGGTAAAAATCTGCTCCAGTTCGGGCTCGCTCACGCCGGGCCCCTGGTCCTGCACCGTGATGTCCACGGTGGCGGCACTGCCCTGCCCGGCAGTCATCACAATCAGCGAGGGCTGGCCGGGATGTTGTTCGCGGTTGGCATCGATGGCATTGCGCAACAGATTGAGCAGGACTTGTTCCAGCAACACTCGATCGGCATAAACGGGCGGCAGATTATCCGGCAGACGATCCTCGATTGTCACTTGGCAATTACTCGCTTCCCAGGCGCACAAACGCACGGCTTCGCGGGCGACATCG
Source organism: Pseudomonas sp. PDM02 (assembly GCF_014852285.1). Classification (NCBI taxonomy): domain Bacteria; kingdom Pseudomonadati; phylum Pseudomonadota; class Gammaproteobacteria; order Pseudomonadales; family Pseudomonadaceae; genus Pseudomonas; species Pseudomonas sp. PDM02. The sequence goes on along the minus strand of NZ_JACVBL010000003.1, from coordinate 253,110 downwards.
GTGACGTTCAGCGCCTGCATGCGGCGCTGGCCTTTGCGCAGAAACGCGCGCAAACGGCGGATCACTTCCGAAGCGTGCGTGGCGTGATGGGTGATGCGTTCCAGCCCTTGCGCAACCCGGGCGGCCGCCTGGGGGTTGGAATCCACGGTCTGCAAATAACGCTGGCTGGCGTTGGCGTAATTGACCACCGCGGCCAGCGGCTGATTGATTTCGTGGGCGATGCCCGAGGCCAGTTCACCGAGGGTGACCAGGCGCGCGGTGTGCGCCAGTTCATCCTGATGGCGGCGCTGCTGCACTTCGCGCAGTTCACGTTCGGTCATGTCCCGCGCCACCAGTGAATAGTAGCGCTCGCCACCGGCCGAACGATGCGCCAACAGCACCAGCGACACCGGCACCGACGCGCCACCGCCCGGTGGATGCAAGCGCGCATCGGTGCTCCAGACGCCGTCGCGCTCGGCGCCGCTCCAGCCGTCACGTTGCAGACGCGTCAGGTCTGCGCTGGCGAACAGTTGTGCCAGGACCGGCATCGGCTGTTGCTCGCCTATGCCGAGGATGCGGCGTGCCGCCGGGTTGAGGTAAGTAACTTGCCCCTCGGGGTCGATGAACAGCACCGGATCGGTGTTGACCTCGACGACTTCGGCCAGGCGCCGCTTGTTCTCTTCGGCCTGCACTCTGGCAGTAATGTCCCGGGAGACGCTGACCACCTCGACCACCGTGCCGGTATAGGTTTCACGAATCGCCCGACTGGCGGTTTCGAACCACAGGTAATGCCCGTTCCGATGGCGAATGCGATAGGTCATGGTGTGATAACCGTCCTGCTCCAGCGCATCGCGGGCACGCTGCACCAGGCTTGCCAGGTCCTGGCCATGGAACAGGCCCTGGGCCATTTGCCCGCGCAGTTCTTCCGGCCAATAGCCGAGCAACGTCCATGACGCAGGGGAGGCATCGAGAAAACAGCCGTCGGGTGTGTGACGGGAAATCAAGTCTGTGGTGTTCTCGATGATCAGCCGGTACAACCGCCGCGCCTGGGCCGCTTCGCGCTCGGCCAGCACTTGCGCGGTGGCGTCGCGGCAACGGGCGAGCACACGGTTGTCCTGGGGATCGGGAATGAATGTCCAGATCAGAATCTGCGTTTCGAGCTGGGCTTCGACCCCTTCAATGGCGCGCTGCTGGTCCAGGCAAGCGCGCACCAGTACCCGATGGTTGACCGGCAGAAAACCGAATACGTCGCTCAGCGGCTTTTCCGCCAGCAACGCCAGCAACGCCGCGTTGAACTCCTGCGGCCGTCCCTGCGCATCGAGCAACAGGCTCGGTTGCGGATCGTGGCCCAACAGTGGCGAGCCACGCAGCATGCCGTTGACGCTGCTGAGCAAAGTCGTGAGCAAATCCTGCACCCACCCCAGCCAATCGAAACTCACGCCTTCGCAGACTTCCACCAGCAACAACCCGGCTTGCCCAGGCGTCAACGCCAGATCGAACACTTGGCCATGGCTGATGGCGGCGCGGCGCAGTCGGCCGGCCAACCAGCAATCCAGTTGCCGCACTTGCGCCAGGTCGAGGCGCCCGGCTTCCAGCAAACGCTCGAACAGCAACTGATCGCTGGCCAGCGAAGGATCGCCCTGGCCCGGGGGAAAATGCTGGGCGGCACCTTCATGGCTGTAGATCCGCGCCTGGGGTTGCCAGCTCAGGTAAACCGCGCGACGCACCTCGGGGCAATCCTGCAAGGCCCGGCACAACGCATCGGCCCGGGCGGCCAGAGGCACGGCCTCACGCTGCAGGCGCAACCAGCTGTGCAATCGAACGGGAGTCAGGGTCATCACGGGTCCGCTTCGTTGGGGAAGCCAAGGATATACCGGCCTTGGCGATTTGACGGTAGTCATTTAGTTCAGCACGAATCAAATATAGTACTTATACCATACGCCATAGGTTGTACTTCCATATCGATGGAGGATTGTTATATAAAGCACACCGGACATATAAAGGTGACCTCAGCGGCGACGCTGAAAGGCCACCGATAGAGCTAACAATCAGCCACCGAGTACCGCACATGTCGATCTATGAACAAGGGCTAGTCCCTTCGGCTGTCAATCACATCGCCTTGTCTCCGCTCAGCTTCCTCGAGCGCACGGCCAATGTTTACCCCGACTACCCCGCCGTCATCCACGGCTCCATTCGCCGTACCTGGGCGCAGACCTACACCCGTTGCCGACGCCTGGCCTCGGCGCTGGCTGGTCGCGGCATCGGCAAAGACGACACCGTGGCGGTGATGCTGCCCAATATCCCGGAAATGCTGGAAGTGCATTTTGGCGTGCCGATGATCGGCGCCGTGCTCAACCCGCTCAACGTGCGCCTGGATGCTGAAGCCATTGCGTTCATGCTCCAGCATGGCGAGGCCAAGGTGCTGATCACCGACCGCGAGTTCCATGACGTGATTCACGCCGCCATCGGCATGCTTGATCACCCGCCTCTGGTCATCGACGTCAACGACCCGGAATACGGTGAAGGCCAGGCCGTCAGCGATCTGGACTATGAAGCGTTGCTGGCCGAAGGCGACCCGGCGTTCGCCTGGCAATGGCCAGCCAACGAGTGGCAAGCCATCTCGCTGAACTACACCTCCGGCACCACCGGCAATCCGAAAGGCGTGGTCTATCACCATCGCGGCGCTTATTTGAATGCCTTGGGCAACCAGATGACCTGGGCCATGGGCAACCATCCGGTGTACCTCTGGACCCTGCCGATGTTCCATTGCAACGGCTGGTGCTACCCGTGGACCATCACCGCGCTCGCCGGCGTTCACGTGTTCCTGCGCCGGGTCGATCCGCAGAAAATCCTCACGCTGATTCGCGAACATCAGGTCACGCACCTGTGCGGCGCGCCGATCGTGCTCAACGCGCTGGTCAACATGCCGGAATCGGCGAAGGCGGCCATCGATCACCCGGTCAACGCCATGGTCGCCGGTGCTGCGCCGCCAGCCAAAGTCATTGGCGCCGTGGAGGAAATGGGCATCAAGGTCACCCACGTGTACGGCCTGACGGAAACCTATGGTCCGGTGACCCTCTGCGCCTGGCATGCCGAATGGGACGAACTGCCGCTGGAAGAACGGGCGCAGATCAAATCCCGTCAGGGCGTGCGCTACCCGACGCTCGAAGGTGTGATGGTCGGCGATTCGAAGACGCTGGAACCGACCCCGCGCGATGGCCAGACCATCGGTGAAGTGTTCATGCGCGGCAACACCGTGATGAAGGGCTACCTGAAAAACCCGACGGCCACCGCCGAAGCATTCGAGGGTGGCTGGTTTCACACTGGCGACCTGGCGGTGTGTCACCCCGACGGTTATGTCGAGATCAAAGACCGCCTCAAAGACATCATCATTTCCGGTGGCGAGAACATTTCCACCATCGAACTCGAAGGCGTGCTCTATCGCCATCCGGGGGTGATGGAAGCCGCCGTGGTCGCCCGCCCCGATGAAAAATGGGGTGAAACGCCCTGCGCCTTCATCACCTTGAAGGCTGATCACCAGGACGTTCGCGAGGCCGACATCATCAGTTTCTGCCGCGAGCATCTGGCCGGTTTCAAAGTCCCGCGCACGGTGATTTTCACCCTGCTGCCGAAGACTTCCACCGGCAAGATCCAGAAGTACGTGCTGCGCGACAGGGCCAAGGCCCTCTAACCCTCACCGACGTTTCACCTATCAGGCGGCAGGTGTCCTACCTGCCGCCTCGGGCTCGTGCAGGCCGAATTCGGCCTGCCCTGCCCCCACACACCGATAACAACAACAATGTGGAGCGCATCATGATCGACATCCATGCAACCGATACCCAACGCTGTGAACGTATTCGGACCAACCCGAAATTCCTGCAACTGGTCAGCAGTCGCTCGCGCCTGGCCTGGTCGTTGAGTGCTGCGGTGCTGGGCACTTATTACCTGTTCATGTTCGTGGTGGCGTTTGCCCCGCAATGGCTGCACGCGCCGCTCGGCGAGCACCGGATGTTGACCCTCAGCATGCCGGTTGGCGCGGCGATCATTGTTTTTTCCTGGTTGCTGACCGGTTGGTACGTCTACAGCGCCAACACGCGCTTCGATGCGCTGGGTTCGGCCATTCTTGAGGAGAGCAAGTGATGCGTAAACTCATCCTCGCCGCAGCCTGCCTGTTGCCGACCTCCGCTGTATTCGCTGCACCCGCGTTGGGTGCCATCGAAAAACAACCGCTGAACCTGCATGCGATCGGCATGTTCTTCGTGTTCGTCCTCGGCACGCTGGCCATCACCTGGTGGGCCGCGCGCCAGACCAAATCCACCTCGGACTTCTACACTGCCGGCGGTGGCATTACCGGGTTTCAGAACGGCTTGGCGATTGCCGGCGACTACATGTCCGCCGCTACGCTGCTGGGGCTGTCCAGCCTGGTGTTCGCCAAGGGTTACGACGGTTTCATCTACACCATCGGCTTCTTTGTCGGTTGGCCGATCATCACCTTCCTGATGGCCGAGCGGCTGCGCAATCTGGGGCGCTACACCTTTGCCGACATCGTCTCCTACCGACTGGACCAGAACAAAGTGCGGATCTTCGCTGCATTCGGTTCGTTGACGGTGGTGTGTTGCTACCTGATCGTGCAGATGGTCGGTGCCGGCCAGTTAATCAAATTGCTGTTCGGCCTCGACTACCCGGTAGCGGTGGTGATCGTCGGCGCGTTGATGCTGGTGTATGTGATCTTCGGCGGCATGATCGCAACGACCTGGGTGCAAATCATCAAGGCTGTGTTGCTGCTGTCCGGCGGCACGACTCTCGCGGGCATGGCCATGTCGCAGTTCGGTTTCAGCTACGAAACCCTGGCCACCAAAGCGGTCGAAGCGCATGCCAGCGGCTGGAATATCATGGGCCCCGGCTCAATGCTCGCCGACCCGATCAACACCGCGTCAATGTCTCTCGGCCTGGTATTCGGCATTGCCGGTCTGCCGCACATTCTGATGCGCTTCTTCACCGTACCCAACGCCAGGGAAGCGCGTAAATCGGTGTTCTACGCCACCGGTTTCATCGGTTTCTTCTTCCTCGTGGTCTGCACCCTGGGCTTCGCCGCGATGGTGATCATCGGCACCGATCCGCAGTACTACGTCAACGGTGAAGTTGGCGGCGCCTTGATTGGCGGCGGCAACATGGTCGCGATGCACTTGGCCAAAGCGGTAGGCGGCAACCTGTTCCTCGGGTTCCTCTCGGCCGTGGCGTTCGCCACCATCCTTGCGGTGGTCTCCGGGCTGGCCCTGGCCGGTGCGTCGGCGATTTCCCACGACCTCTACGCCACCGTCTTCAAGAAAGGCAACGCCACCCAGAAACAGGAAATGCGCGTCACCCGCATGGCCACCGTAGGCCTGGGCATCATCGCGATTCTGCTGGGCATTCTGTTCGAGAAGATGAACGTCGCGTTCCTGGTCGGCCTGACCTTCGGCATCGCCGCCTCGACCAACTTCCCGGTACTGATCATGGCCATGTACTGGAAAGGCCTGACCACCAAAGGCGCGATCATCGGCGGTTTTGCCGGCCTGATCTGCGCGCTGGTGCTAGTGATCCTGTCCCCGGCCGTGTGGGTGACCGTGCTCGGTCATGCTCACGCCATCTTCCCGTACGACCACCCGGCGCTGTTTTCCATGCCGCTGGCGTTCCTGGTGATTGTCGTCGTGTCCCGACTCGACCGCAGTGTGCGGGCCGACAAGGAACGTGACGCCTACGCCGACCAGTTCGTGCGCGCCCAGACCGGTCTCGGTGCTGCCAGCGCTTCCAGTCATTGATTGAAAGGCACGGCACCCGGTTGCGGCGCCGTGCACAACCGTCCTGTCGAGGTTCACGTTATGCCCGAATTCAAAGCCCCCCTGCGCGATCTGCGCTTCGTCCTGCATGAGGTGTTCGACGCCCCAGCCCTGTGGGCACGCCTGCCTGCCCTGGCTGACAACATCGATGCCGGCATCGCCGACGCGATCCTTGAGGAAGCGGGGAAAGTCACCGCGCACCTGATCGCACCCTTGAACCGCAGCGGCGACGAAGAAGGCGCACAGTGGCATGAAGGTCAGGTGACCACGCCCATCGGCTTCAAACAGGCTTATGCCACGTACATCGAGGGTGGCTGGGTCGGCCTGTCCGGTAATCCCGAGTACGGCGGCATGGGCATGCCGAAAATGCTCGCCGTGCAGTTTGAAGAAATGCTCTACGGCGCCAATTCCAGTTTCGCACTGTATTCGGCATTGAGTTCCGGTGCGTGCCTGGCGCTGGATGCCCACGCCAGCGAGACCTTGAAAGACCTGTACCTGCCGCCGATGTATGAAGGTCGCTGGGCCGGCTCCATGTGCCTGACCGAAGCCCATGCCGGCACCGATCTGGGGATCATCCGCACCCGCGCAGAACCTCGGGCGGATGGCAGTTTCAGCATCACCGGCAGCAAGATATTCATCACCGGCGGCGATCAGGACCTGACCGAAAACATCGTCCATCTGGTGTTGGCAAAACTGCCCGACGCGCCGGCCGGACCGAAAGGCATCTCGCTGTTTGTGGTGCCCAAAGTGCTGGTCAATGCCGACGGTTCCCTTGGCGAGGCCAACGCCGTAAGTTGCGGTTCGATCGAACACAAGATGGGCATCAAGGCCTCGGCCACCTGCGTGATGAATTTCGACGGTGCCAGCGGCTGGCTGGTGGGCGAAGCCAACAAAGGCCTCGCAGCGATGTTCACCATGATGAACTACGAACGCCTGTCCATCGGTATTCAGGGCATTGGCTGCGCCGAAGCGTCCTATCAGAGTGCGGTGGCCTACGCCCGTGAACGCATTCAGAGCCGCGCCCCGACCGGCACCGTGGCCGCGGACAAAGTCGCCGATCCGATCATCGTCCACCCCGATGTGCGCCGCATGCTGCTCAGCATGAAAGCCATGACTGAAGGTGGCCGCGCGTTCGCCAGTTATGTCGGGCAGCAGCTCGATCTGGCGAAGTTCTCCGACGATGCGCAAGAACGCGAGAGCGCCCAGAGCCTGGTCGCGCTGCTGACGCCGATTGCCAAGGCCTTCTTCACCGACACCGGCCTGGAGAGCTGCATCAACGGCCAGCAAGTGTTCGGTGGCCATGGCTACATCCGCGAATGGGGCCAGGAACAATTGGTCCGCGATGTGCGCATCGCGCAGATCTACGAAGGCACCAACGGTATTCAGGCGCTGGACCTGCTCGGGCGCAAAGTGCTGGCCGATAACGGTTTCGCGTTGCGTCAGTTCACCGGCCAGATTCGGCATTTCGCCCACCAGCCTGACGCGCCCTACAGCGCGCAACTGTTCGATGCCGTGCAGCGCCTGGAAGACCTGAGCGACTGGTTGCAGGACCGGGCAGCGACCAACCGCAACGAAATCGGCGCCGCTTCCGTGGAGTATTTGCACCTGTTCGGGTATGTGGCCTACGCCTGGCTGTGGGCGCGCATGGCGCAGGTTGCCCGGCAAAAGCGAACCGACGACGAAGACTTTTACGGTGCGAAGATCGCCACCGCCGACTTCTACTTCCATCGCCTGCTGCCGCGCATTTTGAGCCTCGAACAATCGATTCGCGCCGGCAGTGCCTCGTTGTTCGGTCTGAGCGCCGAGCAGTTCTAACGATTGAACCGCACGCGGCGCCACGCTCCTCTCTTTTCGGCGCTCGCGTTTTTTCTTGGTAAGCCCTCGCCCGGTTGGCGAGGGTCGCGCAAGCCGTCATTTCATAATAAAAACAAAGGGGCTTCACATGGATCGCAACACCCGCACTCTCGCTACCCGACTGTTGCTGGCCGGCGGCGTCATCAGCCTCTCGGCCCCCGCCGCTGCTGACTTTATCAAGGACAGCAAGGCCAGCCTTGAGCTACGCAACTTCTACTTCAACCGTGACTATCGTCAGACCAACGCGGCGCAATCGAAACAGGAGGAATGGGCGCAAGGCTTCCTGTTGCGCTACGAATCCGGCTTTACCGAGGGGCTGATCGGGGTCGGTTTCGATGCGATCGGCCTGGTAGGCGTCAAACTCGACTCCAGCCCGGATCGCGCCGGCTCCGGCCTGCTCCAGCGCCATCGCGACACGCGCAAAGGCGCGCAGGACGAATACGGTGAACTGGGCCTGACCGCCAAACTGCGCGCATCCAAGAGCACATTGAAACTGGGCACATTGCTGCCCAAGCTGCCGACGGTATTGGCCAACGATTCACGGCTGTTGCCGCAAACCTTCAAGGGCGGCCAACTGACTTCGCTGGAAGTCGAAGGCCTGACCGTGGATGCCGGACGGCTGACGCAGGTCAACCAGCGCGACTCCTCGGACTATGAGGACATGGGCATCACCCGAACCGGCGCCAAGGGCATCACCAGCCGCCATTTGGACAGCGACAGCTTCGATTTCGCCAGCCTGAACTACAAATGGACCAGCAACCTCGCCACTGGTTATAGCTACGGCCACCTCGACAATTTCTACAGCCAGCACCTGGTCAACCTGACCTACGTGTTGCCGGTCACCGTCGGTCAATCGTTGAAGACTGATCTGCGGTTCGCACGCTCCATCGATGATGGCGGCAGTAATGTCGACAACAAGGCAATTGGCGCCATGTTCACCTACAACCTCGGTGGGCATGCATTCGGCCTGGGCTATCAAGGCATGAGCGGCGACACTGGGTATGCCTACATCAATGGCACCGATGCGTTCCTGGTGAACTTCGTACAGATCGGCGACTTTGCCAGCAAGGACGAAAAATCCTGGCAGGCCCGTTACGACTACAACTTTGCCGCCCTCGGCATTCCCGGCCTGACGTTCATGACCCGCTACATCAACGGTACCGATATAGACCTGGGTAACAACCGCCCTGAAGGCAAGGAATGGGAGCGCGATACCGATATCGGGTATGTCGTGCAGAGCGGGCCGCTGAAAAACGTCGGAGTGAAATGGCGCAATGCGACAGTGCGCTCGACAAATTTTGGCAGTGATCTGGATGAAAACCGGTTGATCGTCAGTTACACGTTGCCGATCTGGTAAGGCGGTATAACGGCCACCATTGTTTCGCCAGCAAGCCGGCTCCTACAGGGGGGGGCGTACACCCCGATCCTGTAGGAACTGGCTAGCCTCCCCCGCAAGAAAGTCAAAACACAGCACATCGGTTCAATATCCCCGTCCGACTCTACGCCACCATGGCCTCCTCACTCACCCCGTAAGGACATCGCCATGGCTATCGCAAAAGCAGTACCCGGCAAAACCCTGCTGACCCCAACCGACCACACGCTGATCATGATCGATCACCAGTCGCAAATGTCCTTTGCGACCAAGTCGATCGACGCCGTGACCCTGCGCAACAATGCCGCGCTGGTGGCCAAGGCGGCGCGCGGCTTCAAGGTCTCGACCATCCTCACCACCGTTGCCGAAAAGAGCTTCTCCGGCCCGATCTTCGACGAAATCAAATCGGTGTTCCCGGAACACAACGTCATTGACCGCACCAGCATGAACACCTGGGAAGACGAGCGCATTGCCGTTGAAGTGAATAAGTTCGGCAAACAGAAAATCGTCCTCGCCGGCCTGTGGACCTCCGTTTGCATCGTCGGCCCGGCGCTGTCGGCCATCGACCAGGGTTTTGAGGTGTACGTGATTGCCGACGCCTGTGGCGACGTCACCACCGAAGCCCATGAAATGGCGATGCAGCGCATGATCCAGATCGGCGCGCGGCCGATGACTTCGTTGCAATACCTGCTTGAATTGCAACGCGACTGGGCACGTACCGAGACCTACGACGAAACCGTGAAAACCTCGATTGCCAACGGTGGTTCTTACGGTCTGGGCCTGATCTACGCCAAGACCATGTTCGGCGCCTCCGAAGGTCATTAAGTAACAACGCGGCTCCGGGGTTCCGGAGCCGCTTCCCTTCGCGGTGGACTGATCGATGACGTTTTCCTCACGAGACCTCAGTCGCGGGTTGTGCCTGTGTCTGCCGGCGCTGTTATCAGGCACGGTCCTGGCAGATGAGTCGCAGGGCTTGCTGGCCGGTGCGAAGCTTGAAGTGCTGAGCCGAAATTTCTATCTCAACAACGACTATCGATCCCCGACGCCGGCAGGCAAAAGCTACAAAGCCGAATGGACTCAGGGCTTTATCAGCTCTTTTGAATCCGGTTTCACCCCCGGCACCCTCGGATTCGGACTCGATGCCCACGGGTTTCTAGGATTGAAACTGGACGGTGGCAAGGGCCATTCCGGGACAGGATTATTGCCGCTGGACAGTGACGGTCGCAGCGAAGACAACTATTCCAGTGCTGGCGGCGCGTTGAAAATCAAGGCATCGAAAACCACGTTGGCCTTCGGTGAAATGATGGTCGAAACCCCGGTGTTCGACACCGCGGATAAACGCCTGCAACCCGAGTACGCCAGCGGTTTTCTGGTAAACAGCCACGAGATTGAGGGAGTGAATCTGGTCGCCGGCCACTTCACGGCGTTCAAGAATCAGGACGGTGCTTCGGGCAAGGACAACTTTTACGGCTACGGCGCCAACACTGAAGCGGGCGGCATTTCTATTCTGGGTGCCGACCTGTTTACGCAAAGTCCGTTCGGCGCGGCCCTCTATGCTTCAGAGCTGACCGACACTTGGCATCAGTACTACGCCAATCTGCACCTGAAACAGTCCGGCTGGTTCCTCGACGCCAATCTCTATCGCACGCAGGACACAGGCCAGGCGCTGGCCGGTGCTATCGACAACACAGCGTTCAGCCTGTCAGGCAAATACACCGTCGATGCCCACGCCTTCACGTTGGCCTATCAAAAGGTCAACGGCGATACCCCGTTCGATTTCGTCGGTGGCGACTCGATCTACCTCGCCAACTCGATCAAATACGCCGACTTCAACGGTGCCCACGAGCAGTCCTGGCAAGCTCGCTACGACCTTGATCTGGGCCTCTATGGCGTTCCCGGGCTGAAATTCATGACCCGTTATGTCACAGGCAGCCAGATCGACGGTACGCACGCACCCAAGGGCGGCGCCTACAACCCGTTCGATGAGTCGGTCGGTGCGTACAGGCCGCTGCAAGGTGATGGTGGACGGCATTGGGAGCGAGACATCGATTTGCGCTACATCGTGCAGTCTGGATCGGCCAAGGGCTTGTCGCTGCAACTGTCCCATGTCTCGCACCGGGCCAACAGCGCCCAGGCGGGCGATGATATCGACAGGGTTTATGTCGTTATCGAGTACCCGCTGAGTTTCGGCCGTTTCTGATAATCGTCAGCCGGCGCGCTCGCACTCTCAAGCAGGCTCGCTCCCACAGGGGTTGGCGTTTATCATGACCGCCGAAAACAACCCTGCCTTGTATGAGAATGAGCATGACCTTCGATTTTGATCAGGTGTTCGACCGCCACAACACCGGCAGTACCAAGTGGAGCCGCTACCCGGCCGACGTATTGCCGATGTGGGTTGCCGACATGGATTTTGCCGCGCCACCGGTGATCATCCAGGCCCTGCAAAAACGTCTGGAACACCCGTTGCTCGGCTACAGCGTGGCGCAAGATGACTTGCGCAATGCCATCGTGACCGACCTCTGGAACAAGTACGCCTGGCGCGTCGAGCCGCAGGAGCTGGTTTTCCTGCCGGGCGTGGAATCGGGTTTCAACATGGCCCTGAATGCGCTGGTCCAGCCGCAACAGAATGTCGTGGTGCAAACGCCCAACTACCCACCGCTGCGTCATGCACCGGGGCATTGGGAGCTGAACAAGGTTGAACTGAATTTCGAGGCGATGGCTGATGGCACGTACGCCACGCCGCTTCAGGCCTTGCGCCAGTCGCTGGAAGGCGGCGGTGCACTGCTGCTGAGCAACCCGCACAACCCGCTGGGCAAGGCGTTCCCAAGGGAAGAACTGCAAGCCGTGGCCGATATCTGCGTGACTCAAGGCGCCTGGATCATTTCCGACGAAATCCATGCCGAACTGTGCTTCGACGGCCGCCAACACATCCCCACCGCGTCGTTGAGCCCGGAAATCGCCCGGCGCACCATCACGCTGATGTCGGCGAGCAAGGCCTACAACATCGCTGGCCTGAAGACTTCGTTCATGATCATTCAGGACCGCGCCCTGCGCGAACGCGTCAACCATGCGCGCTGCGGCATGGTCGACAGCGTCAATCCGCTGGGCATGGAAGCGACACGCGTTGCCTACACCGAAGGTGCGCCGTGGCTGGCCGCGCTCAAGGACTACCTGCAAAGTAACCGCGATTATCTGGTGGAAGCCGTTCGCACGCGCTTGCCCGGCATCAGCATGAATGTGCCTCAGAGTACCTACCTGGCCTGGCTCGACTGCTCGGCGCTGGGGTTGGAGAACCCGCAGCAGTTCTTCCTTGAAAAGGCGAAGGTCGGGCTTAGTCCTGGCCTGGATTTCGGCGATGACAGCCAACAGTTCGTACGCCTGAACTTCGGCTGCCCGCGCGCGTTGCTGGAGGAAGGCATTGCACGGATGGAGCGCAGTTTGCGCGACCGCTAACAAGCCCCCCTTGCCGGCGATGACATCCGCAAGGTAAGCGCAGGACTCAGGGGCCAATCGCCAGCAAGCCGGCTCCTACAGGAATTTGTTCCGGCACACATCACTGCCAGCCACATCGCACCTTGTAGGAGCTGGCTTGCTGGCGATGACGTCCGCAAGGTCAGCGCAGGGCTCAGGGGCCAATCGCCAGCAAGCCGGCTCCTACAGGAATTTGTTGCGGCACAAATCACTGCCAGCCACCTCGCACCTTGTAGGAGCTGGCTTGCCGGCGATGGCGTCCGCAAGGTAAGCGCAGGACTCAGGGGCCAATCGCCGGCAAGCCGGCTCCTACAGGGATTTGTCGCGACACACATCCCTGCCAGTCACCTCGTACCTTGTAGGAGCTGGCTTGCCGGCGATGGCGTCCGCAAGGTCACTGCAGGGCTCAGGGGCCAATCGCCAGCAAGCCGGCTCCTACGGGCGCGGGAGAATAAGAGCGGGCGCTTGAAGAGCCGGACGGTTTGTTACCGTAATGTCGAGGCGATGATTTCCACCAGGTTGAGTTGCGTGAATGGTTTGGACAGGCGTGGGAGCCTAGTCGCAAAGCCTTCCAGCCGCTCGGCGTAACCGGTGGCGAGGATGATCGGCAGGTCTGGCCTGATGCTTCGGATCGCCTGCGCCAGTTGCGCACCGTTCATTTGCGGCATGGCCATGTCGGTAATGACCAGGTCGATGACCTGTTCGCTGTCGAGCACTGTCAGCGCTTGAGCCCCGGATACCGCACTGATCACCTGATGGCCCAGATCTTCGAGCAACAGGCAGGTACTGGTCAGCACCAGGCTGTCGTCATCCACCACCAGCACGCACAGACGAGGCACCGGCGGTGCGGCTTCCTCCTGGGCAGGCTTGGCGATCGAGCCTTGCGTGGCGACGGGAATCCACAGTTCGGCCGTGGTGCCCTTGCCCTTCTGGCACTTTAGAATGAATCGCCCGCCCAATTGTTCGATGAAGCCATGCACCATCGACAATCCCAGCCCCGTACCTTTGCCGACCCCTTTGGTGGTGAAGAATGGGTCCATCGCCACGGCGAGTGTGGCGTCGTCCATGCCCTCCCCGGTGTCATTGATGCTCAGGCAAACATAACGACCTGTCATTGGCCTGAGCGAGGAATGATCGCCGGCGTCTTCAGACCGGGCGCTGATCAGGAGCTTGCCGCCATGGGGCATGGCGTCGCGGGCATTGGTCGCCAGGTTCAGGACTGCCAGTTCGAGCTGGTTTTTGTCGGCCCAAACGGGCTCGATTGTTTCCGTAAAACGGGTTTCGAGCGCTACGGAAGGCCCGAGGGAACTGCGCAACAGGCCGGTGATGCCCTCCACCAGCGTCGGTATCTCGACGGACTCGGTCTTCAGTTCCTGTCGCCTGGCAAAGGCCAGCATGCGCTGGGTCAGCGCCACTCCGCGCAAGGCGCCTTGAGTGGCGTTGTCCAGCAATCGGGTGATCTTCGAATCGTCCCCGATTCGCTTGCGCACGATTTCCAGATTGCCAAGGATCACCGTCAACAAATTGTTGAAGTCATGGGCAATCCCCCCGCTCAATTGCCCGATGGCTTGCATTTTCTGCGCCTGGAAAAGCGCCTCACGGGTTTGTTCGAGCGCCTGCTGAGCGCGGGTCGCTTCAGTAATATCCCGGGTGATCTTGGCGAAACCGAGCAACGTCCCGGTATCGCCCCAGATCGGATCGACCACGACATGCGCCAGGAACCGCGTGCCGTCCTTGCGCACTCGCCAGCCTTTGTTCTCGAATCGCCCCTCACGGATGGCAATGTCCAGCGTGCGCTTCGGTTCGCCGGCTGCGCGGTCTTCCGGGGTGTAAAACATCGAAAAATGCTGACCGATCACTTCTTCGGGCAAGTAACCCTTGATGCGCTGGGCACCAGGGTTCCAGTTGGTCAGCCGTCCGTCAGCGTCGAGCATGTAGATAGCGTAGTCCGTGACACTTTGCACCAGCAGCCGGAACTGCTGTTCGCTTTGCTTGAGCACTTCTTCAGCCATTTTGCGGTCAGTCAGGTCCCGGGTGATCTTGGCAAACCCCAGCAACTTGCCCGTCGAATCGAGGATCGGATCGATCACCACATGGCACCAGAAATGCGTACCGTCCTTGCGCACCCGCCAGCCTTCTCCCTCGAATCGCCCTTCCCGAATGGCGGTGTCCAGGGCTCGTTGGGGCATCCCCTTGAGACGGTCCTCCTCGGTGTAGAACCGCGAAAAATGCTGGCCGAGGATTTCCGCTTCTTCATACCCTTTGAAACGTCGAGCGCCGGCATTCCAACTGGTGATGATGCCGTCGGGATCAATCATGTAGATCGCGTAGTCAATCACCGCATCGATCAACAGGCGAAAGCGCCCGTCCTCGATGGTGCTGGCTTTGCCTCTATCTTCGTTCATTGAGCCCTCACGTCGTGATTGTTTTTTGAGGAGTATGCGACAAACCCGGGGTTTGGAAAGCCGAAATGCCCCGCTCGACGCAAAGTCTTATCGGTTTGCGTATCTGACAATGCAGGCATACAAATCGTTGTATACGAAACTCGGAACATGCTGGGTATGACCCGCGATCTTGAGCAGCGCCAGATGGCACTCCTTGATGATTTCGTGGTGACCATTCACCGCAAAAACAGGGTTATCAATAATCCGCGAGTAAACGCTGTGCTCAAATTGCCTCAGGGTTGTCGTTTTGATCAGTGAGCCGTTGGCATCCAGGGTGTAAGTACTCTGAGCCCGTAGCGCTCGTTCTTTCAACACGCCGAATCCGCGTTCGTACACGGTGATTTGTGAACCGCTGATCGCTTTTGAGGCCGTCTCGATGGCCAGGATGATCGCTTGTGCATACCTCATGCTGGCAGCCAGTGTTGATCCCGTCAGAAATCTTTCCATTTCCTGGTTTTCGAGGCTGTTGAGTGCTCTCTTGATGCTCGACACATGAGCGAACTCTTGGGTGCAGCCAACGATATGAGTCTCGAAGTGATAACCGGCGGCTGTTGCCGTCAGCGGAAAAGCCGCGAAATCGAGGCTGTCGAACGCGCACTCCATGACGATGTTGTATTTGCCGACGAATGCCTGCGTAAAGATCATCGCGCTGACTTCACGCACAAACGCCTCTGTATGCTCATACGCATGCAGAACGCCAAGCTTGATCATCTCAGCGTAGTGAGGGTGTTTTTTTCGGTATTCGGGCAGGTACAGGCGCACGTAATTTTTGTAGCGGCCCGAAGGCAGAAGACTTTTTTCAAGCAGATACGTTTTGCCAGATCCCTGCAGGCCGGCAACGATCAGCATTTTCGGGGTTGCCTCGGCCGTAATGCCGCTGAACAGCGTCGTTTTTATTTCATCGAATGCGGCCGTGACCTGCTCTTGGGTGTACGTATAGTTCGGTGCTGCTGACATACCTTGATTTCCTTATCAAAGACTGGCTTGAAAGTGATGATTGCCTCTATGAATAAAGCGGGCATTCGCCACTTGTTCAAATGTCTGTGTTTTTCAAGGTATGTCGATGTTTTTTAAGGTAAAAAATCCTACTCAGCCGAGAGCGAAATCGCCGGAGCAACCGACCACCAGCGCGGCAGCAGTTGCTTGACCTTGCTGTCGCCAAACCGGTCATCGATCAACATCACCACCCCCTCATCCTGCTGGGTGCGGATCACTCGCCCTGCAGCCTGCACCACCTTCTGCACGCCGGGAAACAGGTAGGTGTAGTCGTAACCGGCACCGAAAATCGCGGCCATGCGATGTTTCAACTGTTCATTGACCGGGTTGAGTTGCGCCAGGCCCAAGGTGGCGATGAATGCACCGATCAACCGCGCGCCGGGCAAGTCGATGCCTTCGCCAAATGCCCCGCCCAGCACTGCGAAGCCAACTCCTTGGCTGTCCGCGGTGAATTGATCGAGAAAGTCCTGGCGCCGGGTTTCTCCCATACCCCGCGATTGCGCCCACACGGTGATGTGTGGGTGTTTTTCGGCGAGCAACTGCGCCACTTGCTGCAAATAATCGAAGCTGCTGAAAAACGCCAGGTAGTTGCCGGGGCGTTGACTGAACTGCCGGGCAATCAGCTCGACGATCGGCGCCAGCGACGATTGCCGATGAACGAACCGTGTAGAGATCTGATTGACGATATGGACCTTCAACTGGTCAGCGTGAAACGGTGATTCAACATCGATCCACACCGTGTTCGCCGGCGTCCCGAGGAGATCCCCATAGTAATGACGCGGGCTCAACGTCGCGGAAAACAACACGGTACTGCGTGCGGCCGTCAGGCGCGGGCGGATGAAACCGGCAGGCACCACGTTGCGCAGGCACAGTTGCGAAAGCGGTTTTTTACGCTCGAGGTCCCGCTTGCTGATGTCGAACAGAAACTGTTCATCGAAGAGTTCGGCAACGCGGCAGAATTGCAGCATGTCGAAATAAAACGTCTGCAATGCACTGTCCAGGCCCTGCGGGTGATCATTGAGGTAATCGCCAATGCTCGCACTGCACGAGGACAGCGCCTGAAGCAGTTTTTCCGGAGGCTTGTCGTAGGCCTGATACGCACCAAGTTGCAGGTTATGCAGGGCGTTCCACTCACGATTGACCCGTTGCAGGGATTTTTTCAACGGCTCGGGCGCGGTTTTACGCACGCCGTTGAGGGCCGACTGGTCGAGACCGGCGCTGTACATCTGCCGGCCGCGCTCCACCAGGTTGTGGGCTTCGTCCACCAGCACCGCGACTTTCCAGTTATTGGCCTGGGCCAGCCCGAACAGCAGCGCACTGAAATCGAAATAATAGTTGTAGTCGGCGACCACCACGTCTGACCAGCGGGCCATTTCCTGGCTCAGGTAGTACGGGCACACCGCATGTTTCACGGCCACCTCGCGCAAGGCATTCTGGTTCAACAGTGACAGCTCGCTGGCGGCCTGGCGCGCAGCCGGCAAGCGATCATAGAAGCCTTGGGCCAATGGGCAGGATTCGCCGTGGCAGGCTTTGTCCGAATGTTCGCAGGCCTTGTCCCGGGCGATCATCTCCAGAACCCGCAGCGGCGGCGCATCCGCGCTGTCGAGGATCACCTGCGCAGCATCGAGCGCCAGTTTGCGCCCCGGCGTTTTTGCCGTAAGAAAGAACACCTTGTCCAGTTGCTGCGGCGCCAGCGCCTTGAGCATCGGAAACAGCGTGCCAAGCGTCTTGCCGATGCCGGTCGGCGCCTGCGCCATCAGGCACCGGCCAGTGCTGACCGCCTTGAACACCGACTCGGCCAGATGCCGTTGGCCCGGACGAAAACCGGCATGGGGAAACGAAAGTTGCTGCGCCGCGCCGTTGCGCGCCTCGCGATGGGCCATTTCCTGTTCGGCCCAATGCAGGAACAGTCGGCAATGCTGCTCGAAGAACCTCTGCAATTCTCCAGCGCTGAAGGCTTCGACCAGACAGGTTTCCTTTTCGCTGACGATGTCGAAATACACCAGCGCCAGGTTGATCTGCGCCAGGCCCAGTTTCTGGCACATCAACCAGCCATAGACCTTGGCCTGCGCCCAATGCAGTAGACGATGGTTGGCCGGTTGTTTGCTCAAGTCCCCGCGATAGGTTTTGACTTCTTCCAGGCAGTTTTGCGCCGGGTCGTAGCCGTCCGCCCTGCCCTTGACCTTCAACGTCTGGTACAGACCTTCAAGCGCGACCTCACTCTGGTAACCCTCGCTGCGCCGGGACGCCACCGTACGGTGGCCGACGATACCTTCCAGTGCCGTCGGCGAAGGCGTGAAACGCAGGTCGAGGTCCCCGACCTTGGCGGTGAATTCACACAACGCCCGCACCGCAATGCTGTAGCTCAAGCGCCCTGCTCCGCCCACTGCACGTAGCAAACAGCAATCGGCATCTGGTGTTCATGGCAGAACTCGAGCCAGCGCAACTGGTTGTCCTGCAGGCGATCACCGGGGCCTTTGACTTCGATCATGCGGTAGGTCTTGTGCTGCGGCCAGAACTGGATCAGGTCCGGCATGCCGGCGCGGTTGGCCTTGATGTCCAGCAGCAGGCGGTTGAACCAGTGTTTGAGGTGCTCGGCGGGCAGGCAGTCCAGGGCCTGCTCAAGCAGTGGTTCGCTCAACGCGCCCCAGAACACGAAAGGCGACTGCACGCCCCACTTGGCGGCATATCGCTCACGGATGGTCTGGCGGTAACGCCCGTCATCCAGCTCGGCGAGGCAAGCCTGAAACAGATCGGCCCGGCGCGCCTGGAAGTCTTCATTGAGCAAGTCCGCCGGCCCGCGCTGGAACGGGTGGAAAAACGCCCCCGGTAACGGCGCAAAGATTGCCGGCCAGCACAGCAACCCGAACAATGAATTGATCAGGCTGTTTTCGACGTAATGCACCGGCGCCGAATCCTCCGCCAGATGCGCCTGAACGTAAAACTCCACCGACAGCGTCGGGTCGGTTCTGGGCAGTTGCAGATCGAGACGCTGCATTTCCCGTGGAGAGGATCGTTTCACTGCCGGCCCGCCGAGTTTGCGCCGCAGCCTGGGCACCACTCGCAGTAATTGCTGTTGTTCGGCGGCGCTTTCCGACGTTTGCCCGGCAGCAACGGCCAGGTCCATGGCCAACTGATACTCGCCGCAGCGCTCCAGCACACGAATCAATCGCGACCGTGCGCCAGGCCAGGCGCACTCGCGGTAAATGCCCAGGGCATTGGCGAAATCCGCCACGCGTTCGCAGTGCTGACCGATCTGGAACAGCAATTTGCTGCGCCGTTTTTGCAGCCAGGGATTGCTCAGCGCCAGCCCGTTGATCTGCTCGACAACCGCCTCCACCGCTTCACCGGCCTCGAACTGCTGCTGACAGTCATGGAGAAACAGGCAGGCGTCCACGTCCTCGCGACTGCGCAAGCCGCGGGATTCGGCGCAGAACTCGACTTTTTCATAGGTAAAAATGCCAAGGTCGGCAAGCACGAACTCCGACCAGTCCTGGTAAAGGTTGCCGAAAAACATCAGGCGCAGGCGATCACACAAGCCCATGATAGTCAGGCTGAACAACCGATCATTCAGTGGCGCGCACCACTGATTGAAGGGTTGTACCTCGGGAAACCGTTCGCTCAATGCAGGCAGCCAGTCGGACTTTTTCCCTTTGGGCTGATCGATGGCGGCACCAAAACATTGAAGGATTTCGGCCTTGAGCAACGCCTCGAACACCACGTCGAGCGGCAGCGGCGCCTGCTCATCGATCCAACCCTGGGCCAACAACGGCTCAGCGGCCATGGCAATGTCGCCGATCTCGACGTAATGCAGTTTGCTCGCCCGGAAGTGAACGCCCTTGCGCATGACCATCCGGACCAGGAGCGCACGGGGTTCCCGGGGCAGTCGATTGAACTCACGGATGAAGCATTGCTCCTCGACACTCAATACATCGGCATAACGATGTTCAAGCCAATCAAGCACTTGCATGAAGTTGTTCAAGTAATAGAACGGATCGTCGAGGGGATTTGTGGTCACAGGAAAACAGGGCCGTGGCGTACGAGTACTGGTTATGCGTACAGATACCAGCTACGACCCGTCCGGTGCAAACGGAAAAGGATAAGCGGCGGCGCGATCCGTTTTTTTTGGGTGGCCCATCGAACTTTCCGGGGATCCGTCGCACCAACGGCGGTAGAAGTGCAGCGGCGATTGAAGGATTTGAAGCAGTCGCGCTGATTTTAGGAGGATGAGAGGTGGTTATGAATATCAAGACACTGGGTTTGCCACTGGTAGCGGCAGCCCTTCTGGCCCTGGCCGGTTGCTCGACGCCAACGGTGGTGACGCTGCAGAACGGCACTCAATATTTGACCAAGGACATGCCAAAAGCCAATACCAAAGAAGGCTTTTACGAGTTCGAAGATATTTCCGGGGCGAAAGTGAAGGTCAAGGTTAATGACGTGGCCACGGTTCGCAAGGAAGACTGAACACCGCGTTATCGTTCTTCGCGAGCAAGCCCGCTCCCACATTCGACCGCATTCTTATGGGAGAACTCGGTTAAATGTGGGAGCGGGCTTGCTCGCGAAGAGGCCCTTACAGGCGCCACATCACCTTCAGGCGATGACGACATTGGCCAGGCTATCCAGCCCAACCCCGACCAGCGTCACCGAATCACCGCCAAACGTCAGCACCGTGTCTTGCCCCACAACCGTGGCATGGGCGCGTACGTCATCATTCGGCGCCACCCCCTGAACCCCGAGAAACACCAGTTTGTCGTTCGCCTGATAACCCACGATCCGATCCTGGCCAAACGCGCCACTGAACAGGAACGTATCGATCCCGCCACCCGCCTCCATCAGGTCATTTCCGGCCCCGCCCACCAACACGTCGTTGCCTTGGCCGCCCACCAGATGGTCGTTGCCGTCCAGACCAAACAACCAATCACCGCCGGGATGCGCCTTCAACGTATCGGCTCCCGCTCCGCCCTTCAGCGTGGACGCGTACTGCGTCAGGTCGTTGCCCACCGCAAGGCCGTTGGCGGTGACCTTGTGGGTCACGTCATCCTTGAACAGCCCCCAGAGAAACCCCGGCTCCTTCGTGACAATGCTGCCGATGTCGCGGGTGATGCTGATGCCGCCCTGCGCATCGCGGATGTACAGGTTCCCCGCGCCGTCATTGGCGAAATCGAAGTTTTTCACTGACTGCTGCAGATCCAGCACGTTACTGCCCTTGCCCCCCAGCACGATGTTGTAGCCGCCGCCGTCGCGGAAGGTGTCGTTGCCGTCGCGGCCTTCCAGGTAATCGTTGCCCTTGCCGCCCTGGATCAGGTCGTTGCCGTCGCTGCCAATGATGAAGGTGCTGCCCTTGTGGGTTTCGGCGTTGCGGTTGAGGTCCTGAACCCAGGTGCTGCTGCGCGCCGGGTCAGACAGGTTGGCAACAATGACGGTCGAATCCTTGCTGGTGAGGTCGTAGAACTTCGACTCCAGCACCCGCGTCATGCCATCGCCATACCCCGTGGGCAGGTGGGAAATCCAGGTCGGAATATTGAGGATGGAATACGGCAGCACATTCCACGCGGTCGAGGCGTAATGATCGTTGAAGCTGACAATGTTGTTGGTTGCCGAATCCTGATGCGCATCGTGCACGCCCAGCGACGACAAGTTGAAGGACGAGCCGTCGAGTGCGCGGAACACCGGGTCATTCTCATAACCGACGTTCAGCACTTTATCGGTGCTGCTTTGCGTCGGTGAGGCGTAGGCGATGTAGTTGGCATCCTTGTAGAACCCGGCCCACTTGTCGTTGCTCAGGTCCGCCAGGCTATTGACCGCCAGGCCGCCAAGGCTGTGGCCACTGACCAGCACGTCCTTGCCCGACAAGCCATTGGCCCGGGCAAACGCGGCAACATCGGCAAGCAAGTCGCCGAAGGCCTCGCCCACGTAGTTCTTCGCGTAATCCTTGGGCCCCAACGCGGCCAGCACGTCGTTGATCACGTCGGCGATCGAATCGCTGATCAGGCTTTCCCGAGGGCCACTGGTGCCGCGAAAGGCCACGCCGATTTCGCTTAGATGGCCCTGCGCATCGTACTTGCCGAGGATTTCCACTTGGGCGCTGGTATACCCGGCCTTTTCGCCGAAGAACGTACCGCGCGCATCAACCTTGTCGTCGTAACCCAGCTGCGCAGCGGTGATCGGCGTCCAACCGGCTTTCTGCACCGCCGCCAGCGCGGCTTTTTCCGAATCCGGGTTCCACGGCACGCCGGGAATCACACCCTGGGAGTCAGTACCGCCAATCAACGCGGTCACCAGCGTCGCCGGCAATCCCAGGCCGAAGCCATTGTGCTGATAACCGGTGGCAAAGCCGTTATCGAGGTTGTGATAGGAGTACAGCGTGATTGCCATAGCGTCGGTGAACAACGCCTTTGAATCTGCTGTGCCGAAGTTTTTGTAGTCGTACACACCCATGGTAAAGCCTCTCTTTTGTTGGAATTGTCAGAGATCTTTCCGGCGTTCCTTCGGGCCTTGCCCAAATGCTTCGTCAACCTTGGCCAGGTCTTGCTCGTTCAAGGTGCCGGCGTAGTAATGCAACTTGGTCCATGCCATCAAATAGTCGTAGCGGCTCTGCGCGAGATCGCGGCGTGTGGTGTAGAGCTGCTGCTCGGCGTTCAGCGCGTCGAGGTTGACCCGCTCACCACCGAGAATGCTTTGCCGGGTCGACACCACCAGCGCTTCGGCGGACGTCAGTGCTTTCTGATAGGCCCGCAGCTTGTTCACCCCCGACAGGCACGCGCTGAACTGGCGACGCAACTCGATCAGGGTTTCCCGCGTCTTGCCGTCCAGTTCGTATTCGGCCTGTTCCATGGCGCGGCTGGCCTGACGGGTCGACGCCGAGACACCGCCACCGGCGTACAGCGGGACGTTGACCTCGATGCCGATGGTGTTGGTGTCGTAGCGCTGGTTGTAGGTGTTGCCGCTTTCCGATTCGTTCTGGCGCACCGTTGCGTAGGCGCTGACTTTGGGCAGGTGCCCGGCGCGATTGCGCTCCACCTCGTAGCGCGCCACTTCCAGTGCCTGACGTTGCGAGGCCAGGGCCGGATTGTTGGCGACCGCCATCTCATGCCAGGTGTCGTAATTGGCCGGTTGCAGGGTGAAAGTCTGGAACTGCTGATCCAGCGGCGCGAGATCGCTGATGTCGACGGCCGGCACGCCGATCAGCGCGCCCAGTTCTCGCAGGGACGCGTCCTGTTCGTTGCGGGCTTCGATTTCTTCGGCGATTGCCAGCTCGTAGCGTGACTCGGCTTCGAGGATGTCGGTGCGCGTGCCCTCGCCCTGACGGAACAATTGCTCGTTCTGCCTGAACTGTTGCTCGAAGGCTTTCTTCCTGGCCTGGGCGATGTCGATCTGGTCCTGGGCGAACAGCGCCTGGGTGTAGTTCTCCAGCACCCGCACCAGCAATTGCTGGCTCTTGCCGCGAAAGTTCTCATCGGCGAACAGCGACTGCGCCACGCCTTTGCGGTACGTCGCGTAGGCCTCGTAATCCAGCAGCGGTTGTTGCAGGGTCAACGACGAACCGTAACTGCTGTAGTTGCGGTCATCGCTCTGGTTTTGCCCGCGCTCGTTGAGGTAAGTGACCTTGGAGGTGTTGCGGCCCTTGTTGTAGTTGTAACCCAGTTTCGGCAGCAGCCCGGCGCGGCCGATCGCGCGGTTTTCAAGGCCGGCGTCGCGCTCCTTGATCGCGCCGAGGAACACCGGATCATTGCGCAACGCTTGCTCGTAAAGGTCGAACGGTCCCATGGCCATGGTCGGGTTGCAGGTCAGCAGCACAAGGCTCGCCGCAAACACAGACAGCTTATTCATACAGCGCAACATCCTTATTCCTCGGTCAACGCGGAACCTGCCCGATCGAGCAGCGGCTTGAACAGATAGTTGAGGAGCGAACGCTCGCCAGTGCGCACGAACATTTCCGCGGGCATGCCGGGCTTGATCACCAGGCCGTTGAGTTTTTCCATGGCGTGTTCGCTGACGCTGCTGCGCAGTACGTAATACGGAGCGCCGGTTTTCTCATCGACCATCTGGTCGGCGGAAATCAGGCTGACTTCGCCGGGAACCCGTGGCGTGCGGCTCTGGTTGAACGCGGTGAACAAAATGTCCACCGGCAAGTGCGTACCGACCTTGTCGATCAGGTTGATCGGCAGATGCCCTTCGACTTCCAGGCGAGTGCCCTGCGGAACGATTTCCAGCAGGGTTTCGCCCTGGCGCACCACCGCGCCTTCGGTATGCACCCCGAGGTTGACCGCGATGCCGTCGGCGGTGGCGATGATTTCGCTGTGCTGCAAGTCGAAACCGGCGGAGGTCAGTTGCTCCTCCAGCGTCACGCTTTTGAGCTGTGCGTCGGCCAGCTGAGTGCGGACTTCTTTCTGGTACTCCTCGACGTGTTGTTGCAGTTTCAGCCGCGATTCGAGGATGCCCTGCTCCACCCGGCCGCTTTCGCCGGTGTTTTCTGCCAATTGTTGTTGCACCTGCGACAGTTGGCGCTGGTACTCCATCAACCGATTGCGCGGGATGTAGCCGTTGTCCGCCAGCGGCTGAAGGTTGCTCAGTTGCTGTTGCAGGGAACTGGCCTGGGCGGTCAAGTCCGAGCGTGCGCGGCGCATGCCGGCCAGTTGCGCGCCAGCGCCTTCGATGCTCGCGCGCAAGGCAGCCTGCTCGCGGGAAAACGCTTCACGGCGGCTGCTGAACAACTGCCGCTGGCCTTCCAGTACCAATGCCAGACGCGGGTCGGGATCGTTGCTCAGTTCGGCCGGAAAACTCACCTGCTTGAGGTTGTCCCGTTCGCTTTGCCAACGCGCCAGGCTGGCCCAGGCCATGCGGTATTGCGCTTGTAGGGATTGCACGTCGGCGGCGACTTGGGTCTGGTCGAGTTGAAACAGCGGCTGACCCTGCTTCACCGCTTGACCTTCGCGCACCAGAATCCGGCTGACCACCCCGCTGCTCATCGATTGCACCGCTTTGCGCTTGCCCGAGACCACCACGGTGCCTTGCACCGGAATACCTTGGTCGAGCGGCGCCAGGCTGGCCCAAGTGAAGAAACTGCCGGCGCCGACGATGGCCAGAATCCAGCCCATGCGCGCAAAAAACCGCGCATCGCGCTCGGGGCGTTCGGCGATGTAGTCGTGTTCCATGCTGGCTTCGCTGAGGTTGCTCATACACCCGAACTCCTTGTCGAGGGCTGATACTGCCGGCTCATGCTCAACCCGCCCGGTGCCTGCGCGGGCTTTTGTTCCTGAGCACCGGAAAGCGCCTTGAGTACGTCCTGGCTCGGGCCGAACGCTTGCAAACGACCGTCGTTGAGCACCAGCAACTTGTCGGCCTGGGCCAGCGCCGAAGAGCGGTGAGTCACCAGGATCACGCTGGTGCCCTGGGCTTTCATGTGCGCGATGGCACTGGCCAATGCTGCTTCGCCGACGGTGTCGAGGTTGGAGTTCGGTTCGTCCAGCACCACCAGGCTCGGCTTGCCGTACAAGGCACGTGCCAGTGCCACGCGCTGCTTCTGACCGCCGGACAAACCACTGCCGTCCTCGCCGAGCAGCGTGTCGTAACCCTGCGGCATGCGCAGGATCAGTTCATGCACACCCGCCTGTTGCGCAGCTGCGACGACGGTTTGCGGATCGGCCTCACGGAACCGGGCGATGTTTTGCGCGATGCTGCCGCTGAACAGTTCGATGTCTTGCGGCAGATAACCGATGAAGGGTCCGAGTTCGTCGCGATTCCAGCGATGGATATCGGCACCGTCGAGGCGCACCGTGCCACCAAGGGTCGGCCAGACGCCGACCAGCACTCGGGCCAGGGTCGATTTGCCGGAACCGGAAGCGCCCAGCACGCCGAGCACTTCGCCGGCATCCAGGCTGAAATTGACCAGGTGCAACGTCGCACCACGCTGCCCCGGAGGACCGGCGCTGACCTGTTCAAAACGGATGTGGCCCTTCGGCGCCGGCAGCGCCATGACGTCGTCGGCCGGCGGGAAGGCTTGCAGCAAAGCATCGAGACGGCGGTAAGCGAGTTTGGCGCCGCTCCACTGTTTCCAGACCGCGATCAGTTGATCGATGGGGCTCAGGACGCGGCCCATCAGGATCGAACCGGCAATCATCATCCCGGCGGTCATGTCGCCCTTGATCACCAGCAGCGCGCCCAGACCCAATACCAGGGATTGCAGGCACAGACGCAAGGTTTTGCTCAGGGAGCTGATGACCGCGCCGGTGTCGCTGGCCTTGTTTTGCTGGCCGAGGAAACGCGAATGCACCCGGAACCAGCGATGACGCAAGGCGCCGAGCATGCCCATGGCTTGAATGGTTTCAGCGTTATGCAGGTGACTGGTGGCCATCTGGCTGGACTTCTGGGAGAAAACCGCCGCTTCTCCCAAAGGCTTTTTGGTCATGGCCTCATTGAGGCACGCCAGCCCGATCAGCACTACCGCGCCCGCCGTGGCAAACACGCCGAGCCAGACGTTGAACAGATAGATCACGAGCAGGTACACCGGGAACCAGGGGGCATCGAAGAAGGCGAACAGCGCCGGGCCGGTCACGAACTGGCGAATGTGAGTCAAATCCCCCAGCGACTGCCCGGCGTTGCCTTCGCCCCTGAACAAATTGCGCTCGAAAGCGGCCTGATAAACCCGCAGGTTGAAGCGGCGTTCCAGTTGGCTGCCGATACGAATGACGATAAAACTGCGAATAATCTCCAGCAAGCCGATAAACGCAAAGAACCCCACGACCATCAGCGACAACATGGCCAGCGTGGTTTCATTTTGCGATGACAGCACCCGGTCATAGACCTGGAGCATATAAATAGAAGGCACTAACATCAGAATGTTGATTAGCGCCGTAAAACAACCGACGCTGATCAGAATGCTCTTGTAATCACCCAGCGCCCTTATTAACGGCGTGGAAACCGGGTTATTCGCCATCTTCATGGGCTCTTCCTGAGGTGTTATCCCGCGCCTGCCTGACGAGGTCGTTACTTACACTTTAATAACAACTTGGCACATCTCGATTAATCAAGCGGGTGCTCAAGTATTATGATCAGCCCGGACTTTGAAGTGCCTCGATACAGCCCGTCGCGCTGACGACTGAAAAACACAATCTTCGACCCTTCCTTACCGGTGAGCGCGATGCCGTCGGGCTCAGGGAACCAGCCGATCGGTTGTTCCTCCAGCCATTCGACGAGGCACTCTGTGCCGTCGCCCAACGTCTGGTTGGCTTTGAATTCGAGGGGGCAAACGATCGACGGGTTGTCTTGCTGCGTCACCCGCCATTTTCCCGCCAGCTCCGACGGGTCTGCCAACTTCAGGCTGCTTGCCATGGCTACATCTCCAAAAAACATCATGAGCGCGGCTAACAGCCACACGTTTGTTTTGCAGGTAAAAGCGTTACAAATCATAGGCGTTTCACTCAGGGTCGTGGCTCAAGTGACAAAGGGCGGCGCATCGGCGCCGCCCTCCTTCTGCCTTGAATCAGGCCACGATGTCCGAGTACGCCGCCTGGCCGACGGTGCTGACCAGGAAGTCCGCCACGCCATGCCCGGAGAAGTCCACTGACAGCAGGCTGTTACCACCTGAGGTAGTCAGCACGGCATCGCCCGCCGCACCCGTGAATGCGCTCACGAAATGCAGGCCTGCACCGTTGGTGATGCCGGTCAGGTCGATCTTGTCGAGGCCGCTGACAAAATCGAGGATCTGGTCGACTGCACCCGGTTTGGAGTCGCTGCTGGCGGCGAACACGAAGGTGTCCGAACCGGTGCCGCCCCACAACTTGTCCGCACCGCCCGCGCCGTAAAGGATGTCGTTGCCGGCACCACCCTTCAGCTCGTTGGAGACGCCGTTACCGATCAGCAAATCATTGCCCGAACCGCCAATGGCGTTTTCGACGGTGACGCCCTTGGCGATGGACACGTTACCCACCAGGCCGCCAACGTCGGAGAACGAGGTCTCATTGAGGTTGATCTTCTGGTTTTGGGTAAACCCGGAGAAATCCAGGGTGTCCTTGCCGCCCGCGTCCCACACCGAAAACACGACCTTGTCCACCGACGAAGACGCGCTCAGGAAATCGCGACCGGTGTTGGAGTTGAAGCCGTAAGTGGTGTCACCGGTGCGAGTGGTGGTGTTGGCGCCGTAGAGTTTCTGGATGGCTGCGATATCGTCGATCAACGGGCCCGACGCATAAGCTTCGACGCCGCCCTTGCTGAAGTTCTGGCTGGTGTTGCTTTCACTCCAGTAACTCATGACGCTGTAGCCGCGGGTGTCTTGCCCGTAGGACGCGTCGTTGTAGGTCGGTGCGCCTTCACCGGCGTTGTAGTCGCCGGGGTGAGCCAGACCAAGGGTGTGCCCAATTTCGTGGGTCAGGGTTTGCCGGCCGTAGTTGTTCAGGTCCGGGGTCTTGTTGGGCGTGTAGCTGCTGTTGATCAGGTACCAGGAAGTCCCGTCGTAACCTGCGCCCGTGCCAGGCAAATAAGCGAATGCCGCTGCGCCGTCCTGGCCGCCGCTGTAGTTGCCGAAGGTCATGTGACCGTCGCCGCCGGTGGCCTTTTCCGTGAAGGTGACATTGGCGACGTCGGCCCAGGATTGCAGGGCGAGCACGGTCTGGCCTTTCTGCTGGGCACTGAACTGACTGAACCCGGTAATCCCGTGCTTGTTCATGGTGCTCGACGAGGCCGAGGTCAGGAACGTGTAGGTCAGTTCAATTTTGCCGCTGCCGTCCTTGTCTTGGTAGGCAGCTCCGTCGCGCAGCAATTGGGTGGCTGCCTGATCGACGGAAAACGAGGGTTTGCCATTGACCGTCAGATTGCCGCCACGGTCATACTGATGGCTGAAACTATTGATCTGGTTGAACGCAGAACTGGGAGCCGCCAAGGCTTGAAATGGCTGGAATGCCTGTTCAGCGGAATCAATAGCGCTGTCTTTTACTTTAGACATAAACACACTTCCTTGTTTTGCTATGGAACAGTTTTTTTAGATAGCAACAATCTCTGGCGAGATCGTCCTATCACTCGCCCAATGAAGGCGAAAGAAAACTGACACAATTTGAAATCAATCGTCCACTACTTTTTTGGCGTCAAGTTTGCGCACTTCAGAATATGCCCGAAAACAATAGGCGCGATTAGAAGTCGGCGTATTTAAAATAGTGAGCCAGCGTTATTGTCGGACAATCTACAATTTAAATATTAAATAAAAGTAAGTTGCCGGGATCAAAATCGTCCGACTATTGGCGTTTTTGATTCGCGCACTTCCATGGGTAAAAATTAGACTTTTCGAAGAATGAGACCACACTGAATACCGGGTTAACTTTCTTCGCGGACCTCATGAAATGATCCGGGTGAAGTCGAGATGAAAAGGGTCACGCCCTGGTGGGTCAGGCTCATTACCGCCGGTGCGTGTGCGGCAACAAGCCTGTGCGCGAATGCCGGGACTTCTACGGTTCTGGCAACCAGCTTCGACTGCGCCAGGGCCAGCGCAGCCATCGAGAAGCTGATCTGCCGCACCCCACAACTGAAGCAGATGGACATTGAACTGACGCGCCTTTATCGCCTCGCGCTCACAGACGATCATTCCGTGCCGCGGCCTGACAAAGTCGAGATCGAACAACGGTTCTGGGTAGACGCCCGCAATCGCTGCTCTGCCGAGGCGGAACCCAAGGCCTGCACGATCCGCAGTTATGCCGAGCGTGCGCATCAGCTTCGCCAAGGCTCGGTGATTGCACGAACCAAGGATCCGAGCAGGCTCACCGACGGCCCGGTAGCCTTTCGTTGCACCGGGCTCAACGCGTTGATCGCCGTCACTTACTTCAATGTCGAGCCGCGTGTCGTGTACCTGAAATGGGCGAATACCTCTGCCACCCTTATCCAGGTGCCAAATGATTCCGCTACCCAATTCAACGGCAAGGATTACCGGGGGAGCTACAGCTTCTTGCAGAACGGCAGCGATGCCTTGTTCCAGATACCCGGCTCGGGGCAAATGAGTTGCACGGTCGAGCCGGTCGGCTGATTGCGCAACGGGACATCCTGTCCCGATGCGTTGGTGCAACCTGTCAGCTGCCCGTGCGAATCTTGTTCCACACCCGCGTCCGAATCCGGTCGATGTTCAGCGGCATCGCTTCCAGCGCGAACAGTTTCCCCATCATTTCCGGGCTCGGATAAACCTTGGTGTCGTTCTTGATTGCCGGGTCGATCAGGCTGTCAGCCTGTTCGTTGCCATTGGCGTAGTGCACGTAGTTGCTGATGCTGGCCATGACGGCCGGGCGCAACAGGTAGTCCATGAAGGCATAGCCGGCTTTTTCGTCCGGGGCGTCGGCGGGCATGGCGACCATGTCGAACCAGATGGCGGCGCCTTCCTTGGGAATCGCATAGCCGATGTCGACACCGTTCTTGGCTTCCCTGGCGCGGTTTTCGGCCTGCAGGATGTCGCCGGAGAAACCGACCGCCACGCAGATGTCGCCGTTGGCGAGGTCGCTGGTGTACTTGGACGAGTGGAAATAGCTGACGTAAGGCCGGACTTTCATCAGCAGCGCTTCAGCCTTCTTGTAGTCTTCCGGGTTCTTGCTGTGATGCGGCAACCCCAGGTAGTTCAGCGCGGCCGGCAGCAGTTCAGGCCCGTTGTCGAGGATGGCCACGCCGCACTTCTGCAGTTTTGCCATGTTTTCGGGTTTGAAGATCAGGTCCCAGGAGTCCACCGGCGCGTTATCGCCCAGCACCGCTTTGACCTTGGCAATGTTGTAGCCGATGCCGGTGCTGCCCCACAGGTACGGGAAGCCGTGCTCGTTGCCCGGGTCGTTGGTTTGCAGGGCTTTGAGCAGTACCGGGTTGAGGTTTTTCCAGTTCGGCAACTGGCTCTTGTCGAGCTTCTTCAGCGCCCCACCCTCGATCTGCCGGGCCATGAAGTGGTTGGACGGGAACACCACGTCGTAACCGGATTTGCCGGTCATCAACTTGCCGTCGAGGGTTTCGTTGCTGTCGTACACGTCATAGCTAAAGCCGATGCCGGTTTCTTTCTGGAAGTCTTTGGTGGTGTCCGGGGCGATGTAGTCCGACCAGTTGTAGATCTTCACGGTGTCGGCGGCGTGACTGAGGCTCACGAAGAGCGCCAAGGGAGCGAGTGCCAGGGTCTTTCGGATCATGAGTGGATTCCTGTGTGAGTTTTTGTTGGCAGGCAATCAGAGGATCAAAAAATCAAAACGTAGGTCTTGCGTACGGTTTCCTGGATGTCCCAGTTACCGAGGCTGTTGGCTGGCAACATCAGTGCGTCGCCGGCTTCTATGTGGAGGGCTTCACCGTCATCTGGAGTGAAGGTGCAGCGTCCCTGGATGAAATGACAGAATTCCTGGGCCACGATCTGCCGACGCCAACGGCCGGGGGTGCATTCCCAGACGCCGGTTTCGACACCGTCGTCGCGTTCGACGCTGGTGGTGGAGGCCACCGCCACGGGAGTTCCCAACGGCACGGCGACCGGGTTTGATTCGTCCAGCTTCAGTGTTGCGGTGTTCTTGAACTGCGTGATGCCCATGGGAGTACCTGTCTATGGAGAAAGCGTCGATTACTGCATGAAACCTTCCATGAACCCGGCGACCCCGCTGGCCAGCTTGCGTCGCCAAGGCGCGGTAGCCGGGTTGGCCAGGGTCTGGTCTTCATGGACGAAGCTGCGGATGATCGCGTTGTAGCCGAGCCAGCGGCAGGGCTCCGGTTCCCAGGGCTTCAGTGCATCGAGACCGCCCTGAGGGATGACCCATGGCTGGCGAACCAGCTCGGTATCGCGTTGCAGGATCAAGTCAGCCAAGGTCCGTCCACCCAGGTTGCTGGCACCAACGCCCTCCCCGCCATAACCGCCGGAAATCGCAATGCCGCTCGCTTGATCGCACAGCATGTGCGGCTTGAACCGCCGGGACATGCCGAGGTTGCCGCCCCAGCCATGGGTAATACGTACGTTCTTGAGTTGCGGGAAGAGTTCGCCGAACAGGTAACGCCGCAAGTCGACTTCACTGGCGGTCAGGTCGAAGTCATGGCGCAGCTTGCCGGCAAACTGATAGCCGCCCCGCGCGCCGAACACCAGGCGGTTATCCGCCGTACGCTGACCGTAAGTCACCTGGCGACTGCTTTCGCCGAACGCCTGCCCGTGGCTCAGGCCGATTTCGTCCCAAGTGGCGGCGGACAGCGGTTCGGTGGCGACGATCAGGCTTTGCACCGGCAACTGATAGCGCCCCAGCGGAGGCAGCGTGGTCGCGTACCCTTCTACCGCCGGAACGATCCAGCGGCTGCGCACCATGGCCTTCGCCGTGCGCAGGCTGCCTGATTGCCAGTGGGTGACCGGACTGTTTTCGTAAATCCTGACGCCCATGCGTTCGACCGTCCGGGCCAGACCTCGCACCAACTTTGCCGGGTGCAGGGTCGCCACGTGCGGTGCATAGATACCGCCATAAGGCTTGGCGATTCTGATCTGTTGCGCCAACTGCTCGGGGCTGAGCCAGCGGTAATGGCTTTCCGTCAGGCCCTGGCGATACAGCTTGTCCAGATACTGTCGAAGACTGGCTTCCTGCTCCGGATACCGCGCCGCGCAATACAGCGCCCCGCCTTTACGGTAATCGCAGGCGATGCCTTCACGTTCGAGGACAACTTCTACTTCATCGGGAATGCTGTGCAGCAGGTCATACGACGCCCGCCGCTGCCCGGCCGGTAAATCGGCGAGCAAACGGTCTTCCCCCAGGAGGTTGCCCATCAACCAGCCGCCATTACGCCCGGAGGCGCCAAAACCGGCGGTCTGCGCTTCAACGATGGCAATATTCAGGCCCGGCGCCAGGCGCTTGAGGTAGTACGCAGTCCAGAGCCCGGTGTACCCCGCGCCGATGATGGCGACGTCGACGTCAAGATCGTGTTCCAGCGCCGGACGCGCCAGCAGCGGCTCGTCGAGTTGATCCATCCACAAACTGATAGTGCGCCACGCCGGCATGCAAGACTCCGCCACTCAAACTTCGATGGCGTTGATCCTAGTGCGTGGGCTCAGAGGCTGTCTTGCGCGCGTGCACGCAAAGAAATTTGTTTGACGTAGGCCTTGGGCGACAGACCGGTGTGCTGGCGGAAACAGCTATAGAACGCCGAGAGCGAATTGAAGCCGGCGGCAAACGCCAGATCGTCGATACGCAGTGGCGGCGCGGCGTTTTCCAGCGCGGCGAGCACATGCTGCAAGCGCGCCTGGTTAACGTAGCGGTAGAAACTCTGGCCCAGCACCTGGTTCAGCAGATAGGACATCTGATTGCGGCTGTACCCGCACGCCTTCGCCACCCGTTGCAGGTCGAGCTCCGGGTCCAGATAGGGTTGCTGGCGCTGGAAGTACTGTTGCAGGTCCTGCGCCATGAAACTCAGCTGACGCGGCGACAACCCGAGCCGACTGACGGCCGGGCGCGCACTGTTTGCGGTTTTGCTGACGGGCTGCTCATGCACCAGCGAGGCGTACTCGTTAACCCGCCAGATCAGACCGTCACGGACAGTAATCGCCTCGCTGGCCCGAAATGACACCAACCCTTCACCGCCGCGCAGGGTAATGCGGTACTGAATGAACGCGGTGTTGCCGTCCAGACGGATGCGGTCCGAGTGTTCCAGCGCTTCATCCGGATCGCGCGGCATGCTGCTGCGCACGTACTCGCGCAATTCGTCCAGCCCCATCACGCGGTTCTGGAAGAAGTCGCTGTACTGGATGTCCGGGTGATACAGCGCCATGACGCCGTCCAGGTCGCGGTGCTTCCAGCGCAGGTGATAGCGCATGACCGTCTCGCTCGTGGCCTGGGTTTGCAGCGGACCATCATCATCGGCATGCATAAAGGACTCGACGAGAAAAAGGCGAGCTTGCCGAAATTCCGCACCGGCTTCAATGAGCAAGCAGTACCGGCCTTTTGCTGAAAGGTCACAGCGCTTTGACCCGAATCAAAAAAAAGCAACCAATTGCCAATCGGCCTGAAAAATCCACATTATTTTCACATGCGGATGCTACTTTTAAAGACAGTCAACGGTTGAGCCAATGAAGGCTCTTCCCTCCTAACATGAGCTAATGGAAGCGCTCGATGAATCAGGCGGGCAACATATGAATAAAGGGTTCAGTAAAGTCACCTTTCCAAACGCCTGCCAGCTGATGCGCTGGCATTTTCATCCCATGGGTTTTGAGGCGAGCATGGACGCACCGGGCAGCATGATTGCCCGTCTTTTTGACCGTGCCACGGGCGAGACCATGATCGCCATTGCCGGCATTCCATGCGCCACTGTCATGAACGCAGCGGACGTAGAACGAATCATTGAAGCGGTGGAGGATGAGCTTGAGTCTTTCATTCCTCCGGTGGCCCTCAAGAGTTATGCCTGAAGGTTGAAGCGCAGCTGCCATAAAAAAAGCCCACATCTTGTGGGCTTTTTTTTGAGTACGGGTTTACGCCGATGTCTTGCTCCGGTGATCGGCAAAAAACGCCTTGCCCTTGCCGATCCGGTCGGAAGCCTTGGGCATGTTCGCCGCCTGGGTGTCCTGGCCATCGACATACCAGTAGCAATGGCTGACCGCCCGGGTGATGCCGACATAGGCCAACCGCAGAATCTCGTCTTTTTGCGCGTTATCGTAAGCTTCGTTGTCGCCAGCCTTGCCCAGACCCGCCATGCGGTAGACCTGATTCTTGTAGGG
This sequence comes from Pseudomonas sp. PDM02, assembly GCF_014852285.1. NCBI lineage: Bacteria > Pseudomonadati > Pseudomonadota > Gammaproteobacteria > Pseudomonadales > Pseudomonadaceae > Pseudomonas > Pseudomonas sp. PDM02. The sequence continues at coordinate 218,505 of NZ_JACVBL010000003.1, read as the reverse complement.
CGAACTGGTCAGGTGCTGGCAGTCTCCCAGCAGAAACACCGCGTCGGCCTGAAGGCCTTTGGCGCTGTGATAGGTCAACTGCTTCAGTCGTCGTGACTCGTACGGCAAGCTAGAATCTACATTAACTACAGACTGAATATGCTCTTCTATCAATGACTTATCGCTACTTTTTCGATAAAGCATCAAGATGGTATCGCCCTGCCTGTAGTGTTCCATCAACCTCTTGGCCAAGCCTTGATCATCCCGATCGAGCACGTTGACCGGCAGCAGCGCTTTCGACTCGCCACTGGCCTTGGCCTTCTTGCCGGCGATGGCCGGCGCGGCGCGCACGATGTGTTCGGCGGCATCAATGATGTGTTGATGGCTGCGATAGTTGTCGCTGAGCATGACCTTGGTCGTGCTCGGCGAAGGGAACTCCTTGTTGAACTCCATGAAATACGTCGGCGAACTGCCGCGCCATCCATAAATGGACTGCCAGTCATCGCCCACGCACAACAGCGACGAACGCTGAGCGCCGCGCCCCACGTGCATGGCCGGGCCGCGACTGCGAATCTCGGCGAGGCTGGCACGAATCCAGGAAACAATCTGCGGCGATACGTCCTGAAACTCGTCGATCATCAGGTGCGACAACGGTCGCAGCAGTTCATCGCTCAACAGCTTCTGGTTTTCCGGGGAATGCTCGCTGAACAAGGCGAACATGCGATTGTAGGTCATCACCGGTGGCTTCTGATCCAGCAGATGATCTTCCAGGGCTCGCCAGAACAGGCTCAAGGCCTCGAAGAAAAACCGGTCCGGGTCGTCCTTGGCGAAGCTCATCTGGCCCACGGCATTCGGGACATCCAGGCCAAGGTTTTCGATGAACCCGGCCGCCGCGACAAAACAGTCCAGCAACGGCGCGGAACCGAGCTCGCCCTTGACCTTGTAATCAAACCCCGGCCCGGCGCTGGCATCGCCCGCAAGGGAGGCCAAAACACGCTTTGAAGTTTCATAACTATCTAGCCATATCAAAGGCTTACGACAGAAAGCTTGAAACAGGGTTCGCTTTACCGCCCATTCCGCACGGACGCTGAGCTTGGCATTCGGGCGGCTGACCTGCGGGTTTTCCCGAGGATCGAAACCCAGCACGACCCACGCGTCCAGGCTCGGGATATAGCCATGACAATGAAAGGTCGAGCCATTGATATCAAACGACTGGCGATTGGGCTCGATGCCTTTGATGGGCCAGGCACCCGCGCGAAACCACAAATCTTCAATCAAGTCGCACAGTTCTTCATCACGCTTGGCGGCCAGTTCGGTCACGGCCATGCGTTTTTGCACGTCCGGGTGATCGCGCTCCAGCTCCTTGAGCTGCAAGGCATGGCGCGACAACGGCTTGATCAGTTCGCGAAAGCGCTCATCACGCGTGTGCAGGTTGTGATAGCAGGCGTTGAGCTGCTGACGCTGGGCGTCGTTGATGCGCAAGTCGAAAGGATTGCTATCGGCCTCATCATCAGCGCCTTGCACACGGTTGCTGAGGTTTTCGAACGCTTGCAGCCGCTCGAAGCCCGGCAGGCTGCGCACCATGGGCAGGATTCGCGAATGGAAGGTGCGCACCAGGTCCCGCGCCTCCTTGAAACCGAGCGGCCGCCCCCAGAGCGCAAACATCTCGATCAGTTTGTTGATGAAGTCCTTGCGTGACTCCCGTGTAAAGGTCACGACGGTCATTGAGCTCAGCTCGAAGCCCAGATAGTGGGTCAGCAGCAAAATACGCAGCACCAGGGTGGTCGACTTGCCCGCCCCCGCGCCGGCGATGACCGACGTCGATGGCGTATCGCTGAAGATCATTTTCCACTGCGCGGCGCTGGGTTGAGCGTGCGGCGCGAGCAAACGAGCGACATCGGCCTTCATACGCTTCTTCAGCTCTGCGCTCAATGGCAGGCGCCAGTCGTCGAACAGGTTGTCATCGACGTTAGGGGGCCGGTGTTCGGTGGAGCGCGAGTCACGAATCAGCAACACCTGCCGACCTTCCTCCAACCCTTCGAGCTTGCCTTCCTTATAGCCGTAATCCACCCCGGCGCTGTGACCGCTGCGAAAACCGTCGGCCTGGCCATGCAGCCATGACGCCCGATGTTGTGCGCGCAGACGCGTCAGCCCATGGCCAAAGAATCGGGCGGCCAGGCGCTTGAGCAGCGGCATCTCGGCCAAGGGACGAAGTTCAGGAGGAAGATCGGGGGTGTGTTGCGGCACGCGGGCTGACTCCAGGGTGTGAGGCTGTTGAGGGCTATGGTGTCTGCATTTGCCGTTCAGTTCTAGTGAAATGCTTACAGGTCATTGGCTTATGCGATGAAGTGAAGGCTGGATGAGAATGTTTCGAGGTGATTTGATATCAGTTTATTCGATTGTATTGAGGCATTTTTTACGCTTTTTATCGATCAGTGCCTGATAGATGATGCTCGCCATTCACCACCCTTTTCAGGAGACGATCATGCTCGAACTCAGACCCTTCAACTCCCTGGGCGGCGCCCACCATGGCTGGCTGGATGCTCATCACCACTTTTCGTTCGCCGAATACTACGACCCTAAACGCATGAACTGGGGCAACCTTCGGGTGTGGAACGACGACGTGATCGCCTCGGGTACCGGTTTCCCGAAACACCCGCACCGAGACATGGAAATCATCACGTATGTCCGTGAAGGTGCGATTACCCACGAGGACAACCTCGGCAACAAGGGCCGCACCGAAGCGGGCGATGTGCAGGTCATGAGCGCCGGCACCGGGATCGCTCACAGTGAGTACAACCTGGAAGCGACTGAAACCAGGATCTTCCAGATCTGGATCATCCCGAACGAAACAGGCCTGGCACCGTCCTGGGGTGCGAAACCGTTCCCTAAAGGCCAGCGCGAAGGCTTCGTGACCCTGGCCAGTGGCAAGGCCGGCGACGATCAAAGCCTGCGGATCCGTGCGGATGCGCGCCTGGTTGCGGCGAACCTGAAGGCTGGCGAGTCTGCGGAGTATCGACTGGACAATGGTCGCCGTGCTTACCTTGTTCCGGCGACGGGCGTGATTGAAGTCAATGGCTTGCGAGCACAAGCTCGAGATGGTGTTGCGGTGGCTGATGAGCAGGTGTTGCGCGTGACGGCCATTGAAGACAGTGAGATTGTTTTGGTGGACCTGGCTTGATTGGGTAAATGCCGGGCAAAAAAAGGGGCGACTGTCATAGTCGCCCCTTTTTTTGCTTCGGGATTTGCTGCGTATCTGATGCCGCCATCGCCGGCAAGCCGGCTCCTACAGAGATTGCGCGAGCCCTGTAGGAGCGAGGCTTGCCCGCGAAGGGGCCCTCACTTATTTCGCAGAAATAGCGCCATCCACCAATGTTTGAGCTTCGGCAACCAACTGCTTGAGGTGTTCGTCACTGACGAAACTCTCGGCGTAGATCTTGTAGATGTCTTCGGTACCCGACGGACGCGCCGCGAACCAGCCGTTTTCGGTCATGACTTTCAAACCACCGATCGCCTGGTCATTACCCGGCGCGTGGCTGAGGATGCTCTGGATCGCTTCGCCCGCAAGCTGGGTCGACGTGACCTGCTCCGGTGACAACTTGCTCAGCAAGGCTTTCTGTTGCGGATTGGCCTTGGCATCGACCCGCACCGAGAACGGTTCACCCAGTTCATCGGTCAACGCGCGATACGCCTGGCTCGGGTCGCGACCAGTGCGGGCGGTCATTTCCGCAGCCAGCAGGGCCGGGATCAAACCGTCCTTGTCAGTGCTCCACACGCCACCGTCCTTGCGCAGGAACGAGGCGCCGGCGCTTTCTTCGCCGCCAAAACCCAGCGAGCCATCGAACAGACCGTCCGCAAACCATTTGAAACCGACCGGCACTTCGTACAAGCGACGGCCCAAACGCTTGGCCACGCGATCGATCAAGCCACTGCTGACCACGGTTTTACCCACGGCTGCATCGGCGCGCCATTGCGGGCGGTTCTGGAACAGGTAGTCGATGGACACTGCCAGATAGCTGTTCGGCGCGAGCAAACCACCGGACGGCGTCACGATGCCATGGCGATCGTGATCCGGGTCGCAGGCGAACGCGACGTCAAAACGCTCTTTCAGGCCGATCAGGCCTTGCATGGCATGGCTGGACGAAGGGTCCATGCGGATCTGGCCATCCCAGTCGACCGTCATGAAGCGGAAGGTCGGATCGACCTGCGTGTTCACCACGTCCAGATCCAGCTTGTAATGCTCGGCAATCGCCGACCAGTAACGCACCCCTGCGCCGCCCAGCGGATCGACGCCCAGACGCAGTTTGGCGTCGCGGATGGCGTCAAAGTCGATCACGTTGATCAGGTCGGCGACATAGGTGTTGAGGTAATCGTGACGGTGCGTGGTGCTGGCCTTCAGCGCCTGCTCGTAGCTGATGCGCTTGACGCCGGCGAGCTTGTTGCCCAGCAGCTCGTTGGCCTTGGCTTCGATCCACTTGGTGATGTGGGTGTCGGCCGGGCCACCGTTGGTGGGGTTGTATTTGTAGCCACCGCATTGCGGCGGGTTATGGGACGGCGTGATGACGATGCCGTCTGCCAGGCCCGAGGTGCGGCCACGGTTGTAGCAGAGAATCGCGTGGGAAATCGCTGGTGTCGGGGTGTACTCGTCACCCTCGGCAATCATCACCGTCACGCCGTTGGCGGCCAGCACTTCGAGGGCGCTGGCGCCCGCCGGGGTCGACAGCGCGTGGGTGTCGATGCCGACGAACAGCGGACCATCGATGCCCTGGGCTTCGCGGTACAGGCAGATCGCCTGGCTGATCGCCAGAACGTGCCATTCGTTGAAACTCAAGTCGAACGAGCTACCTCGGTGCCCGGACGTGCCGAAAGCGACACGCTGGGTGGAGATCGCGGCATCGGGCTGGCCGGTGTAATAAGCCGTTACCAGTCGCGGGATGTCGACCAACAACTCTGCCGGTGCCGGTTTGCCCGCAAAAGGACTGAGTGTCATGCAAAACCTCTGAATAGAGTGGTTCAGGAATAGGGACGCAGTTTACTGGCAGTTTGACCGCAACGCGATGGGATCGATCCACGGACGCAAAGGATGTTTTGCGAACATGCTCAGTCTACCGATTCCAGGCGCAAGGCATCGCCGAGCAGGCTCAGTGCAGCGGCCAGATCATGATCACCGCCAAAGCTATGACTGAGGCGCAAGTGTTGCGTGTGCAGGCCCTGCAAACTGAACAGCTCGCCCGGCGCAATCACCACCTGATGCTTGAGCAGGCGCTGAAACACCCGCCGCACATCAACCTGACGCAGGGAGCGCACCCAAATCGTTGCCCCACCCTGAGGCTCGACAAAATGCAAGGCATCGCCCAGGCGCTCCTGCAACAACTGCGTCATCTGCACCTTGCGGTCCTTGAGCAACCTGCGCAGCACATGAAGGTGCTGGTCGATCCGTCCGTTACCGTACAAACGGGCGATGGCTTTCTGGCGAATCGGCGACAGGCGAAAGGCACGCAGTAAAAAGTGCCGCTGCAATTCGGCGCTGAAATGCCGTGACAACAGAAAGCCGTAGGGCGCTTCCGGGCCGATGATTTTCTCGAACGTGGAAAACACGATCAGCCGGTCAGGGTCGAGCAGATCACGAAACCGCAAGCCGCCCGGTTCGAATTCGAGTTCGCCGTAGCAATCGTTTTCCAGCACCCAGCTGCCATGCCGTTCGAGGAGCTGCGCAATAGCTCGTCGGTTGTCGTCATCTGCGAGGCTGCCTTGCGGCATGTTCAAAGCGGATGACAGCACGACCAACCGCACCGGGTGGGTCTCCAGCAGCTTCTTGAGCTGTTCGACGTCTAGCCCGCCATCGGTTTGCAGCGGCAATTCGATCACCTGGACATCGGCGGCCTGGAGCAAGCGCAGAATCGCCCAGTCACACGGAGACTCAAGGACCACCGCAGCGTCTTTGAGGCTCAACACGGCGATCAGTATTTCCAGGACACCGCGCAAGTCGGCGCCAATGTAAACGTCATCGGCATGCCAGCAGCGTACCGGCGTTGTGGTGTAACGCGCGGCCAGGGCGGTACGCAGTTCCAGTTCGCCACAGGGCTGCGAAGGCGGTTGCGGCTGGCGCGGATACTGGCGCAGCAGTTCCCGTTCCAGCAGCAATAACGGACTGTCGAGGGGCTGCAACAATGCCGGTTCGTCGGCGCTCAACACCAGCATGCCCGGGCACCTGGCACTGAAATAAACGCTTTCGAGCAGGTCATTGCCATTGCCGGGCGCATTGATGGCGGACACCGGCAACGCGTAATAGCCGGATTTGGCGACCGAATACACGCGCCCTTCTTTCTCCAGCAACGAATACGCGTACTGAATCGTCGAGATCGACACGCTCAAACGATCCGCCAACTGACGCAACGACGGCAGGCGCACGTGCGTGTCGCTGACTGGCTCATTGATCAGGTGCGTCAGGTATCGGTACACCGCCTGATAAGCAAAGTCAGTCTCGCGTGGTCCTTTCAATGTCCCGCTGACCCTTCACCCGCCACCGCGGCATCATCGCCAAAGTTGGCGCCTTCCGATGGCAGGTCCACGCCATCAGCATCCGGGTCAGCCACCCTGCCCTCGGCCCCTGGCACCGGCCCCATCCGGTAAAGTGTGCCGAGCAGGCCGACGGGCAGCCCGCTGACGTCGACCATCCATTGCAGAATCTGCTCCGACACCGGATTGCCCTGCATTGCCCGGTGCAAATCAGGCATCGCCACCAGCATTCCGGGATGACACTGACGCAGAAAGCGCTCAAGGGCAGCACCGTTTTCGACAAAGGGTGCGAAGAGCAGGCACACCAGCTGAGCCTCGGTCAAACCGAGGTTTTTTTGCGCCTCGGCCGCGGCCAGCCCACGCTGCTCGGACAGCCTCGCCGGGTTACCGAAGACCGCCACTGCCTGCTCGCACAAACGCTCCGGCAGTCGCTTGCGGCGCATCATCACCAACGCCCGTTGCAAGTATTCGGCGACACCCGCCTCATAGCTGCGACCGTGCACAAAGCACGCTTGCAGCCCTCGCACGTGTGCGGATATCGAAAGGCTGACGAATTCGTTGTCGCTGATCTGAGCCGCCAGTTCGTCAGGTTGAAAACCGAGAAATTCGGTGAGCAGCGGCCAGCGCTCTTCGAGGTTGCTGACCAGCATGTCTTGAATGTCGATGAACGTGGTACGGCGACAGGCCTCGAAGCGCTCGGCCGGCCGCCATGCCGCCTGCCCCTGTTCGGCATAAAACGCGCGATAGCAGTCACTGCCGATCTCATCGAGCAAGGCGAACAGTTCATCGAAGCCTGTTTCAACCGGACTTGAGGTCTTGAGCCCGGCCTTGGCCGCCGCCCGCTTCAAGCCTTCGAGAAACTGCTTTTGCTGACGTGACGTGTCACTGCTGACCAAGGCATCGACGCCACCGTCCCAACGCGCGATCTGCCCATAGAACTCGCCGGTCGCCAGATAGCCGTCGTCCCACAGATCGATTGGCCCGTTCCAGGTTCGACGGTGGCCCACCATCAGCACATTGAGCCGATTGGCTTCTCGACCGGCATCGGAGATCGGTGCCGGGTGGCTGAACGGCAACACTTCGCGGTTATCCACCATCAGCACTTCGACCCGTGGATCGTCGTAGAGAAACAACGAACTGTAGCTGCGATGGATGTTTTCCTGGGCCATCGAGCTGGCACCGTTCATTCGCAGGGAGGCTACGCGCAACTGGAACGTGGCTGGCGCCCGACCGGCAATGCTCAGTTGTGCGGCGCGCAGCAGCGCCAGGGTGTAGCAACTGTCCCGCGAGCCGGACTGGATCGCCAGCACCTTGTAATCGCCAATGCGCTCCATGCCCCCCGCGGCGACCACCAGACGCTGGATCATCAGTTGCAATGCCGTGCGTTCGGCCCGAGAGAAAAAACTCAGCAAGCGTTGCAGCATTTGCTGATAGACATAGTTCATCGCCTGATCATGGATATGGGTCATCTTTATTTACCTGATGCTCGTAAGTTCAGTACTGCATAAACAGCGATATGCACTGCACAGCGGATTGTCTGACACGGATGAAGTGCTGGACATTATTGTCAAAGGCTAGCACTTATACTTTTGGTAATTATTTGAAATAGTTGATCGCCGACGCTGCATGCGCCGAAGCCGGATGGCACAAAAGCCCCGTACCACCGGCATCTGGCGACTTAACAAAACATCCTAGGAAATGTCCGACAACGTCCCACATATAGGTAGTACAAGAAATAAAGATAGAAGCCGCACATGTCTTTTTGAAAGCTGCGCAAAGAATTACTGTTGGTCGGATATCTATTAACAATGTGCATTGAAAAGTATCAGCCTGACACCCAGACATGACTCATTCCTTGAGATGAAAGTAATCATTCAATTATCAAGGCTTAGATGCTGATTAGAAGATACAGATCGAGAGCAAAAACCAGTTCAGTTGCTGAACTGACCCATCGACAGATCGATGAGACGTCTCAATGTTTTGCGAGGGGCAATAAAAAAGTCCGTGCAGGCACGGACTTTTTCAGGGGCTGTTACGCAGGTTCGACCTGAAGGGCGACCCGCTCGCGGCATGGGCATTCATCCATGTAGCGGTGTGCTTCGACAAACTCGGAAAACGGGAAGACCCGAGTCTTGAGCGGCAGCAGTACACGATCGGCGGTCATCTGGTTGATGTCGCGCAAGGCTCGTTGCAGTGCAACCTGATCCTGAATGATGCCCAACTCCGGCTTGCCGGTGAAATTGCCGATGCAGTGTACAAAGAACTGAATGTTCTTCTGGAACGCTGCGCAGGCCGGGAATGGCGTCTGGTTACCCCCTTGCAGGCCATACAGCACCAGGCTGCCGCGAGGCGCGAGCACATCGCCGAGCAGCGACATCTGCGGGCCGCCCAGGCCATCGAACACCACATCGACACCGCGGTTATCGGTGATCTTGTTGATCCGCATGAGCAGATCTTCTTCCTCGGTGACGATGACTTTCTCGGCACCCAGCGACAGCAGGTATTCACGCTCTTCGGCCGTTTTCGTGGCGGCAATCACCCGTACACCCAAGGCTTTACCCAATTGGACGAATGAAGGCCCGGCGCAGTGGCTCGCGTCAGTCACCAGGGCAAATTGCCCAGGCTTGACCCGTGCCAGATCGGCATAACCAAAGTAAGCAATCAACAGCGGCGTGTAATGCACCGCCGCTTCAATCGGGCTCAGCACGTCCGGATAACGGGTCAGTGCCGAGCGCGGCAGAACGATTTGCTCGCCATAGACGGGATAGTCGTTCGGACTTTCAGCCGGGAAACTGGCGACCTTGTCGCCAACTGCCAGGTCATCGACGCCATCGCCAACCGCCGTCACGACGCCGGACATTTCATGACCAAGGCCTGAAGGCAAGCGAGCATGGGAGGACGCCAGGTTCTGGCGCCAGAGTATGTCGTACCAGCTGATGCCAATCGCCTCGACGCGCACCTGCACTTCGCCCGGTGCAGGGAGAGCGGCCGCATGCTCTTCGCATTTGAGCACCTCGGCTGGACCAAACTTGTGAAAACGGATCGTGCGGGACATCGCAAACCTCGTCAAAGAAACCTCTAATGCCCTGAACTCTATCTGGGCTTTCTACCCAAGACTATCAGTGGCTATTAATAGTCGACATGCCTGTCATTGATTCCGCAGCGCCGGCGACATCTTCAAATGTCGTAAGAAACCGAAGCAGCCTTTGTAGGAAAACTGAATTACTCGGTGCAGAGTAGCAGCCTTTCCCCGTAATATTCATGCCGGCCATTGTTCTCATATGGCTGCTCCCGTCAAGCTTGATGACTCTGCCAGGACTCCAGATGAATCGTAATGACCTGCGTCGTGTCGACCTGAACCTGTTGATCGTTTTCGAAACACTGATGCACGAACGCAGTGTGACCCGCGCTGCGGAGAAATTGTTCCTCGGTCAGCCGGCGATCAGTGCGGCGCTCTCGCGCCTGCGCGGGCTGTTCGATGATCCATTGTTCGTGCGAACCGGGCGCAGCATGGAACCGTCCGCGCGGGCGGTGGAGATCTTCGCCCTGCTCTCCCCGGCCCTGGATTCGATTTCCACGGCTGTCAGCCGCGCAGCAGAGTTCGACCCGGCGACCAGTACGGCGGTGTTCCGCATCGGCCTGTCGGACGATGTCGAGTTCGCGTTGCTGCCAATGCTGCTCAAGCGCCTGCGCGCCGAATCGCCCGGGATTGTGCTGGTGGTGCGGCGGGCCAACTACATCCTGATGCCAAGCCTGCTGGCCTCGGGCGAGATTTCAATCGGCGTCAGCTACACCGCCGACTTGCCGGCCAACGCCAAGCGTAAAGTGCTGCGCCGCAGCATGCCCAAACTGTTGCGTGCCGATACAGTGCCGGGCCCGTTGAGCCTGGATGATTTCTGCGCCCGCCCCCATGCGCTGGTGTCGTTCGCCGGTGACTTGAGCGGCTTTATCGACGAGGAACTGGAAAAGCTCGGGCGCAAACGTCACGTGGTACTCGCGGTGCCGCAGTTCAACGGACTCAGCACGCTCCTCAGCGGGACGGATATCGTCGCGACGGTGCCGGATTACACGGCTGACGCGTTGACGGCAGCAGGCGGTGTGCGGGCGGAAGATCCGCCGTTGCCGGTGCGCAGTTTTGAATTGCACATGGCGTGGCGTGGCTCGCAGGACAATGACCCGGGTGAGCGTTGGTTGAGGTCGCGGATTCAGATGTTCTTTGGGGATCCTGAGAGTCTTTAGACGTCGTCTGGCAGGCTGTTCGGCTGATCATTTCTGCCTTTCCACAAACCATGGAGTTCCATTCACTTCCGGTGGATTGCTACATTGGGGGCACATCTGAGGGCATGCTTTGGATGGTTTGAAAAGGATGCCCCCAGCCTAAGGTCCAACAGTCTCCTTCATCGAAAACTCACCCGTTGTCAATGAGATCAGCAATGTTCACAGCGAGGTTCCCTATCATTTGCGATCCGGGAGGATAGCGAAACAATGGCTGAGGTCGAGTCTCGGATTCCCCGTCCTAGAACCTTCATTACGTTATTTCCAGCGTTACGCGTTGGCGTTGAGTATCAGCTTTCCATCAGTTGTTCCAGCCCTACACCTTCTTGAGGTAACCAGTACCCCTCCTCCCAGAGCTCAGTTATCTGCCCAGCGAAATCCGGCAACCAAGATTTCACTAAATGTCGGTGTTCAGCGTTCAGTGACACAGAATCCCGGCGCCGCCCCACTTCTAGCAATAGGCGGTAAAAGCCAATGCTCGGCGTCAATTGAAGTTGATGCAACCGATTGAATTTTAAGGGAATATTCAGGCCTTCAGGATCGATGTCACCGAAGTACTCTGCACTTTGGGCATCTCTCTCTCTCATGACCTCCAGCAAAGCCAGACCGGACGCGCAAATCGTATTTCCACCACCATAGACGATGGCGCTGTAGCGCTTGGCCTGCTCGTTCCACTCTCCCAGGCTCCAGAACGTGTGGTGGTTTTCGACCACGAGCACAGGTGCTCCAACGGCGTCTGAAGGTCGGTAAGCAAGCGGGTGCTCAACCCGCATCGCTCCGATGACACTTAAGGGCATGCGACCACCAAAGAGCGCTCCATTGCGCACCCGGGCGTCGAGAAATTTCTCATCCCCGAAAATTTCCAGCGACCGCTCACGCAACGGCACCTGCAGGAATCGACCGCGGCGCTTGATCAGCCACTCGTTAACCATAAAAGCTGTTGCTTGCTCGCTCAGTGACAGGCTAGGCCAGAACCCAATCTCCGGCAGCCATGAAACGCTGTTGTAGTCGAATGTTGACTTCTGCTTTTCTTCTCGCAACAAGGTAATGGCCTTGGGCATTGGAGGGTGGCCAAGCTTTTCGAAGCCCCCCGCGCCGGGTAGTTTCAGCAAACCCTCCGACTCTCCTAGCCGCAACGCTTCGAGCAATTGAGCATCCCGGTTCGGCGTCTCGACCTGCTCCGGATAAGCTGCAAGCCAGAGGGTTCTGAGCGTCGGTAGCGTCACGCGCTTCCCTGCTTCCAGCCTAAGCGTTTTCAAAAATGCAGCGCTCATGGTTATACCGCCGCCTCAGCAAAGGTCGCCCTGGCCATCTCGATATGCGTGCGTTTTGTCTTGCTATTAACGCCGGCCTTACGAAGCCGGATGATCCGCCTGAACCCTTCGAGGATGTTGGCATCCGCATTGGCGGTAAAGCAGATCAGCTGGATACCGAGGCTGGTTGCCAGCTTTCTCTGCGCATCGATGAGGGCTCTGGTCTGAACGTTTGCGAAGGGGTTGTCCAGAAGCAAGGGCCCGCCACCGCCGCGTTTTGCTTGTGTCTGTGTGCTCACACGCATATGACTGACCAGCATGTAGAGGAACGTCGCGATGACAGTCCCTTGGCCAACGTATCCAGCACGACTTCCGCCACACGCAATCTGGCGGGCTCGCTGAGCTCGGCGCGCATACTGCCGGCGGTGACCATCAAGTGCTCACGTACCTCGGTGAGGGTGTACCCCTGATTAATTGCAGCACCTTCCATCATGTAAAAAAGCGAGGCAAGGCAGAGGTAATTGGTATCCAGCCCCTCCAACACCTTGGAATCATCGTCACCGCGGTGCATCGACTTATTGACGTCAAGGCGCAAAATCGGGCGCAAGAGCAGCAAGTTGCGTTGGTGGGCTGTCAGATCGACCAGGTCACCATTCCTCGTGTCAGGAGGCTCTGCCATGTTAGAAAGGTCGTTCATATTCAGCCCACGAATTCCTTGTCGAGCCGTCGGCACCGGCCAAGCCAGAACCGAATCATTATGAGGTGGTATGACGGATACTAGCTTTATGCCTCTAAGCATCGCAACCAGAAAATAGAACGTAGACGATTTGATGACCAAAGACATTGCAGATCACTCGCAGGCGCAGCAGGAGCGCCTTGCCTACATCGAGCTGAACCTGTGGTTTCTAGGGGAAGTGCGACGGCAGATGCTGGTGAGGCGTTTCCAGATAAAGGCTGCGTCAGCGACCCGGGATCTGGCCCTGTATACCAGCTTGAATCCAGGCAACTTGAGCTACGACGTCAGCGCCAAGACCTTTTTCATAACCCCGAGCTTCAAGCCCATGTACAGCTTCAGCTCGCAACGGGTAATGACTTGGCTGTCTCAGGGGTTTGCGGACGGTTTTCCTGGTGTGTGGGCCGCAGGGGTGCCTGCTCTGCAGCCCGCACGCCTGGGTAATCCAAGCCTTGAAACGCTGGGCGTAGTGACGCGGGCCATCTTTCAACGGCAGCCCATACTCATCCGTTACGAGTCTTTAAGCGGTGCAAGCGACCGCGTAATTGTGCCGCATGTGCTGGTAGACAACGGGCTGCGATGGCATGTACGTGGCTTTGATCGAAAAACGCAAGAGTTCCGGGACTTTGTTGTCACCCGGATCATCGAGCCGCGGATTCTCGATAACGACGTGCCACTGGACTATGAAACGCGGGAATCCGATAACCAATGGAACCATCAGGTGACGCTGGAAATGGTGCATCATCCTGACCAACCTCGACCTGAAGTAACTCACTTGGACTACGAGATGCAGGAGGGCGTGCTGAGGATGACTGTTCAAGCGCTGACTGCCGGCTACACCCTGCGCCAGTGGAGTGTTGACTGCTCACCTGATCACAGCCTCAGAGGCCCAGAGTACCGACTGTGGCTCAGGAATCATGAGGTGCTTGTAGGCGTGGATAACGCACTGCTTGCCCCAGGATTTTCAGAGTCAACTGCGGTCTAGTATCGCCCGCAGGTTGACATGCAGACCTGCTCTGAAAAGACGGTGGATGCTCCATCGTCCTCCGACTCATGTGCGTCCGTCATGAGTTGCGGCGCGGTACCAAGTGGTAGGCGCCTCAACTCAAACTGGACAAAAGCATCGAGTGCTGGCTTGGCGCCCTGCCACTCATTCACTTGTTCACGACCACCTTGGTGGTCAAAGCTTACGCTCCCGGGCCATCAGTCCTGCTGCGATAACTACGGCTCGATTCATAACTCAGCACTGCAGAACCATTCATCATCCACCAAAGCCCTATACATAACCTTTCTCCAATGATTAGCGGGTAGGCTTTGGCTTTGCGCAACGGAACGCAGTTGTTCACGGAACACCTCAGGCGCCAGGTTTTTCATATGGCCTCTTCGCTGATCAACCAGGGTTCCCAAGTCTTCGGCAGCGCGCACCCGATAACGCCGCGCGATGTTGAAAAAATCGAAGTGATTCGAAGCTCGCTTTTTATTCACCTCCAGCCACTCATCAGGCGGGCACACTTTATACTGAATAGCGCAGGGCGTTTCGTGAGTGACCTCGGCTTTGATCCATGTGTCCTCGTGGAAGCACGCCTGATCGTAATAAGGGTGGATATGCTGTTGCGCAGGATCGGTGATGATCGGATTGCCCTTATCAGTATTGCAGTCCCTACAGGCAGGCACGAGATTGTAAGGCAGCACGGAAAGCTGCGGGTAGTTTGCCTTTGGCAGATAATGATCGAGTGTCTTAACATCCGTAGCCAGCCCACAAAGAGGGCAAACATCATGAGCAGATACTAGAATGGCGTTATAAAGGGAGCGTCCAGGCTCTCGTTTCACCATGTAGTATTCATACAGTTTGACAAGCTCGGACTTTTTTATGTCAGCGACGACAATTGGATCCTCCCCTCTCGCTGTTCGTAAAGGAGGAATCGTACAGGCTGAGCCTGCTTTTGCATGCTCAAGGTAAGCCAGCGCCGCGGTCTTGAAAAATTCTATCTCGCTCAGCATCCGATCTCTGTCAGATACTTCGTTAATTGCCGATACACATTGGCGGAAGGAGAAGTCAGGCTCGTAGTCCTGAATATTCATTCTCTTCATGGGGTCGCCTTCGAATGACTGTCGTTCGCCTTCGAGTCACGGTCTGCAATAAGCGCTCGCAGGATAGCTTGGGCCTCGAAGCCTAATCTCCCATCAAATTTCCGAAGAATTTTGTCAAACGTCTCGCCTTCGTCTACCGCAGCCTGAAGAATGGTGTGAAAACCGGACAGCTGAACTTCCAAGCCGAAGACTTCGCGCGTCAGTACGCCAACATTTTCTCCAAATGTCTCAATTTGCGGGCGTTTGGCGGCGGCAGAGAGCCCCTTTCGATTGACTTTCCAGGCACAGGAGGACGGAATTTCCTGAAGCACGACGGGCGAATGTGTGGCAATGATTGCCACGCCATTGCGATCGAGCATCAAATCGTTCAGGGCCCTGATGAAAGCGGACAGCAAAGGCGGATGAAGGTGGCTTTCGGGCTCGTCCAGCAGAACCAGTGTTTTTTCCTCTACCCGCTCAACCAACTTGGCAATGGTCAGGAGGACGATGGCATGCCCCGAGCTGAGCGTGGAAAAAAGCAATTCGGCTGCATCAATGTACTTGGCACTCGACAGCTCCACCTGGGTCAGCATTTCCATCTGGGCAAAATTGTCATCCGACTGCAGGCTCTTTACGGCTTTTTCCCACATGCGCCTTTTATAATCATCTCTGAAGCACGCTTGCAGTGCCTTTACATATTCGCTTTTAAGCTCCGAAGATCCCTTCAGTTCGTAACCATGCTCAGTGGGTCGTTTCAAGCCCACGTAATAAAAGCATGTGCCCTTTGATGGGTCAGGTTGATCTGGCGGCGGACTGAATGGGTCGAAGGCACTAAAGGACACAGAGACGACGCTGCTGAAATATTCACGCGTGATGGGAATACGCTCCATGTGCCACTGCCCAGTATGGTACAGCCTATCTTGATTACTCCCCTGGCCGAGAGCTGCCTTTACGATCCCGTTGAGAATCGTTGTTTTACCAATGCCATTTCGCCCAATGAGTGCATGGACATTGCTGGAAGGTGCCGAGTCGGCTTCCACACTGAATTTCAGCTCAATGCCTGCCGTATCCTCCCCTCCTGATTTCTCATAAATGAAGTCATAGTTCGTACGTACCGCACCACCGCTCAAGACGCGCACGAATTGCTGCTTGATGCTCGGCAGACTCACGTCTCGCAGCAGTGATATAGAAAGAACTTCCTCATCGATCACGCTTTCAAGCAATTCAGGGTTTGCCGCGAGATCTCTCATGCCCGCTACGTACTCTTTTGCGAGCGGCTCAGGTACGCTGTTGGCAAGCTTGTTGTAGTACTCAACGTTATTGCCAAGAGAAAAGAACTCATCCGACAGTTCAGGAAAGTGACGCTGCAGCTTCGACATGGTACTGGTGTCTTTGGTCTGCCCGCGAAAACCGATCTTCACATTCCCTAAGTCATGCTCGACGCCGCTTTGGTCGTAGATGATGACGTAAAACATCGTCACGAAATCATAGTCGTTCCATCGGTCATATTTTAAATATGCGCAGTTTCTGGCGGTCGAGGGAAATCGATCATCTCGACCAACAACGTAAAAGTCCATTTAAGTCCTTATAAACATCAACATGAATTCGAATGCAGGGTGCGTGGTCGCAGGCGCCATCAAGCGCGTCTGGAGATTGGACTGATTAACCAGCCCAGCTCGATAGAGGCATATTGCCATGCCTTGCAATGCCGTGTAGATGGCTTTTTATAGCTGTGACTGACCCATTGCCATTTCCAGAGCGTCGGCCAGCTGGTCGAGAGCGTCTGTGAGACGCTGCTTCTCTCGCGCATCATCCATTTCGGGGTGAAATCCTCGCGCTTGCCTGAGCAGGGTTTCGAGGTCATTTGTATTCAGGTCAAGCTTCACCAACATGCCGTCCACTCCTGGTTGCTGGGCAGCGCCAATGATTACTGTCAGGACTTAGCGCTGCGTAGAGGGTAAGAAGGAGCTTCCAGTGTCGCTCGTGCCGGTCATTGCAGTGTAGGAGACGGCAACCCCATCACTCTGAGTTTGTAATCCGAGACAGCCTGGAACAGCATTTCGGCTTTTGCCTTCAGACGCTCAATCTCCTCCGCTGCCAGACCTGCCGCGAGCCCTTCGTGATAGCAACCTCACCGCCAGGATACACGTGGGGCGAGGCCACGCTTGGTTCGAAGTCAATGCGCGCCTAGATCACCTCACGGCTGGTACTCCTCAGGTCGCAGATCGGTGCGGCTCAGATTTCCACGAGTCTTCTGAGATCACAAAGCCTACCCCTCCGGACTTCCGGCTAATCAAGTCGGCATTGGGAGTGAAGGACTTACGACACGCGCGCTACAAGGACGATATCTACAGCCTCCTTCAACAGAGCCTGAAGATCAACTGGGGGCAAAACTGGGGGCATATTTGAAATTTTTCTGCCTGAAATCACTGTTCTAGAGCCAAGTCAAAATGTTCTTCGGGGATCCGGATAGTCTGGTGTAATCGGGGCAATGTGATACTGGACCATCAACCCCTATCAAGGGATTCGGTCAGCTATAATTGCCAAACATCGATATCAGGACGCCGAATATGGAAAAGCTGAGTTTGCAGACCAAGAAAGCCTGGTTCGCCAAGCACCGTAAAGCCAACTTCGCAGCCAGTCTGCGCTTGGAAGGCTTCGTGCCGTCTCCTGGCGACGGCGAGATCACTCTACCCACTCGAGAGGCGGCTCTCAAAGCCGTCCGGCATGTCAAAGCTTGAGCGACGACAAGTACGGTACCGATCAAGCCCCGGATTGCTATCCGGATACGGATGTCCTGATAAATCTGCTTGACCTGCGTGATGCCGACGACCTCGAGGAAGCTGAACGCTACCTCAATGAGATTGCTTCGGCGCGGATGGAGTTCATCCCGCCGCCCTACAGCCTCGACACCTTGAAACAAGTGCACCACTCCTTGTTTGATGAAGTTTATAGCTGGGCTGGCGAAATCCGGACGCTAGGGATCAGCAAAGGCGCCACAAGGTTCTGTAGTCCCGAGTTTATTGAAACGGAAGTAGAAAAGGAGTTTTCAAGAATTGCCAAAACGGGTTGGTTCGAGGGATACCCCCGCGACCTGCTCGTCTCATCTATCGCAGAATCCTACGGCACCCTGAACGTTGCGCATCCCTTCAGAGAAGGTAATGGCCGGACCTAACGCTTCCTGTTCGAATGCATCATCTTCAATGCTGGCTATTCGATTGATTGGGGGATGGCTGATCGTCAGGAATGGATCGACGCGTGTATTGCCTCTTACTTTGGTGATGACAAGCCGCTGGCCACGATATTCGACCGGTGTATCGGATCGGAAATTGAAGAGGTGGACTTTTAAGATCGGTGTAAAAAGGAGCGCTCTTTCTCAACGCCTTGTCGTTTGTGCTCACAACGATCCGGACAATCTGGCCTCTTCGCGGGCAAGTCGGTCCCATGCCGATTCCTTGCATTCCCCGCAACACAGAATTGCCGTCAAACACATTGATCGCGTTCCAGCCCGAGGTGCATGCTAGAGAGCTCGCCCGGCGCTTATATCATTCCGAATGATAGTTACCTTCGCTTCATTCGATTCGTGCGACACCAACCCGCCGAGCATCATCCGCCCATCTCAATACATTGGCGGATGCATCCATGGAACAGTCACTCAAACATTTGCGCTTCCCGTTGGCCCTGCTGGCCGTAGTGGTGATGAGCGCTTGCGGCAAGGCTCCGGAGTCTGCCGCGACCATGCCTGCGGCGAAAGTCAGTGTCGCCAAGGTGCTGGAACAACCGGTCAATGAGTGGGACGAATTCACCGGGCGCCTTGAAGCGCCGGAAACGGTAGAGATTCGTCCACGGGTCTCCGGTCAGATCGATGACGTTGCCTTCACCGAAGGCGCACTGGTCAAGAAAGGCGACTTGCTGTTCCAGATCGACCCGCGTCCCTTCCAGGCCGAGGTCCGCCGTCTCGAAGCGCTGGTCGCTCAGTCGCGCGCCAATGCGACCCGCAGCGAAAACGAAGCCCAGCGCGGTGAGCGTCTGCGTACCAGCAATGCGATTTCCGCCGAGCTGGCCGATTCGCGCACGAGTGCTGCACAAGAAGCCCGCGCTGCAGTCGGTGCCCTTCAGGCACAACTGGACCTGGCGAAACTGAACCTGAGCTTCACCCGCGTCACCGCACCGATCAGCGGCCGTGTCAGCCGTGCCGAAATCACCGCCGGCAACCTGGTGACCGCCGATACCACTGCGCTGACCAGCGTCGTGTCTACCGACAAGGTCTACGCCTACTTCGACGCTGACGAGCGTGTGTTCCTCAAATACACCCAACTCGCTCGCCAGGGCAAACGTGGTGCAACCACTCCCGTTTACCTCGGCCTGTCCAACGAAGACGGCAACCCGCACCAGGGCGTGATGAACTTCGTCGACAACCAGGTCAACCCGAAAACCGGCACCATCCGTGGCCGCGCCGTGTTCGACAACAGCGACGGCGCTTACACCCCGGGCCTTTATGCGCGTCTGAAACTGGTCGGCAGCGGCACCTACTCCGCCGTTTTGATCAACGATGAAGCGGTCGGTACCGACCTCGGTAAAAAGTTCGTGCTGGTGATGGATGCCGACAACAAAACCGCCTACCGCGCGGTCGAGCTGGGTCCGAAAATCGAAGGGCTGCGCATCGTGCGCAACGGCCTGAACAAGGACGACACGATCATCGTCAAGGGCCTGCAACGGGTACGTCCCGGGTCGCCAGTCACCCCTGAAGTGATCCCGATGGCCAGCGAGCAAACCCTCGCGGCACTCGCACAACAACGACAAGCGCTGGAAGCCAGCAACCTGCCCCAAGTCGCACCTGCCAAGGTCGCGCCGGGTTCGGTTGTGAAACTGGCTGCTGCAACCCCACGCGGTTAAGGGATAACGACTCCGATGAATTTTTCCCAATTCTTCATTTCACGGCCGATCTTTGCAGCGGTGCTGTCGCTGCTGATCCTGATCGCCGGTGCCATCTCGCTGTTCCAGTTGCCGATCAGCGAATACCCGGAAGTCGTGCCGCCGACCGTTGTGGTCCGTGCCAACTTCCCGGGCGCCAACCCAAAAGTCATCGGTGAAACCGTGGCCGCTCCTCTGGAGCAAGCCATCACCGGCGTCGAGAACATGTTGTACATGTCCTCGCAGTCCACCGCTGACGGCAAGATCACCCTGACCATCACCTTCGCGCTGGGCACCGACCTGGACAACGCCCAGGTGCAGGTGCAGAACCGCGTGACCCGGACCGAGCCGAAACTTCCAGAAGAAGTGACGCGCATTGGTATCACCGTGGACAAGGCATCGCCCGACCTGACCATGGTCGTGCACTTGACCTCGCCGGACAAACGCTACGACATGCTCTACCTGTCCAACTACGCCTTGCTCAACATCAAGGATGAGCTGGCGCGTCTGGGCGGTGTCGGTGATGTGCAGCTGTTTGGTATGGGCGACTACTCGCTGCGGGTATGGCTCGATCCGAACAAGACCGCTTCGCGCAATCTGACCGCGACCGATGTCGTAACCGCGATCCGCGAACAAAACCGTCAAGTTGCTGCCGGTGCCTTGGGTGCTCCGCCTGCGCCGAATGCCACCGCGTTCCAGCTGTCGGTCAACACTCAGGGTCGTCTGGTTTCGGAAGAAGAGTTCGAGAACATCATCATTCGCTCCGGCGACAACGGTGAAATCACCCGTCTGAAAGACATCGCGCGCGTCGAGCTGGGTTCCAGCCAATACGCCCTGCGTTCCTTGCTGAACAACCAGCCGGCGGTGGCGATCCCGATCTTCCAGCGTCCTGGTTCCAACGCGATCGAAATCTCCAACGAAGTGCGCGACAAGATGGCGGAGCTGAAGAAGAGCTTCCCGGAAGGCATGGACTTCAGCATCGTCTATGACCCGACGATCTTCGTGCGCGGTTCCATCGAAGCGGTGGTTCACACCCTCTTCGAAGCACTGATCCTCGTGGTTCTTGTCGTGATCCTGTTCCTGCAAACCTGGCGTGCCTCGATCATTCCGCTGGTGGCGGTTCCGGTTTCGTTGATCGGTACGTTTGCGGTGATGCACTTGTTCGGCTTCTCGCTGAACGCCTTGTCACTGTTCGGCCTGGTATTGGCCATCGGTATCGTGGTGGACGACGCCATCGTGGTGGTGGAAAACGTCGAGCGAAACATCGGACTCGGGCTGACGCCGGTCGAAGCGACCAAGCGCGCCATGCGTGAAGTAACGGGCCCGATCATCGCCACGGCGCTGGTGCTGTGTGCGGTGTTTATCCCGGCGGCGTTCATCTCCGGGTTGACCGGGCAGTTCTACAAACAGTTCGCCCTGACCATCGCGATCTCGACAGTGATCTCGGCCTTCAACTCGCTGACCCTGTCGCCGGCATTGGCCGCCGCGTTGCTCAAAAGCCATGACGCGCCGAAAGACCGTTTCTCCAAGGTGCTGGACAAGATCTTCGGTGGCTGGTTGTTCCGTCCGTTCAACCGCTTCTTCGACAAGGCCAGCCACAGTTATGTCGGCACCGTCGGCCGGGTTATCCGCAGCAGCGGTATTGCCCTGCTGTTGTATGCGGGCTTGATGGTACTGACGTTCTTCGGTTTCTCCAGCACCCCGACCGGTTTCGTACCTGGCCAGGACAAGCAATACCTGGTGGCCTTCGCGCAATTGCCGGACGCATCGAGCCTGGACCGTACCGAAGACGTGATCAAACGCATGTCCGACCTGGCCCTGAAACAGCCTGGCGTGGAAAGTGCGGTAGCGTTCCCGGGCCTGTCGATCAACGGTTTCACCAACAGCCCTAACGCCGGCATCGTGTTCGTGACCCTGAAACCGTTCGACGAGCGTAAAGACCCGAGCATGTCCGCCGGTGCGATTGCCGGTGCATTGAACGGCCAGTTCGCCGGGATTCAGGAAGCCTACATGGCGATCTTCCCGCCGCCGCCGGTACAAGGCCTGGGCACCATCGGTGGTTTCCGCCTGCAGATCGAAGACCGGGGCAACCTGGGCTACGACGAGCTGTACAAAGAAACCATGAACATCATCACCAAGAGCCACGGTGTGCCGGAACTGGCAGGCCTGTTCACCAGCTACACGGTGAACGTGCCGCAAGTCGATGCTGCAATCGACCGGGAAAAAGCCAAGACTCACGGCGTGGCCGTCAGCGACATCTTCGACACCCTGCAGATCTACTTGGGTTCGCTGTATGCCAACGACTTCAACCGCTTCGGCCGTACCTATCAGGTCAACGTCCAGGCCGAGCAGCAGTTCCGCCTCGAACCGGACCAGATCGGTCAGCTGAAAGTGCGTAACAACAAAGGCGAGATGATCCCGCTGGCGACCTTCATCAAGGTCAGCGACACCTCGGGCCCGGACCGCGTGATGCACTACAACGGCTTCATCACCGCTGAAATCAACGGTGCGGCAGCCCCAGGCTACAGCTCCGGCCAGGCCGAAAAAGCCATCGAGAAACTGCTCAAGGAAGAACTTCCGAACGGCATGACCTACGAATGGACCGACCTGACTTACCAGCAGATTCTGTCCGGCAACACCGCACTGTTCGTGTTCCCGCTCTGCGTATTGCTGGCGTTCCTGGTACTCGCGGCGCAGTACGAAAGCTGGAGCCTGCCACTGGCGGTAATCCTGATCGTACCGATGACCCTGCTGTCGGCCATCACCGGTGTGATTGCTTCGGGAGGCGACAACAACATCTTCACCCAGATCGGCTTGATCGTACTGGTGGGACTTGCCTGTAAGAACGCGATTCTGATCGTCGAGTTTGCCAAGGACAAACAGGAAGAAGGCATGAACCCGCTGGCTGCGGTGCTTGAAGCTTGCCGCCTGCGTCTGCGGCCGATCCTGATGACCTCTTTCGCGTTCATCATGGGTGTGGTGCCACTGGTGTTCTCCAGCGGTGCCGGTGCCGAAATGCGTCACGCCATGGGTGTGGCCGTGTTCTCCGGGATGCTCGGGGTGACCTTCTTCGGTCTGTTGCTGACGCCAGTGTTCTACGTGTTGATTCGTAACTTTGTGGAGCGCGGTGAACAACGCAAAGCGGCCAAGGCCCTGAAACTGGAGGCGCAACAATGAGCCTGAAAGCCTTCCTGCCGAGCCTGCTGGTACTGGCCCTGAGTGCCTGTGCCGTCGGCCCGGACTACAAGACCCCGGCCACCGAACCGGCGAACATCACCACCGCCACCGATGGCGCTGCCGGTCAGAAAAACTTCGACCGCTCGCGTTTCGAAGGCATCTGGTGGCAGCAGTTTGAAGACCCGACCCTCAACCAGTTGGTGACGCAATCGCTGCAAGGCAACCGTGACTTGCGCGTCGCCTTCGCTCGCTGGAAAGCGGCCCGGGCAATCCGCGATGACGCCAGCAATGACGCCATGCCGACCATCACCAGCCGCGTCAGCAGTGATCTGGGCAAAGGCCAGATTCCGGGCCAGACCACCAAACGGGTCAATAGCGAACGCTATGACCTGGGTCTGGACATGGCCTGGGAACTGGACCTGTTTGGTCGCATCCAGCGCAACCTGGAATCCAGCGACGCCGAGCAGCAAGCGGCCGAAGCGGATCTGTACCAGCTGCAAGTCACCATGATTGCCGAACTGGTGGACGCCTACGGTCAGCTGCGCGGTGCGCAACTGCGGGAAAAAATTGCCCTGGCCAACCTGAACAACCAGCAGGAGTCGCGCAAGATCACCGAAAGCCTGCGCGATGCCGGCGTCGGCGATCAGCTCGATGTGGTCCGCGCCGATGCACGCCTGGCGTCTGTCGAAGCCAGCGTGCCGCAATTGCAGGCCGAACAGGTTCGGCAGAAAAACCGTATCGCCACCTTGTTGGGTGAACGTCCGGACAAACTGACCGTCGACTTGAGCCCGAAAGACTTGCCGGCGATTGCCAAGGCACTGCCGATCGGTAATCCGGGCGAACTGCTGCAACGTCGTCCGGACGTTCTCAGCGCCGAGCGCAAACTGGCTTCGGCCACGGCGCGTATCGGCGTGGCCAAGGCGGATCTGTTCCCGCGGGTCAGCCTCAGCGGCTTCCTCGGCTGGACCGCCGGACGTGGTTCGCAGATCGGATCCTCGGCGGCCAACGCCTGGGCACTGGGCCCAAGTATCACTTGGGCGGCGTTTGACCTGGGCAGTGTTCGAGCCCGTATCCGCGGTGCCGACGCAGATGCCGAAGGCGCCTTGGCGACCTACGAGCAACAAGTGCTGCTGGCCCTTGAAGAATCGGAAAACGCCTTCAGTGATTACGGCAAACGCCAGCAACGCCTGATTTCGCTGATTCGTCAGAGTGAATCAAGCCGCGCGGCAGCCGACCTGGCTGAAATTCGCTACCGCGAAGGCACGGCGGACTTCCTTGTCCTGCTCGATGCCCAACGCGAACGTCTGGCGGCGGAAGACACTCAGGCCCAGGCCGAAGTCGATCTGTATCGCGGCATCGTCGCGATCTACAAGGCCCTGGGTGGCGGTTGGCAACCAGAGACGATCGCCAGCAAGTAACACGTTATAGAGCTCTTTTGGCTGGTCGCAACCAACCAATTTTTTAGCCCTGCGCCTCATTCGGTCGCGGGGCTTTTTTTTGGGGTCTTAAGGATTACTTCATTTTCAGCCTCAACACGGTCCATTGTGGGAGCCGGCTTGCTGGCGATGGTCTCAAGTGCGCCGCAGTGAAACAATCAGTACGCATTATCGTTAACGTCCATCGCCAGCAAGCCGGCTCCTACGGGGGATCAGGGGTGATTTTGGGAGGTTCGGGTTTCCTGCACGGTCACGGTGGCCGTTGTCCCCGCCCTCAGTTTGTCCTTGCCGGCATAGTCGGGGTCAATCCTGATCCGCACCGGCACCCGTTGCGCCAGTTTGACCCAGGTGTAACTGGGGTTGATGTTGGCCAGCAGACGGCCGCCGGGCAAGTTCTCGCGGTCGGCGATGGCGAAGGCAATGCTTTGTACCGTGCCGCCGAAGGTTTCGCCGCTCATCAATTCGATCCTGACCCGATCCCCCTCCCCGATTCTTGGCAGCTTGGTTTCTTCGAAATAACCGCTGACATAAAACGAATCGCTGTCCACCAACGCCAACAATGCGCCCCCGGCCGCGGCATAGTCGCCCTGTCGGGTCAGCAGGTTGGTGACGTAACCGCTGACGGGTGCTTCGACCCGGGTACGCTGCAAATCCAGTTCCGCCTGGGTCAAGGCCGCGACAGCCAATTGCACATTGGCCTGCGCCAGCCCCAGGTTGGCCTGGTTACGCAGCAACTCGGCCTGTGCTACCGCCACCTCTGTGCTGGACTTTTCCCATTCTTCGCCCGAAATCGCGAAGCGTTGCTTGAGCGTGCGCCGCCGGCGCTCTTCACTCTGACGCTGGCGCAGCAGTGCTTCGCTGGCGACAATCGTTGCTTCGGATTGGCCGAGAGTGGCCTTCGAAACCTCCACCGAACGCTTGGCATGCTCCACTGCGAGGACGTAGCGAGCCGGGTCGATCTCCAGCAGTAACTGGCCCTTGTCGACATGCTGATTGTCCTGAACCCTCAGCGCGACAATGCGCCCCGAGACATCGGCGGACAAGGTCACCACATCAGCCCGCACCCGTGCATCGCGAGTCCAGGGTGCGCGGGTGTAATGCTCCCAGGCGAACCAGCCGAGCACAAAGGCCAGCAGCACCACCGCCACCGTTGTGAGCCGGGCAAGGATCTTCTTCAAGGCATCAGGCTCCCATCACCAGAATCAGCGTCGCGCAAACGCAGGCGTACAACGCACCTTCAAACAAGGCTTCGTGCCAGACGAACCGCAACACACCGAGGCGGCGCAAGGTCCAGTCCAGTAGCAGGAAAATCGGCAAAGCCAGCAACAGCGCCTGCGCGATCGGCGGCAAATAGACGCCGCCTACTTCCAGGTCAATGGGCAAGGATGGGGTCTCCTTCCTGTTCGGCGGGTTGAAACCAGGCGCGATATCGCTCCAGAAACGACACCACAATCAATAGCGCCACGCGCATCCTGAAGACCGACCACAGGTGTTCATGAACGTCCAGATGCAAGTCGTCCATTTCATCACCCAGGACATGCAGGTTCTCCAGCAACCGTTCAAGGTCGATCCCGGCGCGCCCGGCAATCAATCGCCCTGTTTCGCGGACCGCCGCCAGCAAACGGTTCAATTGATCGGTACTGAGCAACGTGTTGCCTTGCGCCTGTTGCCTGAGCTGATTCAACGCCACACCCAGTGCCATGCACCCGAGGCTGACTTCAAACAGGTCTCTGGAATGCTTGTCACTGATCGCCGGCAACAACCCCAACATCATGGTCAGGCGGTCGACCATGCGGCTTTCAAACGCAAATTGTTGCTCGTCGGTGGCCGGGGTCTTCAGCAAAGCGTAGACCTGCTGGCAGTTCTCATTGAACAGCCGACGCATCCGCAAGACGGGTCGGAACGGGAAGATCAGGGCATAGACACTGAGTGCGAGCGCGGCGGCGCTGATATAGGCGCCGGCAAACTCGAACCACTGAATCGCGGTGTTTTGACCGACACCGACGTTTTGCGGGCCCAGCAACAACATTGTCGTCAATCCGAGGCCGATGCCGGTGCCCGTGGTTGGCGGGCTCGACAGCCCCACCGCGACGGCATACAGCAACGGAGCGAGCAGCAAGGCCAGCAGCTCGAAGCCATTGATCATCGGAATCAGCAAGAACAGGTAGAGCGCCGACACCACCAACGCGAGCCCAAGCCCCCTGGCAAAGCTCTGGCTGGCCAGTAATGGCCGGGGAAAAGTTGCCATCAGCGAACAGAGAATCCCCACCACAATCATCCCGCCCCGGGCCCCATCCCAACCGGTCTCGATCCAGATGAACCCGGCCACCACCAATGCAGTAAAGGCGCGGATTGCGTTCATTGCCGCCAACGTATAGTCCAGATGCAACGGATTCTCCTGGCCGCGGAATACGCTACTGGCCGCCCGCTCTTCCTGGATTGCGTCACTCAGTTCCAGCATCTGTCCCAGTTGCTCCAACATCCGGGCCTGCTCCCAACGCAGTGCCCAGGCCAGGGAGCGCAACGTGGCAGGCATCGTCTCGGTGAGTTGTTCAGCCTTGTAGGCTTGATCATCGAAACGTTGTTGCAGCGCCGCGAAATGGTGCCGCGCCTCGCTCGACAGCGAGCGCCCTTGCAGGGCCAGTTGATCGAGGAAGGCCAGCTCTTCGGCGCGCAAACGCTGGATTTCCTCGGGTAATGCCCCTTGCCAACGCTCGGTCAGCAGTTCTCGCTGGTGACGCAGCGCCGTCAGCCGCGAGGTCAGCAACACGAGCTGATTGCCCAGTAACTGCACGAGACCATTGGCGCTGCGTAACCGTGGCGCATCGAAATACAAATGCCTGCGCACGCCTTCGAGGGCGCTGATTTCCCCCAGCAGTTGCATCTGCCGACGGTGAAAGTCAGCCTCGCTTTCTTCGGTACGAATGACCGCAGCCGCATGGGTTGCCAGCAGCTTGATGACTTGATCGATTTTGGCGAAATAGTCCCGGGCCACGGTTTCCGGGCGCGCGGTGAGCAGGCTGACCACACACACGCAGGCCACCGCCAACAAGGTTTCGGTGACGCGGGTCACGGCCAACAGGAACGTGCCGTCCTGATCAGGTACTGCCAGCAGTGCCACCACCACCGCCGTGTAGCCGCTCAAGACAAATGCCTGAGAACTGGTGTAGCGCAACAAGGTGCCGCCGGCGGTACACAACGCCAGCCACAAGGCCAGGGTCACGATGAAAGGCAACGGCGCCTGGGGGAAAATGGCCATGATCACCACCGCGACGACGGCCCCGAGTGTGGTGCCGATGACCTGGCCGAAACTGCGGGCCAGGGCCATTCCGCCCAATGGTTGACTGACGATGACCACCGCCATGATCGACCACTTGGGTTGGTCGAGGTCGAACAGGAACGCCAGGTACAGCGTCAACAGCCCGGCTGCGATGGTTCTCAAGGCGAACAACACCACCCCCGGCCCGGGGTTGAGTATTGCCTTGAAGTATTGAAGCAGCGGTTGCATGGGAACGCTCATCGAGTCATCTCCAGCAAGCGTAGTCACTGCTTCGGCGGCTCGACAGGGTTTCAGTGTCGACAGCACTTGTAGGAAAAATACTGACTATTCGCTGCGCAATGGCCTCAGGGTTTGACTCACAGCCCGGCCTGACCGAAGCTGGCAACCTTGCAAAAGCTTGCCTGCTACCGGATTCCTGCATGCCCCAGTCCCGCCGTTACCTGATCATCAGCCTCTGTGTCCTGTTTGCCATCGGCCTTGCGTGGCTGTTGCTGCGCAGTACAACGCCCGTGGTGCCGGAGGCGATCAAGCGCGGTTTCAGCGAAGCGCTGGCCCAGGCGCGGGCCGGGCAACCGGGCGCAGCGCGGGTTTTGTACCAGCAATTGGGTCGCCCTGACATTTCGCCCAAACGCCGTGTCTGGCTGCATGCCGAACTGCCCAATTATCCCAGCCCGCTCGCCCTGAAACTGGCAGACGCAGACCTGCAACACCCGGCGGCCGAGGTGCGCATCGCTGCGATCAAAAGCATCAGCGGTTTAGTCCCCAGCGGGCAGCGCAGCCTGCTGTTGGGCCCGTTGCTCGATGACAGCGAACAAAGCGTGCGGTTTGCCGCCGTGAACGCATTGCTGGGACTGTCGCCGGACGACCTTGGTTTGTACTTTGGGCCGTTGCAGCAGGCGATCGACGCGTGGGAGCAAGTGCTCACGAGTGCGCCCGACAGCGCGGACAACCAGTACCAACTGGCCCGGCTGCATCTGCACAACGGCGAATTCAAGGCGGCGCAACAGGCGCTGGAGAACACGTTGCGCCTTGCGCCTGACAATCTGCCGGCACTGGTGATGCAGATCGAGGTGCTGGACAAACAGGGCCAAGGCGAAGCCGCCCGGTTGCTATTGGCCAAACAATTGAAGGCTCAACCCGATTCCGCCTACCTGCAACATGCCCTGGGGCTCTGGCTGCTGCATCACGGGCAGAGTGAGTTCGCCCTGCTCGGCCTGTCCAAAGCCGTGGAGCTGGAACCGGACAACAAGGATTACCGCTACGACCTCGCCACCACGCTGCATGGCGAACAAGAGCTGGAAGCGGCGCAGAAACAGTTGCAGGAAATCGTCCAGCGCCATCCGGCCGACCGCAAGGCACGGGTGTTGTTGATCAACTACTGGAAAGAAAGCGGACAACTGCAAAACGTGCAGATTCTGTTGGCGCAACTCGAACAGCTCAATCCGGACGATCCCGCCCTGCAGCAAGGGCTTTAAATCATCGCTGATCTTGCGGTCGCCATCGCCAGCAAGCTGGCTCCTACAGGATCGGGGCAACACGACGCAGCATTGTAGGAGCGAGGCTCGCCCGCGAAGAACGATAACGCGCAGTGTCAGAACTTACGCCATCGCCAGCAAGCCGGCTCCTACAGGTCTGGGACAACCTGTCGAGCCATGCTCAGGACAGCATGTCCTGCATTATTTCCTGCAACACATCCAGATCAAACGGCTTACCCAGAATCGGCGCCGTGCGCGTGATCGGACTGTCAGTCTCGCGGATTTCCTGCGGGTAGCCGCTGATGAAAATCACCTTGAGCTCCGGTCGCAGTTTCACGGCGGGCTCGGCGATCTGCACGCCAGAGATCCCGCCCGGCAGGCGGAAGTCGGTGATCATCATGTCCAGATGCGGCTTGCTCGCCAGAATCTCGAAGGCCTGCTCGCCGTTTTCGGCCTGCAATACCCGGTAACCCTCACCCGACAGGTAGGCCGACAGCACCATCAGGATCGAAGGGTCATCCTCGACGATCAGTACGACATCTTGTGCATCTTCACTCATGGGTAGCCTTTGTTCGGTCAATAGCTGCTGATACGACCGTGAGGTCGATCAGAGGTTGCGTTTAAATGGCTGTTTTCCTACAGCGGCAGACAAACGCGAAACAAGGCGCCTTCGCCAATCCGGCTCTCGACGGTAATGGTACCGCCATGGGCGGTCACAATCTGTTCTGAAATAAACAACCCCAGGCCCAGCCCGGCGACGGCGTGTTTGGCCGAAACCCGTTCGAACTGCTGAAAAATACGCTTCTGGTTTTCTTCACCAATGCCGATCCCCTGATCGCGTACGTCCACCCGCGCCTGACCGCTCTCACTGTACACCTTCACGGTGATCGGACTCTTCGCGCCGTATCGCAAGGCGTTGGTCAGCAGGTTGGAAATCACCTGTTCTATGCGAAATTCGTCCCAATTGCCCTCCACCGGATGCTCGGCGTCCAGGGTGACCGAGGATTCGGCGGCATCGATCTGCGGGGCGAAATTTTGTAACAAGTTGCGCACCAGTGCCGACAGATCGAAGCGTGTCGGTCGGATCGACAGCTTGCCAGTGCGAATGCGCGACACATCGAGCATGTCTTCGATCAGGCGAATCAGGCTTTTGATCTGCCGCTCGTCGCGGTCGACCATCGCGTGCATCTTTTCCAGGGTGAACGCTGCGGCGTTGTCGCGCGCCAGGTGCATCTTGCGCAGCTGGGTTTCGAGGATCAGGCCGTTGAGCGGCGTACGCACTTCGTGGGCGACGATGGACATGAAGTCATCGCGCATGCGCACCGCCTGCTCCAGTTCCTGCTGGGTGCTCTGCAACTGTTTAAGCAGCGCTTCCTGCTCGCGGCGGCTCTGCTCCAGCGCTTCGACCTGCTGCTTCATGGCCTTGCTCTGGCGGAACAGATCGACGAACACGTTGACCTTGCTCTTGACCGCGTGGATATCCAGCGGCTTGTGCAGGAAGTCCACGGCGCCGCTTTCGTAGCCCTTGAACGCATAGTTCAGCTCACGGCCGGCGGCACTGACGAACACAATCGGGATGTTCTTGGTTTTTTCCGTGCCGCGCATCAACTCGGCCAGTTCGAAGCCGTTCATGCCGGGCATCTGCACGTCGAGAATGGCCATGGCGAATTCGTGTTGCAGCAGCAGCGACAAGGCTTCGTCGGCGGACAAGGCTTTGTAGACGATGCGGTCTTCGCGTTTGATCAGCGCTTCGAGCGCCAACAGGTTCTCCGGCAGATCGTCGACAATCAGCAGTTTGGCCTGGATGTTACTTAGCATGCTATTCGTTCCAGCTCGACAAGCAGACGGCCGATGTCGTTGATAGGGAGAACATGGTCTGGCTGGTGAACATCCAGCGCCGCCAGGGGCATGGTCGCGACTTGGGCTTCTTTCGGATCCTGGACGATGGTCAGGCCACCACGCTGTTTGACCTCGGCCAGGCCGCTGGCACCATCGCGGTTGGCGCCGGTCAACAGCACGGCGGCCAGGGCGGGACCGTAGGCATCCGCCGCCGACGAGAACAGAAAATCGATGGCGGGCCGCGAATAATGCACGCGGTCTTCCAGGCTCAGGGAAAAGCTGCGGTCCTGCTCTACCGACAAGTGATAGCCCGGCGTGGCGAAATACAGCGTGCCCGCTTCAATCAGCGTCTTGTCATGGGCCTCGACAACGCGCATGGCGACTCTTCGGGAAAACACGTCGGCGAGATGGCTGCGACGCTCGTCCGGCAGGTGCAGCACCACGATGATCGGCAGCACGAAGCCTTCGCGCAGAGGGCTGAGGATGCTCAGCAACGCCTCCACGCCACCGGCCGAAGCCCCGATCACGATAGCCTCCACAGAAGGCAAATCCGCTGCACTGTTCATGATTTACGGTAGATCCGTTCTTGTTTGACCAACGGCTCGAACTGGTTGCCGAAGGCCGAAAAATCCGGGGTTTCCTTGCTGCCCAGCACCAGAAAACCGCGATGACAAAGGGATTCGTGGAACAACCCGAACGCCCTGTCCTGGAGCTTTTTATTGAAGTAAATCAAAACATTACGGCACGAAATTAATTGAGTTTCTGAAAAGACACTGTCGGTCGCCAGGCTGTGGTCGGCGAAGGTCACGTTCTCACACAAACTCTTGTCGAATATCGCGTAGCCATACGCCGCCGTGTAGTAGTCGGCGAATGAACGCTGGCCACCTGCCTGCTGGTAGTTATGAGTGTAGGCCCGGACATTCTCCATGGAGAAAATCCCCTGCTTGGCCTTGTCCAGGGAGCGCGGATTGATGTCGGTGGCATAGATGATGGTGCGATCGAGCAAACCTTCCTCGCGCAGCAGAATCGCCATCGAGTACACCTCTTCTCCGGTGCTGCAACCGGCGATCCAGATCTTGATCGAGGGGTAGGTCTTGAGCAGCGGCACCACTTCCTGGCGAATGGCGAGGAAGTGCGAAGGGTCGCGGAACATCTCGCTGACCGGGATCGTCAGCAATTGCAGCAACTGCATGAACGCGGTTGGATCGTGCAGCACCTTTTCCTGCAGCGCCGAAATGGTCGCGCACTCGAACTGGCTCAACGCATGCTGGACGCGGCGTTTGATCGACGCGCCGGAATAATCACGAAAGTCGTAGCTGTATTTGAGGTAGATCGCCTCGATCAACAACCGCAATTCGATTTCGCTACTTCGCTCCACTGAATAATTGCGTTCCACTAAATGCGTTCCATCTTCGGTAACCACACGCGAATCAGCGAGAACAGGCGATCCAGGTCGATGGGCTTGGCCAGGTAATCGTTGGAGCCGGCCTGCAGGCAGCGCTCCTGATCGTCCTTCATGGCCTTGGCCGTCACCGCAATGATCGGCAGCTTGCGCCAGCGCGGGTCCTGACGGATCAGGCTCGTCGCCTCGAAACCGTCCATCTCCGGCATCATCACGTCCATCAACACCAGATCGATGTCCTCCACTTCATTCAGTCTTTCAATCGCTTCACGACCGTTCCGGCCGATGACCACGATTGCGCCCTTTTGCTCCAGCGCGCTGGTGAGGGCGAAGATGTTGCGCACATCGTCGTCCACCAACAGCACTTTGCGACCCTCGAAGACCTTATCGCGGCTGCGCGCGGTCTTGAGCATCGTTTGCCGTTCATGGGACAACCGCGATTCGACTTTGTGCAAAAAGAGTGTGACCTCATCCAGCAGACGCTCCGGCGAGCGCGCACCCTTGATGATGATCGAGCGCGAATACTTGCGCAGTTCGGTCTCTTCATCGCGAGTGAGGTTGCGCCCGGTGTAGACGATCACCGGCGGGAACGAACAGATGTCCTCGGTGGACATGCGCTTGAGCAGATCATTGCCCAACATGTCGGGCAGTTTCAGGTCGATGATCATGCAGTCGAAAACGGTGGTGCGCAGCAGGTCCAGTGCATCCTGCGCGAGGCCGACAGCAGTGATCTCGATGTCATCGTCGCCGATCAACCGGGCAATGCTGTCGCGCTGCAAGTCGTCGTCTTCCACCAACAGCACGCGTTTGACCTTCTGGGTCAGCTTGGCTTCGAGGCGGGCAAACACGTCCTTGAGCTCTTCACGGGTGGTCGGCTTGACCGCGTAACCAATGGCGCCCATGTGCATCGCGGCTTCGACCCGGTCTTCGACCGAGATGACGTGCACCGGGATGTGTCGGGTTTCCGCGTGTTCCTTCAGGCGCTGCAACACGGTCAGGCCAGAGTGGTCCGGCAGGCGCATGTCCAGCAGGATGGCGTCGGGAATGTATTCCTTCGCCAGGTCATAACCTTCGTCGGCGCCGTGGGCCACCAGGCACTGATAACCCAGTTCGTGGGCCAGATCGTAGAGGATGTGCGCGAAGTTCGGCTCATCTTCCACCACCAGAATGCAGCGAGTGGTGAAAGGTGCCTTGCCTCGATCATCGTCGAAACGCGGGATATCGACTTCGGCGATCAGCGGCACCAGGGCAGGCGCCGGTGCTCTCGGCGTCAGCGCAACCGGTGAGGCCTGCATCGGCTCGAGCGGCGTCTCGCCCGGTTCAACGTATTGCTGCGGCAAGACCAGGGTGAACACACTGCCCTGCCCCGGTTCGCTGGTGACGCTGATGGAACCGCCGAGCAGTGCCGCCAGATCACGGGAAATCGACAGGCCCAGCCCGGTGCCGCCGTAACGGCGATTGGTGGTGCCGTCGGCCTGGCGGAACGCTTCGAAAATGCTTTCCTGCTGCTCTTGTGCGATACCGATCCCGGAATCGCGGACAATAAAGGCAATGCCGTCGCCGGGCTGGCTGGCGACGGTCAGGCTGACCGTGCCTTTCTCGGTGAACTTCACCGCGTTGGACAGCAGATTCTTCACCACCTGCTCCAGACGCTGGCGGTCGGTGAAAATCATCATCGGTGCGCCGGGCTGCACATCGACCTGGAAATCCAGCTGTTTATCCGTCGCCAATGGTTGGAACATCCCGCGCAAACCGTCCACCAGGCGGGCGACGCTGGTGTTTTCCGGACGCATATCCAGCTTGCCGGCCTCGACCTTGGAGATGTCGAGAATGTCGTTGATCAGGTTCAGCAAATCATTACCGGCCGAATAGATCGACTCGGCGAATTTGACCTGTTCGGCGCTGAGGTTTTCCTGCGGGTTTTCCGCCAGCAACTTGGCCAGGATCAACGAACTGTTCAGCGGCGTGCGCAATTCGTGGGACATATTGGCGAGAAATTCGGACTTGTACTTGCTGGAGCGCTGCAACTCTTCGGCGCGCTCTTCGAGCTGGGCCTGGGCCTGATTGAGTTCGGTGTTCTTCAGGTCCATGGCATCGCGTTGCTCGGCCAGAGTCTGGGCCTGTTCGGCAAGTTGTTCGTTGGTCTGCTCCAGCTCAACCTGCTGGGTTTCCAGATGCGCCTGGGACTCCTTGAGAACCCTTGATTGCTCTTCAAGCTCTTCGTTGGCGGTCTTGAGTTCTTCTTGCTGAACTTGCAGTTCTTCGTTGAGTTGCTGGGTTTCGGCCAGCACTTCCTGCAAGCGTTGACGATAGCGCGCGGCCTCGATGGAAGTGCCGATGTTGCCGGCAATCAGTTCGAGCAGTTCGATGTCGCGGTCGTTCAACGGGCGCAGGAAGCCGAGTTCGATGACCCCGTTGACCCGATCGTCATCACTGGTCGGCACCACCAGCACACTGTGCGGCAAACCTTCACCGAGGCCGGAACTGACCTTGAAATAGTTGCTTGGCACGTTGTCGAGGCGTATCAGCTTCGCCTGTTGCGCCACTTGCCCGACAATCCCTTCGTCGCTGTAAATCTGTTGTTCAAGGGCTTCCTGCTCACGGGAAAAACCGTAAGAGGCAATGCGCTTGAGGCCGCCATGTTCTTCACGTACATAAATAGCCGCCACCGCCGTGCCGAGGTATTGCGCGCAAAACTGCAGAATGTTGCGCCCCAACAGATTGAGCGACAGTTGCCCCAGCACTTGCTCGGCCAGCTCGGTCTGGCCATTGCGCAGCCAGGCCTGCTGTTCCAGTCGATGAGCACTGGCCTGCTGCGCGGCCAGGTTGGCGCTGTAGCTTTGCGAAAGGTTGAGCAGATCCCGCCTGCCAATGTAGGCGAGCAACCCGCTGATGCCGACAATGAACAGCAGATAAAGGCTGATGCTCCAGATCGTGCTGCGGCGCACTTCTTCGTTACGCGTGGCGCGCAACTGCTGCTCCATGTCGATCACGTCTTCGAATTGCTTGCGGATTTCATCAGTCAGGCGTTTGCCGCGCCCGGCCTTGATGGCGCTGCGGTAGTCACCGCCCGCATGCTGCAAGTCGATCATGTTCTGCGCGTAAGTCGCCCATTCATCCTGCAGGGCCTGGAGCCGTTGCAGGCGGTCGGTTTGCACCGGGTTGTCCGCCGTCAGTTCGAGCAAGGTCTTGACCGCTACCGCGACTCTCGGCTTGGCGGTTTCGTAGGGTTCAAGAAATCTCTCGTCGCCACTGAGCAGGAAACCGCGCATGCCGGTCTCCAGATCGACGGTCAGCTTGACCGCTTCATTGGCGTTATTGATCACCCGGTCGGTGTGCTGGACCCATTGGATCACCGACAGCAGATAGGTGATCAGCGAGACAAAGAACACCGCACTGAGCACACCGACACCCAACGGCAGGCTGACGTTGCGGCTCAGGAGTTTACGAAATCGTTGCTCGTCAACCGAAGACGCAGTGGTCATGGGAGGGCCTTGTCGAACTGTTGGAATCCAGGGAGTCTGCCTCAAATCTGCCGCATTGATCCAATTTTCTGACGTGATTGTGCGCTAAATCCTACATTCAACTGCCCCAGCGCAAAGGAGCGGTTATCCTTGTCCACCCTGGTACAGCTATTCTTTTTCCAGTGGGGTCGGGAACTTGTCGGGGTCCGTTACTTACTCATGCTAGAGCCCGGCGTTTTTGATCGGCCGGTCACTGCGAATTCAACTGTTGAGAACCCCCATTATGTCCGCTGAAACATCCATCATCCTGGTCGTTGAAGACGACGACATTGTGCGCATGCTGATCGTCGATGTGCTGGAGGAGCTGGAATTCAAGGTTCTGGAGGCGAACGGATGCGAGCAGGCGCTGGCATTTCTCAATGATGAAGATCAATACATCGATCTGATGATGACCGACGTCGGTTTGCCGGTCATGGATGGCCGCGAACTGGCCACGCAGGCGCGCATGGTACGCCCGGAACTGCCCGTCCTGTTTGCCAGCGGCTACGCAGAAAATATTGAGGTGCCCGCCGGAATGCATGTGATCGGCAAACCGTTTTCCATTGATCAATTGCGCGACAAGGTCAAAGGCATTCTCGCTATTACCTAGCCTTCGTTGAGCGGGCTGAGGAATCGTCCTCGGCTGTGGTTTAATTGCGCCCCGCTTTTATTCCCCTGCCCGCTTCAAGGAATCTCCCTGCATGAGTCTGCCCCGCGCCACCAAAGTCCTGGTTATCGGCTACGTCTGGCCCGAGCCACGCTCTTCCGCGGCGGGTGGGTATGTGATGCAACTGCTCGGGACGTTTCTGCAACAAGGCTGGGACGTGACCTTCAGCAGCCCCGCCGGCGCTGGCGAACATCAGGAAGACCTGACGGCGCTGGGCATTCGTGAAGTGCCGATTGAACTGAACAACAGCAGTTTCGATGTGTTTGTCCGCGAACTGGCGCCGGACATCGTGCTGTTCGAGCAATTCATGATGGAAGAACAGTTCGGCTGGCGTGTCGAGAAGCACTGCCCCGATGCCTTGCGCGTGCTCGGAACGCAGGATTTGCAAAGCCTGCGCCATGCCCGGCATCAACGGCTCAAGGACCGGTTGAAGGCCAGCGACGATGACAATGACTTCAGCGGGCTGTTCGCACCGGCCTTGCGTGAAGAATTCGAACTGATGGCCGACACCGACCTGGCGAAGCGGGAAATCGCTGCGTTGTATCGCTGCGACTTGAACCTGATGATTTCCGAAACGGAAATCGAGTTGCTGGTCGAGCAGTTCAAGGTGCCACGCAGCCTGCTGCACTGGTGCCCGTTGATGGTCGATCCACCGAGCGCGCCGCTGGCGGGTTTTGAGGAGCGCGCGGACTTCCTCAGTATTGGCAACTTCCGTCACGCGCCCAACTGGGATGCGGTGCTCTGGATGAAAACCACCATTTGGCCACTGATCCGCGAGCAATTGCCCACCGCTCGTTTGCTCATCTACGGAGCCTACACTCCACCCAAGGCGACCGCGCTGCACAATGCGGCGCAAGGTTTCCATGTAATGAACTGGGCAGAAGACGCGTTGCAAGTGATGTCGGCCGCTCGCGTGTGCCTGGCGCCGTTGCGTTTCGGTGCGGGCATAAAGGGCAAAATCGTCGATGCGATGATTTGCGGTACACCGAATGTCACCACGCCGATCGGTGCCGAAGCGATGTATGGCCAAGGCCCCTGGCCGGGCGCCGTGACCCGCACGGCACGCGAGTTTGCCGATAGCGCGGTGCAACTCTATAAAGACCAGGCCCAATGGTCGAACGCCCAGGCTGTTGGCCTGGAACTGCTGGCCGAACGTTACCAACTGCACACCCACGGCCCGGCGTTGATTGCAAAACTCGAGTATTGCCAACAGCACTTGCCGACACTAAGACGGGACAACTTTACCGGCAGCATGTTGCGCCACCATCAACATAAAAGCACTCAATACATGGCGCAATGGATTGAAGCGAAAAACCGAACTAAAGATGACACTTGATCGTTAGAATCGTCTCCTCTGACGATTAACCTACTGTGCAAGGACGCACAATGAATAACGATCTAACAGCAACTAAGCTTGATTTCCTCTACAACAACCAATCATTTACAACCAATAGCTGGATGACCCAACTTCCGGCCATTGATTCACTCTCGCTTGCGGAACTTGTTTTACCTGGCGCGCATAATGCCGGCGTGGACAAAAAGGCCTCGTATGCGGCGCCGGGCATCAGTCACTGGGCCGCTTGCCAGACCCATACGTTCTACTATCAATTGACCCAAGGCGCCCGCGCGCTCGATATCAGGCTGGAGTATGTAATCGGCAGCAATGGCGTCGGAACATTCTGGTGCCAGCACAACGGTTTTCGCTCCTCCCGCTCCCTGGAAGACCTGATCACGAGCGTGATCCGGTTTCTGCAGGAAAACCCCGATGAGTTCATCGTGCTGGATTTTCATCAGTTGAATGCAGGCAACCAGGCCTTTGACCATCGGGAGTTCAACCGCCTGCTGATGACTCATTTGGGTGACCGGATAATTCCTTACAGGAATGCGGACCTGACACTCGGTCAATTGAAACGGGCCAGTCATGCCCGGCGTGTGCTGGTTGCCGCCGAATATCACCCGAGCTTCGATGCCACCTTGTTTTGCCGGTACATTCCGCACGAATGGAGCGGAATCGGGACGACCAGCATCAGTGATCTCAACGCGCATATCACGCAGGTCATGCGATACCCGCCAACCAGCGACATGCCATGGTCGCTCTCCGCCACCAGTTACCACGCCGTAGGCGGTCCGGTGAACATCGGCGAAGAGCTTGATCAATGGTTTGACCCGGCCGTCAGCGAGTGGATTCTAAGGTGCAGCATTATCAATGCAGACTTTTTTGAAACATCGAATCTGGTCAGCCATTGCCGGATGGCCAATCTGATCAAAGCCAACGCCTGACACTATTAATTTGTGCAGATGTTTCCGTCACTGGCAATGCTGGAACGCCCCCCTATGCTTGAAACTACATATATCCACTTCATCCCACGGATGGGCTGAAGCCACTATCAGGAATGACAATGACCCAATCTTTACAAGGTACGCTCGACAAAAATAAATGGATGAGTAATGTGCCCGACATCGACCGACTGAAGTTGACCGAGTTGATCTGGCCAGGCACTCACAACAGCGGCATGGACAAAAAAGCCCCCAACTTTGATGTTGTCATTGGTAACTGGACCACGTGTCAGAACGATTCATTTGCGTGGCAACTGGCCAATGGTGCACGGGCATTTGATATCCGTCTCGGTTACACCGAGGGGCACGACCAATCGATCTTCTACTTTCATCACAATGGCTTTCAGTCTCATCGTGTCCTTGATGAGCTGATCGACGCGACAACCGCGTTCCTTGATCAAAACCCGGACGAGTTCATCGTCTTCGACTTCCACCAAATGGGCGACGGTGCCAAGCGTTTTGACCACAAGAAACTCAATGACCTGCTGGTGAGTCGACTCGGGCACCGAGTCATACCGTCCTACGACGCGTCGAAAACGGTGGGTCAACTCAAACGCATGAGCACCCGCCGCAGGCTGGTGCTGGCAGCGCACGTTGTGCGGGGGCTGGACGATGATTACTTCTGGCCGCGCATCCCGCACAAATGGAGCGGCGAAACCTTCACCGACACGGCGGAACTGGAACGCCACATAGCCAACGAGCTGCAAGACGCACCGTTCGAGAGCTTTCTCTGGTCGTTATCGGCCACCAGCTACGGTTTTCTGGGCGGGCCTCAGGACATCAAGAACCAGATCAACGCCTGGTTCAACCCGACCCGGGACTGGGTGACGCGATGCAGCATTGTCAGCACCGACTTTTTCGATGAGTCAGACATCGTGCGTTACTGCTGGAGCGCGTCGAGCATGAAGGCGGTTTATGGCAGCGCCCTGCATCCGTAACCGGGCGCATGACGTCGGTCGACATGCCCCAGGCTGGCAATGTCGGCCGGTAAAGAGGCATGATCAGGGCGCAATAACAATAAAAGCGCCCTGATATGACCCGGACTGCCAGAGTCACCGATCCTTCCTACGAACTGATGGACGACCATAACGGGTTGTCGATCATCTATCGCCAGCACGGTTTCCCCTGCCCCTTGGTGCGCTGGCATTTTCACAAGGAATACGAACTGCACCTGATCGTCGCCAGCTCCGGCAAGGTGTTCATTGGCGACTACATCGGCAACTTCTATCCGGAAACACTCTTCCTCACCGGCCCCAACCTGCCCCACAACTGGATCAGCCAGGTCGCCGAGGACGAAGTGGTGCCCAAGCGGGACATGCTGGTCAACTTCACCGACGAGCTGTTCGAGAGCGGCCACCAGGTGTTTGCCGAACTCAAGACACTGGCGCCCTTGCTGGAGCGCGCGCAGTACGGCATCGAGTTTCGCTGCAAGCACACCATCCGCCAGGCGATGACCTTGATGCAGCGAATCGCCGACACCAAAGGCATGACCCGCCTCGGGCACTTTTTCAT
Source organism: Pseudomonas sp. PDM02 (assembly GCF_014852285.1). Taxonomy (NCBI): domain Bacteria; kingdom Pseudomonadati; phylum Pseudomonadota; class Gammaproteobacteria; order Pseudomonadales; family Pseudomonadaceae; genus Pseudomonas; species Pseudomonas sp. PDM02. Next base: position 178,134 of record NZ_JACVBL010000003.1, on the reverse strand, counting down.
TTTGCTGGAGCTGCTCGCAGCCACCGACGACTACCAACTGCTGTCCGGTGCCACAACGCCGCAACTGGCGGATGAACACAATATCGATCGCACCAACCGCGCGGTGGATTACATCTTTGCCCACTACGCCCGTGAACTGCCGCTGGAGGAAGTCGCCGAGCACCTGGGCATGAAGCCGACCTATTTCAGTCGAGTGTTCAAGCAAGCCACCGGGCGCTGCTTCATCGAGTTCGTCAACCGGCTGCGCATCAGCAAATCCTGTGAACTGCTGGCCGACGGCGACAAACCGGTGACCGATGTGTGCTTCGAGTCGGGCTTCAACAATATCTCCAATTTCAATCGGCGTTTTCAGCAGTTGAAAGGCATGACGCCATCGCACTATCGGCGGTTAGCGGTGCAGCGGTTGACTGAACAAAACCTGGGTTAATCCATTCGCGTCATGCGTTGATTTCCAGATCGCCTTCGCGGGCAAGCCTCGCTCCTACAGGAATTGCGCCCCCCCCTGTAGGAGCGAGGCTTGCCCGCGAAGGCGCCCTAAAACCTGTACAAATTCTATCCCCGCACACCGCTGCAACGCCTATCCCTGCATCCCCCACCCCTGACAGCAGTGCAAAATAGTATCAATTCAAGTGCGATGGATGATTTGTCTCATCCTCAATTGAAGGCTGTAATCAGTGCACATTCTTCCTGCCCCGGAAGACACAAAAACAATAACTGTCCTTCTGTCCCCTCCGGGTGCAGAAAAGGAGTGCACGATGCAACCTTCTGTAAAAGCTCTGCTAGCCCTCACCTGCATGACCCTCAGCAGCGTCAGCCTCGGCGCTCAGACCCTGACCATCGCCACCGTCAACAACAGCGACATGATCCGCATGCAAAAGCTCTCGAAAACCTTCGAAGCCGAGCACCCGGACATCAAGCTCAATTGGGTGGTGCTCGAAGAAAACGTCCTGCGTCAGCGCCTGACCACCGACATCGCCACTCAGGGCGGGCAGTTCGACGTGCTGACCATCGGCATGTACGAAGCTGCACTCTGGGGCGCCAAGGGCTGGCTGGAACCGATGAAGGATTTGCCGGCCACTTATGACCTCGACGACGTGTTCCCTTCGGTGCGTGAAGGCCTGTCAGTCAAGGGTTCGCTGTATGCCTTGCCGTTCTACGCCGAAAGCTCCATCACCTATTACCGCACCGACCTGTTCAAGGACGCCGGGCTGACCATGCCGGAACATCCGACCTGGGAACAGATCGGCGAATTCGCCGGCAAACTCACCAACAAGGATAAAGAGCAGTACGGCATCTGCCTGCGCGGCAAGGCCGGCTGGGGCGAGAACATGGCGCTGATCACCACCGTCGCCAATGCTTATGGCGCGCGCTGGTTCGATGAGAAGTGGCAACCGGAATTCACCGGCCCCGAGTGGAAAAACGCCCTGAATTTCTACGTCGACACCATGAAGAAGTCAGGCCCGCCGGGCGCGTCGAGCAACGGTTTCAACGAAAACCTGGCGCTGTTCAACAGCGGCAAATGCGCGATCTGGGTCGATGCCAGCGTCGCCGGTTCGTTCGTCACCGACAAAACCCAGAGCAAGGTCAGCGAGCACGTCGGCTTCACCTACGCACCGCACCAGACCACCGACAAAGGCTCGGCCTGGCTCTATTCCTGGGCGCTGGCGATTCCGACCAGCTCCAAAGCCAAGGACGCGGCGAAGACCTTCAGTGCCTGGGCAACCTCCAAGGAATACGGCGCACTGGTCGCGGAAAAAGACGGCATTGCCAACGTACCGCCAGGCACGCGGGCCTCGACTTACAGCGAGGCGTACATGAGCGCCGCGCCATTTGCCAAGGTCACGCTTGAGTCGCTGAAAACGGCGGACCCAAGCAAGCCGACGCTCAAGCCTGTGCCTTACATCGGCATTCAGCTGGTGACCATCCCCGAGTTCCAGGGCATTGGCACTCAGGTAGGCAAGTCGTTCTCGGCGGCGCTGATCGGTCAGACCACGGTCGACCAGGCCCTGACCGCCGCCCAGCAAACCACCGAGCGTGAGATGAAGCGCGCGGGTTACCCCAAGTAACCCCGCAAAGCCCCCTGTAGGAGCGAGGCTTGCCCGCGAAAGCGTCGGTACATCCGACAAATATCTTTCGCCAGAACCATCGCTTTCGCGGGCAAGTCGGATCGCCGCACCGCTCGCTCCTACAGTTGATCTTCGTTCGCCTATCGCTAATCGGTTTTGATCGCCATGAATATTTCAACTGCCAAAGCTCACATGGACATTCCCCAGCCGGTGCGTAAAAGCCGGTTGGCCAACCCCGGCTGGTTTCTGGTCAGCCCCTCGGTGGCCTTGTTGCTGCTGTGGATGATCGTGCCGCTGGGCATGACTGTTTACTTCTCGATGATCCGCTACAACCTGCTCAACCCGGGCGAAAACGAGTTCGTGGGGCTTGAGAACTTCACCTACTTCCTGACGGACTCCGGGTTCATGCCCGGCGCCACCAACACCTTGTTGCTGGTGGGCAGCGTATTGCTGATCAGCGTAGTGCTCGGGGTGTTGATCAGTGCGTTGCTGGAGGCCAGTGATTTTCTCGGTCGCGGCGTCGTGCGGGTGATGTTGATCTCGCCGTTTTTCATCATGCCCACCGTCGGTGCGCTGATCTGGAAGAACCTGATTTTCCACCCGGTGTCGGGGATTCTCGCCTACGTCTGGAAACTGTTCGGCGCGCAACCGGTGGACTGGCTGGCGCACTACCCGCTGCTGTCGATCATCATCATTGTGTCCTGGCAATGGCTGCCCTTCGCGATCCTGATCCTGATGACCGCCATGCAGTCCCTAGACCAGGAGCAGAAAGAAGCCGCGCGACTCGACGGTGCCGGGCCGATTGCGATCTTCTGGCACCTGACCCTGCCGCACTTGGCACGACCGATTGCCGTCGTGGTGATGATCGAAACGATCTTCCTGCTCTCGGTGTTCGCCGAAATCTTCACCACCACCAACGGCGGCCCCGGCTACGCCTCGACCAACCTCGCCTACCTGATCTACAACCAGGCGCTGGTGCAGTTCGACGTCGGCATGGCGTCCGCCGGCGGTTTGATTGCGGTGGTGATCGCCAACATCGCGGCCATCGTGCTGGTGCGCATGATCGGCAAAAACCTGACAGACAAAGCCTGAGGCCCGCGCCATGACCCTTCAACAATCCCGTCGTCTGCAAAGTGTGCTGCTCGGCACGCTGGCCTGGGCCATCGCGATCCTGATCTTCTTCCCGATTTTCTGGATGGTGCTGACCAGTTTCAAAACCGAAATCGATGCGTTCGCCACGCCGCCGCAATTCATCTTCACACCGACGCTGGAGAACTACCTGCACATCAACGAGCGCAGCGATTACTTCAGTTTTGCCTGGAACTCGGTGGTGATTTCCTTCAGCGCCACGGCGCTGTGCCTGCTGATCGCGGTGCCGGCGGCCTACTCGATGGCGTTCTACGAAACCCAGCGCACCAAAGGCACGCTGCTGTGGATGCTCTCGACCAAGATGCTGCCACCAGTGGGCGTGCTGATGCCGATCTACCTGTTGGCCAAGAGCTTTGGCCTGCTCGACACGCGCATCGCACTGATCGTGATCTACACGCTGATCAACCTGCCCATCGTGGTCTGGATGATTTACACCTACTTCAAGGACATCCCCAAAGACATCCTCGAAGCCGCACGTCTGGACGGTGCCACGCTGTGGCAGGAAATGGTTCGCGTGTTGTTGCCAATCGCCAAGGGCGGCCTGGCTTCCACAGTGCTGCTGTCGCTGATCCTGTGCTGGAACGAAGCCTTCTGGTCGCTGAACCTGACTTCGTCGAAAGCCGCGCCACTGACCGCGTTGATCGCTTCGTACTCAAGCCCCGAGGGGCTGTTCTGGGCCAAGTTGTCGGCGGTGTCGACCCTGGCCTGCGCGCCGATCCTGATCTTCGGCTGGATCAGCCAGAAACAACTGGTCCGCGGCCTGTCGTTTGGCGCGGTGAAATGAATCGACTCCTTGGATCTCTGACTCAACCCGATCCCCTGTAGGAGCCGGCTTGCTGGCGATGACGGCCTTGAGAGCGATGCAATATTGAAGGGCCTCATCGCCAGCAAGCCGGCTCCTACAAAAAGCTAATCCGGCTCAACTGAATAAAAACAAGCGGAGGCCCATCACCATGGCCAACCTGAAAATCAAGAATCTGCAAAAAGGCTTCGAAGGCTTTTCCATCATCAAAGGCATCGATCTGGAAGTGAACGACAAGGAATTCGTGGTCTTCGTCGGCCCGTCCGGCTGCGGCAAATCCACCCTGCTGCGCCTGATCGCAGGCCTGGAAGAAGTCAGCGGCGGCAGCATCGAACTCGACGGCCGCGACATCACCGAAGTCAGCCCGGCCAAGCGTGACCTGGCGATGGTGTTCCAGACCTACGCCCTGTACCCGCACATGAGCGTGCGCAAAAACATGTCGTTTGCCCTCGACCTGGCCGGTGTACCGAAAGCCGAAGTCGAGAAGAAAGTCGGCGAGGCGGCGCGCATCCTTGAGCTCGGGCCGATGCTGGAGCGCAAACCGAAGCAACTGTCGGGCGGCCAGCGTCAACGCGTGGCCATCGGCCGCGCCATCGTGCGCAACCCGAAAATTTTCCTGTTCGACGAACCGCTATCGAACCTCGACGCCGCCCTGCGCGTACAGATGCGTCTGGAACTGTTGCGCCTGCACAAAGAACTGCAAGCGACGATGATCTACGTGACCCACGACCAGGTGGAAGCCATGACCATGGCCGACAAAGTCGTCGTGCTCAATGGTGGCAAGATCGAGCAGGTCGGCTCGCCGCTGGACCTGTATCACCAGCCCGCCAACCTGTTTGTCGCAGGCTTTCTCGGCACACCAAAGATGGGCTTCCTCAAAGGCAAAGTCACCCGTGTCGACAGCCAAAGCTGCGAAGTGGCGCTCGATGCCGGCACCCGCATCACGTTGCCGCTGAGCGGCGCCAGCCTGAGCGTCGGTGGCGCGGTGACGCTGGGTATTCGCCCGGAACATCTGGAGCTGGCAAAAACCGGCGATTGCACCTTGCAGGTCACCGCCGACGTCAGCGAACGACTGGGCAGCGACACCTTCTGCCACGTCCGGACCGCCTCCGGTGAAGCGCTGACCATGCGGGTTCGCGGCGATCTGGCCAGCCGTTATGGCGAGGCGCTGAGCCTGCACCTGGACGCCGAACACTGCCATTTATTCGATGCCGACGGCGTGGCGCTGACCCGCCCGTTGCGCGCAGCGGCCTGATTTCAGAGAGCCTGTGATGAAACTGAATAAACAGAACCTGCACCACCTCGCACCCGAAGTGGTCTTGCCCGCCTACGCCCTGAGCGACGCCCGCCAAGGCATCGCGCACATTGGCGTCGGCGGTTTCCACCGCGCCCATCAGGCGTATTACACCGACGCCTTGATGAACACGGGCGAAGGTCTGGACTGGGCGATTTGCGGCGTCGGCCTGCGCGCCGAAGACCGCCGCGCCCGGGACGACCTGAAGGAGCAGGATTACCTGTTCACCCTGTTTGAACTCGGCGACACCGATGACACCGAAGTCCGGGTCATCGGCGCGATCCGCGACATGCTGCTGGCCGAGGACGGCGCGCAAGCGTTGATCGACAAACTGTCGAGTCCCGAGATCCGCATCGTCTCGCTGACCATCACCGAGGGCGGTTACTGCATCGACGACAGCAACGGCGAATTCATGGCCCACCTGCCGCAGATCCAGCACGACCTCGCGCACCCGGATTCGCCGAAAACCGTATTCGGTTTTCTCTGCGCCGCGCTGGCCAAACGCCGGGCTGCGGGCACGCCGGCGTTCACCTTGATGTCCTGCGATAACCTGCCGCACAACGGCGCGGTCACCCGCAAAGCGCTGCTGGCCTTCGCCGCGCTGCGCGATGCAGACCTGCACGACTGGATCGCCGAGAACGTCAGCTTCCCGAATGCGATGGTCGACCGCATCACGCCGATGACCAGCACCGAACATCGCCTGCAACTGGCCGACAAACACGCGGTCGACGATGCCTGGCCGGTGGTCTGCGAACCGTTTGTGCAGTGGGTACTGGAGGACAAGTTCGTCAACGGTCGCCCGGCCTGGGAAAAGGTCGGCGTACAGTTCACCGACGACGTCACGCCGTACGAAGAGATGAAAATCAAACTGCTCAACGGCAGTCACCTGGCGCTGACGTACCTGGGGTTTTTGAAGGGTTACCGCTTCGTTCACGAAACCATGAACGACCCGCTGTTTGTTCGATACATGCGCGCCTACATGGACCTGGACGTGACGCCGCAACTGTCGCCCGTGCCGGGGATTGATCTGACTGATTACAAGAACACCCTGGTGGAGCGCTTTTCCAATCAGGCGATTGCCGATCAGCTGGAGCGTGTGTGCTCGGACGGTTCGTCGAAGTTTCCCAAGTTCACCATTCCGACCATCAACCGCTTGATTGCCGATGGCCGGGAGACCAAGCGTACGGCGCTGGTGGTGGCGGCTTGGGCGTTGTATTTGAAGGGTGTGGACGAGAATGGTGATACCTACGCCATTCCCGATCCGCGGGCTGCGTTTTGTCAGGCGCTGGTGGCCGATGATGCGTTGATGACCCAGCGGCTGCTGGGGGTGGAGGAGATTTTTGGTACGGCGATTGCGCATTCGCCGGAGTTTGTCGCGGCGTTTGAGTGGTGCTGTAACAGTTTGCGCGAAGTGGGTGTGACGCGGACGCTGGAGCGGGTGTTGGCGTAAAAGCGGCGGTGACATCACCGCCGTCATCGCGAGCAGGCTCGCTCCCACATTGGATCGGTGTCGTACACAAAATCCGCGTCCACTAAATTTCCCCTGTAGGAGCGAGGCTTGCCCGCGAATGGCTTCACCCCGATAGACCTGACACACCAAGGACCTCCCATGCCAAACCAACAATTATTCCTCGGCATCGACTGCGGCACCCAAGGCACCAAGGCCATCATCCTAGATGCCCGCAACGGTCAGGTCCTCGGCCAGGGCGCCGCCGCGCACACGTTGATCAGCGGCGCCAATGGCCGTCGCGAGCAGGACACCTCGCAATGGCTGGAAGCATTCACTGCTGCCACGCGTCGTGCGCTGATCGCGGCAAACGTCGACGGTCAGGACATCCTCGGCATCGGCGTTTCCGGTCAGCAACACGGCCTGGTCCTGCTCGACGATCAAGGCCAGGTACTGCGCCCCGCCAAGCTCTGGTGCGACACCGAATCCACTCCGGAGAACGACCGTCTACTGGCGCACATTGGCGGTGAAAAAGGCTCGCTCGAACGCCTCGGCGTGGTCATCGCACCGGGCTACACCGTTTCAAAACTGCTCTGGACCAAAGAACAGCACCCGGAGGTTTTTTCCCGGATCGCACGCATCCTGCTGCCCCACGACTACCTCAACTACTGGCTGACCGGCCGCAGCTGCAGCGAATACGGCGATGCCTCGGGCACCGGTTATTTCAACGTGCGCACCCGCCAGTGGGACTTGCAGCTGCTGCGCGACATTGACCCCAGCGGTCGCTTGCAAGCGGCGCTGCCGGAGCTGATCGACGCCCATCAAGCGGTGGGCACGATCCTGCCGGGCATCGCCGAGCACCTGGGCATCAACCCCAAGGCGCTGGTGTCCAGCGGCGGTGGCGACAACATGATGGGCGCTATCGGCACCGGCAACATCCGGCCCGGCGCGATCACCATGAGCCTCGGTTCCTCGGGCACGGTGTACGCCTATGCCGATCAACCGACCGTCAGCGCTGACGCGTCGGTCGCGACGTTCTGTTCCTCCAGCGGTGGCTGGTTGCCGCTGATCTGCACCATGAACCTGACCAACGCCACCGGGGTGATTCGCGACCTGTTCGAGCTGGATATCGAGCAGTTCAACGCCCTCGTCGCGCAAGCACCGATCGGCGCCGAAGGTGTGAGCATGCTGCCGTTTCTCAACGGCGAGCGCGTCCCCGCCCTGCCCCACGCCACCGGCAGCCTGCTGGGCTTGAGCATGACCAACCTGACGCAAGCCAATTTGTGCCGCGCCGTGGTCGAAGGCACGACCTTCGGTTTGCGTTATGGGCTGGACCTGCTGCGCCACAATGGCTTACAAAGCCGCACCATCTGCCTGATCGGCGGCGGCTCGAAAAGCCAGGTGTGGCGCCAGATTGTCGCCGATATCATGAACACCAAGGTGATCTGCACCGAACAAAGCGAAGCCGCCGCCCTCGGCGCGGCGATTCAGGCGGCATGGTGCAAATCCTGGGCAAACGGCCACGAAGACAGCCTCGCGGACTTGTGCGAGCGTTGCGTGAAGCTCGATCCGGCCAGCGAATCCCTGCCGATTGCAGAAAATGTAACGGCCTGTCAGCAGGCCTATGAACGCTATCAACAGCATGTCGCAACCCTTTAAAGAGTGAACAACTATGTATCTGGTGTGTGGCGAAGCGCTGTTCGATTTCTTCAGTGAAGACGACGCCAGCGGCCTGGCTTCAAAAGTGAATTTCAAGGCGATTGCCGGCGGCTCGCCCTTCAACGTGGCGGTCGGTTTGCGCCGCTTGGGCGTGGACGCGGCGCTGTTTGCCGGGTTGTCGACGGACTATCTGGGCCGGCGTTTGCAACAAGTGCTGCAAGATGAAGGCGTACGCCCGGATTATCTGGTGGATTTCGCCGCACCGACCACCCTGGCGATGGTCGCGGTCGGTGCCAATGGTTCACCGCAGTACAGTTTTCGGGGCGAAGGTTGCGCGGATCGGCAGTTGAAACCGGAGCATTTGCCGGAACTGGGGCCAGAGGTGCGCGGCTTGCACATTGGCTCGTTCTCGCTGGTGGTGCAGCCGATTGCCGACACGCTGCTGGCCCTGGTGCAGCGGGAAAGTGGCAAGCGCCTGATCAGCCTTGATCCGAACGTACGGCTCAACCCTGAACCGAACATCGAGCTATGGCGTTCGCGGGTTGCGACGCTGGTGGAGCTGGCCGACCTGATCAAAGTCAGTGATGAGGACCTGAGCCTGTTGTATCCCGGGCAGGATCCGCAGCAGGTGATTGAAGCCTGGTTGCAGCATCGCAGTCAGGTGGTGTTCCTGACCCGTGGCGGCGAAGGGGCGACGGTGTTTAGCCGCAATCACGGCTCGTGGTCGGTGCCGGCCTGTCCGGTGAAGATTGCCGACACCGTTGGGGCTGGCGATACGTTCCAGGCGGCGTTGATTACCTGGCTGACCGAGCAGCAGCTGGATTCGGTCGAGGGCGTGCAATCGCTGGCGCGCGAGCAGATCGACGAGATGTTGAAGTTTGCGGTGCGGGCAGCGGCGCTGACGTGCAGCAAGACCGGGCCGGATTTGCCGTATCGGCAGCAGTTGGATCTTGGCTGAATCAGAGGGCCCCATCGCGGGCAAGCCTCGCTCCTACAGGTTCTATGGCGCGACGCCAACCTTGTAGGAGCGAGGCTTGCCCGCGAAGGCGGCCTCCCTGTCACAACACCGAAAAGTTGTAACTCACAATCAACCGCGTCTCATCCACATCCCGCGCAAACTTCTCGTAGTTGGTCCGATACGTCGCATTACGCAGCCGCAGGCTGACATCCTTGAACGTCCCGCTTTGCACCACGTACTTGAGCTCGCTGTCGCGCTCCCATTCCTTGCCCTCCTGATCGCTGCCAAGCACCTTGATGTGGTCGCCGTTCACATAACGGGTCAGGAAACTCAGGCCGTTGATGCCGATCGACTTGAAGTCATAGTCATAACGCAGTTGCCACGAACGCTCCTGCGCGGCGGCGAAGTCATTGACCTGCACGTAGTTCACCAGGTACGGATTGGTGCCATCCAGGTACGGCATCGAGTTGTCGCCGTTCATGCGCTGCCAACCGGCGCTGAAGGTGTGGCCGCTGATGGCGTACGCGAGCATGCCGCTCAGTGCGCGGTTGTCGATGGAACCGGCACGCTCGGCGCCGCTGTCGGCACTCTTGAGCACGCGCAGATCAGCCTTGAGCACGCCCTCACCCAACGGCTGACTGGCCAGCAAACCCACGAAGTGCTGGCGATAGATGTCTTCCAGCTCGGCGTAGTGATACTGCGCAGTCAGGCGCTCATTGATCTTGTAGTCGAAACCATACATGTCGAAGTGATCGGCGGTGACGTTGCAGGCGTAGCGCTTGTTCTTGCAGTGCACGCGGATGTCCTGGGCGTCGGTCGAGTCCCGGGCGGTGTACTGGTCCAGGCGCGCGGCCATGAACGTCAGGTCCTTGATCTCTTTAGAGGTGAGCTGCGCGCCGTTGAACATGGTCGGCAGCAAACGCCCGTCGTTGTACTTGAGCAGCGGCACGTCCGGCAGCAGCGCGCCGTACTTCAATACGCTATCGGAGACGCGCACCTTGGCGGTCAGGCCAAGTTTGGCGTACTGGTCTTTCGAGCCACGCGGGTTTTCACCCGACGATGGCAGCAAGCCGCTGTTGCTGCTGTCGGCGCTGGAATCGAGCTTGAACCCGAGCATGCCCAGCGCATCGATACCGAAGCCGACGGTGCCTTCGGTGTACCCCGATTGCAGGTTGAGAATGAAGCCCTGCGCCGACTCTTCGCGCTTGGACGCGCCCTGTTCGGTGGACGTATGACCATCACGAAAATCACGGTTGAAATACACCGTGCGCGATTCGATCTTCGCCGTGGTGTCATCGAGAAAACCGCTCGCCTGAGCCTGGACGGTAAAACCGGCGCACAGGACTAAAGCGCCGAAGCCAAGTGACTGGCGCGCGGTGATGAGTTGAAAAGGGGGACGCATGAAAAAGCTCCAACAGTGCAGCGTTTGCGCAAGGCGCAATAAGCCAGAAAATAGCTTCGCCCCGGACCAGGAACTGGCCAGGATGAAGGCGACACACGGGGGTGAGCGGCAATGATGGCAGAAGGCTTTTACCGGCTACAGACGACTTTAGTCGGAAAATGACTCCCTGTTCTGGCACGGCGCTGACCAGCGGGGGGCAATTGGTCGATGAACCCGCAGGCGAAGAGCCCCCGTGTTTATTGGTCGAAACCGTGCCATTAGGGGTTTTCCCGATGCCGGGGTACGCCCTCATCTACGGCATTTGCGCCTTGAACGAGGCGGTTTAATCCTGCACCATCCGCTCCTGCTTATCCAAAGGACGGAATTCAAGGCATGCTGGACGCAAACGCAATCCATATTTCCCTCACGCTGGAAGGCGTTTCCGCTGACCTTCAGGTACTCAGTTTCGTCGGTCGCGAAGCCCTCAATCAGCCCTTCTGTTTTGACATCGAACTGGTCAGCGCACGCCCCGACCTGAAACTCGAAGAATTGCTGCACAAGCCCGGCTGCCTGACCTTCGGCGCCACCGGCGAAGGCATCATTCACGGCCTGGTCTATCGCATCGAGCAAGGCGACTCCGGCAAAAGCCTGACCCGCTACAGCATCAGCCTGGTGCCGCAACTGGCCTACCTGCGCCACAACCATGACCAGCAGATTTTCCAGCATTTGACGGTGCCGAAGATCATCGCCCAAGTCCTTGAGGCCCGCGGCATTCTGGCCGACGCCTATGACTTCCAGCTCGGCGCGATCTACCCCGAGCGTGTCTACTGCGTGCAGTACGACGAATCCGACCTGCATTTCATCCAGCGCCTGTGCGAAGAAGAAGGCATTCACTTCCACTTCCAGCACAGCAGCAGCGGCCACAAACTGGTGTTCGGCGATGACCAGACGGTGTTCCGCAAACTCGCGCCCGTGGCCTATCAGCAAGACTCCGGCATGGCCGCCGAGAAACCGGTGATCAAGCGCTTCAACCTGCGCCTGGAAACCCGCACCAGCCGTGTCAGCCGCCGCGATTACGACTTCGAAAAACCGCGCATCCTGCCTGAAAGCGCCGCTTCCAGTGCGTTCGCTCCGGACCTGGAAGACTACGACTACCCCGGCCGTTTCACCGACCGTGCCCGTGGCAAGCAACTGGCAACCCGCGCCCTCGAACGCCACCGCAGCGACTACAAACTCGCGGAAGGCAAAGGCGACCAGCCGACGCTGGTCAGCGGTCACTTCATGGCCCTTAGCGAACACCCGCGCGCCGAATGGAACGACCTGTGGCTGCTGCTGGAAGTGGTCCACGAAGGCAAGCAACCGCAAGTGCTCGGCGCCAACGTCACCAGCGACGTCACCCACAACAAAGACGATTTCCACCAGGGCTACCGCAACCGCTTCCTCGCCACTCCGTGGGACGCGCACTACCGCCCTGCCCTCGAACACCCGAAACCGCAAGTCCTCGGCAGCCAGACCGCCATCGTCACCGGCCCACCCGGCTCGGAAATCCACTGCGACGAGTACGGCCGCGTCAAAGTGCAATTCCACTGGGACCGCGACGGCCAGGCCAACGACAACACCAGTTGCTGGCTGCGCGTCGCCACCGGCTGGGCCGGCAGCGCCTATGGCGGCATCGCTATCCCGCGTGTCGGCATGGAAGTGCTCGTCACCTTCCTCGAAGGCGACCCCGACCAACCGCTGGTCACCGGCTGCCTGTACCACAAGGAAAACGTCGTCCCCTACGACCTGCCGGCGAACAAAACCCGCAGCACCTTCAAGACCCTCAGCTCACCGGGCGGCAAGGGCTACAACGAATTTCGCATCGAAGACAAAAAAGGCGCGGAACAGATCTACCTGCATGCCCAGCGCGACTGGGACGAAAACATCGAACACGACCAGAAAATCCGCATCGGCAACGAGCGGCACGACACGGTTGAGGCGAAGGTGTTTAGCGAGTTCAAGGTTGAGGAGCATCGGATCACGCATCTGGATCGCAAGACTGAAGCGCGGGCGGATGATCACCTTACGGTGGGTGTAACCCAGCATGTGAAGGTCGGGACGGCGCAGTTTGTTGAGGCGGGTGAAGAGATTCACTACCACGCGGGTAATAAAGTGGTGGTTGAAGGCGGGATGGAACTGACGGCGAAGGCTGGCGGGAGTTTCGTCAAGGTGGATGCGGGTGGTGTGACGATTAGCGGGGCGGAGGTGAAGGCCAACTCGGGCGGTGCGCCGGGTGCGGGCACGGGGATTGCTCAGTTGCCGCCGGTGGTGCCGACGCCTGCCGATCAGGATCGTGCGGGGAATGTGGTGCAGGCGAAGACGGTTCACTGACAACTTGAAAGCCGCAAGAAGCCATTCAAGTTGCGTCGCCCCCATAAAAAATCCAGCGCCTACGGGCGCTGGATTTGTCAGTACAGATCAAACGTCAGGCTGGTGCCTTCCAGCCCAGCATCCGTTGCTGCGCAACCTTGAGCAAGTCGCAACCGTCCTGCGTCAGCAGGTAAAGGGCGTGCGTGATGTGCGGAATGTCCTGCACGTCGCCGTCCTTGAAACATTGGAGGTGGAGTGTTTCAAGTAGCTCGCTGGAGGCGCGGATGCGCTGGAGGGCGGCTTCGAGGATGTCTTGGGGGTTGGCTTCGGTGTCGATGACCAGAGGAGATGTTTCGGTGACGCTGCTTTTGATTGAACGGTGACGATCGGGGAACGGATTAATCGTTGTCATAGTTAGTTACTCGCCTGTTTTGAAGTAACCGCCAGCACCGTGACCAAACGATGGGAGGCGGACCGTGTACAGGTTTGGTCAACTGAGAACAGTAACTCAGCTCGCCCGAAGGCGTCCTGCACACAGCCGCCACAGCATTGCGCCATGCGAACAGAGATGTCCGCAAAGCGAATGATGTCACACTTGTATGCACTGTTTAATTTTCAGGTGACCAAACCTGTTCGCTGATTTTGCAGCGAGCCCAAACAGTAATCGCTACGCCCCATCAGCCGAAAGTCGACAAAGCGTCCATCCTTGTAGGACGAAGCCGAAGCTACCGAAGATTTTCACCCCAACGAAACGCCTGACAGAAACGCCCCTCACGACAGGCGGCATTCAGCCGGGTTAACCATTGCTTAACCCTGCGGTCCAAAACTTTACTGGACCGCACGCCCTCAGGTTCCTCTGACGCCCAGTGCGGCAGGTTCGACGTTCTTTACGTCGAACTCTCGTTCCGTCCGCACCGGAGATTGCTCATGAATACGCGCATTTTGCTGGTTACCGCTGCCCTCGCCTGCACCGGGTTTACCGGGCTTGCCCAGGCCGACGACACCACTTCCTCACAAGCCGTGCCCTACGAATACGGGATGCCGCTGCACGTGGCCAAGGTGGTTGCGCTGACCGAACCTACGACGCTGGACTGCAAAGTCATTACGGCTGAGATGAAGTACATCGATACGTCGGGAAAACCCGCAGAGATCTCGTATCGCAAATGGTCGGATGCGTGCAGTTATCAGAATTGATCGGAAACAACAAACACGGGTCTGGCTTCCTGGCCAGACCCGTGATGTGACGACGGCGAATTAAAGCGCTTGCCGATCGGGGTGCAGCGTCTGGAGTTCTGCCCGATGCTGGATTTCGGTGCGCAGCCCGGCAATCAGGTCATTGATTTCACGACACCCATTGAGCGACTTGGCATTGATGCCAGTCTTCAATAGATCCACTTGATCGGTTTCAAGATCTGAATACACCTTGATCGTCATCGACAGGTCGGGCGTCAGCGTGCATTGACAACGTTTCGGCAGAAAACTGCTTTCGATGATGTTGCGAAGTTCCAAGGCAGAAAGAAACATGGCGACCCTCTCCTTATGTGAGATTGCCAATCAGCTATCAATGCCGACTCAACTCATTCGCGGCCAGCTTCAGGACCAGATGAAGCATAAAACATGCCCCGGATTTCGCCGTGCAGCTCATCGGTAATTCAAAGGTTTAATGTGTCTTCAAGTAAATGCACTCATGCAGTCTGCATGAACGCAGGTTCTCGCCCCTGCAAATTGCAACCTGATGAGTCCGGGTTTGCATTGGCCGCCCATGGCAGTAAAAATGCGGCCACTCCCTTTAACATCCGCTGACCCTACTCACACGCAAGGAGGCATCATGGGTTCATTGACCCGAATCACTACCGTCGGCCTGATTGTTGCCGGGCTATCGACCGTTGTTCACGCAGCCAAACTCGAAGACGTTGCACCGTTTCCCAAAGCCGAAAACGGCTTCACCCGCCAGGTCATTCACCTAGCCCCGCAAGCCGGTGAAGACAACTACCAGGTCGAAATTCTCGCCGGAAAGACCTTGACCGTTGACTGCAATCGCCAACGCCTGGGCGGCATGCTCGAGGAGAAAAACCTCGAAGGCTGGGGCTACCCGTTCTACCGACTGGAAAAAGTGATCGGCCCGATGAGCACGCTGATGGCCTGCCCGGATGGGAAAAGCAAACAGGACTTCGTCCCGGTGGTCGGTGACGGCTTCAGGTTGCGTTACAACAGCAAGCTGCCGATCGTGCTGTATGTGCCCAAGGATGTTGAAGTGCGTTATCGGATCTGGTCGGCGTCGAGCACGGTTGAAAAAGCTGTTCAGGAATAACTTCGATCCAGAACCTGTGGGAGCGGGCTTGCTCGCGAAAGCGGTCTATCAGTCAACATTAATGTTGAATTTGAAGACGCCTTCGCGAGCAAGCCCGCTCCCACAGGGGATTGGGCGGCGGCATTTCAAGCGTGCTCACGCCGGGGCTTCGCTCAGCGCAGCGCGCTCGGCGACATGGCGCAAGCTGTCGAAGTTGATGTTGGCGCCGGAGTCGATGGCCACCAGCGTCTGACCACGCACGCCAGTCTGCGCCACGTACTTCTTGATTCCCGCCACGGCCAACGCACCGGAAGGTTCGGTGATCGAGCGGGTATCGTCGTAGATGTTCTTGATGGCGGCGCAGAGTTCGTCATTGCTGACGGTCAGCACCTCATCCACGCAAAATCGGCAGACCTCGAAACCATAAGCGCCGATCTGAGCGACGGCGACGCCATCGGCGAACGTACCGACGTTGGGCAGGACAACACGCTCGTCTGCCTGTAAGGCGGCGCGCAGACACGCGGAATGTTCCGACTCGACGCCAATGATGCGGATTTCAGGTCGCAGGTATTTGACGTACGCGGCGATGCCCGCGATCAGGCCGCCACCGCCCACCGGCACGAAGATCGCGTCGAGCGATCCTTGGTGCTGACGGAGGATTTCCATGGCGACGGTGCCCTGCCCCGCGATCACGTCCGGGTCGTCGAAGGGCGAAACGAAGGTGCGGCCGGTTTGTTCTGCCAGGTTCAAGGCGTACGCCAGGGCAAACGGAAAACTCTCCCCATGCAGCACGGCATCGGCACCGCGGCTGCGCACTCCAAGCACCTTCAATTCCGGTGTGGTGGCGGGCATGACGATGGTCGCGGCAATCCCCAATTCACGCGCCGCCAGCGCCACGCCCTGGGCATGGTTGCCTGCCGAGGCGGTGATCACACCGCGCGCCTTCTGCTCATCGCTGAGCTGTACCAACTTGTTGTAGGCGCCACGGATCTTGAAGGAAAAGGTCGGCTGCAAGTCTTCGCGTTTCAGCAGGATCTGGTTGCCGAGGGCTTCGGACAGCGCCGGCGCTACTTGCAACGGCGTGCGTACCGCCAGTTCGTACACCGGCGCGGCGAGGATCTTTTTGACGTAGTGCTCAAGCAAGGTCTGCTGGGCGGGTGTGCTGTTCATGGTCGTCTCCTGACGTTGATCAGAACCCAAGAGACAGAAAGTAAAAACCCGCCTCTAGGGCGGGTTGGGTGCTGCAGTCGTGAGCTAGCCCGCCAAATAAGGAATGGCGGTAATAATGCTTGGCTGGCAGCGCAATACGGTGGAAGTCATGGCTGGAAATTAGCCGGGCATGACAGGCAAGTCAATGGCCAAATTTTCCCGGCCTGTGTAGGCTCGCTGTTCTGCTCATCGTCCAAGGAAGGAAACCATGAAGTCCATCGCCCTGCCCCTGATTGCCCTGCTCGCCTTCGCTGGCTACACCGTTGCGGTGATGCTCCAGGCGGAACAATCGTTGATCGAATTTGGCATCAGCCTGATGTCGCGACCTGATACGGCGCAGGTGGTGATTGATCTTTACCTGCTGGCGACGCTGGCCGGGGTGTGGATGTACAGCGATGCGCGCAAGCGTGGGCTGTCGGCATTGTCCGTCATTCCCTATCTATTGCTCACCGCGATTTTTGTGTCGATTGGGCCGTTGTTGTATCTGGTGGTTCGCGGGTTGCAGGAGCGGAAGAGGTCTGTGGGTGCCACGCAAGAAGTCTGATCCTGAGTGTGTGGTGGTGTTGAGGCCGCCATCGCCAGCAAGCCGGCTCCTACAGGAGATTTGTGTTGAACAGGAAACCTGAGTTCAACCCGGACCATTGTGGGAGCGAGCCTGCTCGCGATTACGGCCTGACATTCACCACATCATTTGGCCAACCGCCTGAGCCCCAACACCATCACTCCCGCCCCTAGCATCATCGCCGTCAAAAACAATGGATACGACACCCACCACGGCGTCCCCGCCGTCATCATGCTGAACTCGGACATGCCGCCGATGCTCGCAATCAGGTTCAGCGGCAGGAACACCACGTTGATCAGCGTCAGTTTGCGCAGCAGGTTGTTCATGCTGTTGTTCATCAGATTGCCCCGGGCGTCGATCAGCCCGGAGAACACCGTGGAATAGATTTCCGCCTGTTTGTAGCACTGGTTGTTTTCAATGATCAGGTCGTCGATCAGGCCGATGGCCTCGGCGCCGAAGTGCTCCTTTTCCGCGTGGTTGCGCAGCCGGGTCAGGACCGCGCCGTTGCTGTGTATCGCGTTGATGTAATAGATCAGGCTTTCGCTGAGGTTGAACATCTGGATGAGGTGCTGGTTCTGCATCGACGCGTTGAATTTCTGCTGCAACTCCCGCGCAACCAGCTTGATCACCTTGAGGTGGCCCAGGTAGTGATGGATGTTGTTGAACAGCAGATCCAGCAACACATCCAACGGCGTGTTCAGTTTCTGCCGGGTGCCGAGCCCATGCAGCGGCGAGTCGTCGGTGGCGATCACCAGCAAACGCTGGGTAGAAAACAGCAAGCCGCAGGACGACACTTCAAAAGCCAGGCTGCCGGCGCCGGAGTAGTTCTCCGGGCGCTTCCAGATCAGAAACAGGTTGTCGGGGTGAAACTCGATGCGCGATACCTCGTCCGGGTCCAGCGCCGACGCCAGGGCGTGTTCATCGAGTTTGAAATGGCTGTGCAGCAAGTCGCGCTCGGCCGCATCGGGGTTGCTGAACAGCATCACTTCGGCGTCCAGCCGTTCGACCGCATGCAGCACGCCGTGGGTCAGTTGAAAGCTCTTGATCATCGGCCGCTCACCAGGCCTGGCCGCGGCGTTTGAGTTCCAGTCGGCGGACGAATTCTTCCAGCACCAACGAGTACAAATCGTCCTGCAGATACGCGTCTTCGATGCCGGCGTCCATGTTCGGGTTGTCGTTGACCTCGATGACCACCACCTTGTCGCCGGACTGCTTGAGGTCGACGCCGTAGAGGCCGTCACCGATGAGGTTCGCGGTTTTCACCGCCAGTTCCACCACCGCACGCGGTGCTTCGTGAACCGCCAGGGTACGGCATTCGCCGTTGATGTCTTGCCCCTTGGCCTTGTGGTTGTAGATCTGCCAATGGCCCTTGGACATGAAGTACTGGCAGGCAAAGATCGGTTTGCGGTTGAGCACGCCGATGCGCCAGTCGTACTCGGTGTAGAAGAACTCCTGAGCCAGCAACAGCACCGAGTGTTCGAACAGTTCGGCGGTCGCTTCGAGCAAGGCTTGCTGGCTCTCGACTTTGATCACTCCACGGGAGAAACAGCCGTCGGGAATCTTCAACACCAGCGGAAAGCCCAGGCGCTCGCCGACCCGTTCGAAGTCTTCCGGTCGTTCCTTGTAGAGGATTTCGGTGGCGGGCATGCCCAATTGATGGCTATTGAGCAGGTCGGTCAGGTAGACCTTGTTGGTGCAACGCAGGATCGATGCCGGGTCGTCCATCACCACCAACCCTTCGCTCTCGGCCTTTTTCGCGAAACGGTAGGTGTGGTTGTCGACGCTTGTAGTCTCGCGGATCAGCAGCCCGTCGTATTCGGCGATGCGTGCGTAGTCCTTGCGCTCGATCAGCTCCACATCAATGCCCAAGGTCTTGCCCACGCGTACGAAATTTTCCAGCGCCTTGGGGTTGGACGGCGGCAACGCTTCCTGCGGATCGTGCAGGATCGCCAGGTCATAACGGGCCAGGCGCCGCGACCGTGGCACGCGCCAGATCTTGCGACTGAACGTATCGAGTGAGTGGGCGAACTGATCTTCCTGATCTTCGCGCAACTTGTGCAAGGCGCCAGACTTTATCCCTTCGATGTGCCAGCCGTTAGTTCGACGAAACTCAACTAACAATATCGGACACGGAAATACTTCAAACAACTGTCGCGCCAAATCCTGCAACGGCTCTATATGCGTTTTTCCAAAATACAGGGTCAGGGTAAAACCTTCGGTGTCACTGTAAAGGTGATGACTGAGGGCTTTTTCCAGGGTTTTATCCAGGTCATCCAGCGCCAGGCCGTACAGGGCTTTGCGCGTCAGTTCGCTGATGGTGCGCACCGATGGAATAACCTTGTGCCCCCGCGCCTCGGCCAGCAGCGAGCAGTAATAACCGTGCCCCAGGTACTTGTAGCTGCGGCACAGGTTGATCACCTGGACCCGTTTGCCCTGCTCGTTGTCGCGGGTCTGCTCGAGGTATTCCTGAGCCGTGACGATGTCTTCGCTGGGAAAGTAGGACGCCCAGTCTTCCTTGCGTTCGACGATGATAATCAACTGACTTGAAGTTCTAACCGTGTCATTTAAATAAGTTGCTGCCGGCAAACTTTGCTCGGATACTTCGCGCCAATGACCTTGTACCGCTGACATAGTGATTGATCCGTTGGAGAACAAGACCTTTCCTATTAAGCACGAACTTTTTCGAAAGTCCCGTTTCGTTACGCAACTTTTACGGCGGTCATATGAATCCTGTCTTTCGCTTGGCGGTAGTTGAAGACTTACCCGCGTTGCTGGCACTCGAACAGCAATGTTTCACCACGGACCGGCTCACCAGCCGCAGCTTTCAATGGATGATCACCCGCGCTCACGGACGACTGCTGGTGGCCCAGCGTGGCGAGCAATTGCTGGGTTATGCGGTGGTGTTGTTTCACCGGGGCACATCGCTGGCGCGGCTCTACTCGATTGCCATCGCCGAACAGGCTCGCGGCAGTGGGCTCGGCAAGCAATTGCTGGAACGCATCGAGGCCTGCGCCCTGGAACACGACTGCGCGTACCTGCGGCTGGAAGTGCGCATCGACAACCCCGCCGCCATCGCCCTGTATGAGCGCAACGGTTACCGGCGCTTCGCGCTGATCCATGATTATTACCAGGACCATGCCGATGCGCTGCGCCTGGAAAAACGCATCCTTCAGCACCATGACTCGCGCAACATCAACGTGCCCTGGTACGCCCAGACCACCGAATTCACCTGCGGCCCCGCGTGCCTGTTGATGGCCATGGGCGCACTGCAAACCGGTCGAGTGCTGGAGCGCCGCGAAGAACTGCAGATCTGGCGCGAAGCAACCACCGTGTTCATGACCTCTGGCCACGGCGGGTGCAGCCCTCAAGGTCTGGCATTGGCGGCGGCGCGACGCGGGTTTCGTGTGCGCCTGCAAGTGAGCATGGCCGGGCCGTTGTTTCTCGATGGCGTGCGCGATGAGCATAAAAAAGACGTCATGCGCCTGGTGCACGAGGAGTTCATGGCTCAGTTGGGAACGACTGACGTCGAACAGGTGCTCGGTGGTCCGCTGGACCTGCCTCGGTTACTGAACGACGGCGGACAGCCGCTGGTGCTGATCAGCAGTTATCGGCTGACCCGCTCCAAGTCGCCGCACTGGGTGATCGTCACCGATTGCGATGAGGAATTTGTGTACCTGCACGACCCGGATGTCGACCATAGCCAGCATCGTCAGCCCATGGACTGCCAGCATTTGCCGGTCAGCCATGGGGAGTTCGAAAAGATGTGCAGTTTCGGGCGCGGCAAGTTGCGGGCGGCGGTGATTCTTTATCGCCGGGGGTAATCAATGCATTTATGTTGTGTCTACCGCCGCCTTCGCGAGCAAGCCCGCTCCCACATTTGATCGCGGTCAGTGTGGGAGCGGGCTTGCTCGCGAAGGCGGCGTAAGACTTTTACTTCAGCCCGACCTTGTACAACACGCCATCATCTTCATCGGTGAGCACATACAAATACCCGTCCGGCCCCTGCCGCACGTCGCGGATGCGTTTGTTCAGCTCGCCCATCAAACGCTCTTCGTGAACCACCCGGTCGCCGTCCAACTGCAGGCGTATCAACTCCTGACTGACCAGCGCACCGATGAACACGTTGTGCTGCCACGCCTTGAAGCGGTCAGCGTCGTAAAACGCCATGCCGCTCAGGCCGGGAGATTTTTCCCAGACGTGGCGTGGCGCAACAGTGCCCACGGCGGTCTTGCCCGTGGCTTCCGGGATCGGTTGACCGGAGTAGTTGATGCCATGGGTCGCCAGAGGCCAGCCGTAATTCTTGCCACGCTCGATGATGTTGATTTCGTCACCGCCGCGCGGGCCGTGTTCGTTTTCCCAGAGCACGCCGGTCCAGGGATTGAGCGCCGCGCCTTGTGGATTGCGCTGGCCGTACGACCAGATTTCCGGACGCACGCCCGCCTGGCCGACAAAGGGGTTGTCGTCGGGCACCGTGCCGTCCGGGTAGATCCGCACGACCTTGCCTTGCAGCTTGTCCAGATCCTGCGCGGTTGGCCGGTCATTGTTCTCGCCGAGGGTGATGAACAGGTAGCCGTCACGGTCGAACACCAGTCGCGAACCAAAGTGATTGCCGACCGAGAGTTTGGGCTCCTGACGGAAGATCACTTTGAAATTCCTGATCGCCGTCAGGTCTTGCGACAGTTGCCCGCGACCGACCGCCGTGCCGGCCTTGTTTCCCTCGCCGCCACCTTCGGCGTAGGACAGATAGACCGTGCGGTCCTGTTTGAAATCGGGCGACAGCACCACATCGAGCAGACCACCCTGCCCTTTGGCCCAGACCTTCGGCACGCCACTGAGCGGTGCCGAAAGTTTGCCGTGGACGCTGACCACGCGCAGGTTGCCGGGCCGTTCGGTCACCAGCATCCCTTGGCGATCCGGCAGAAACGCCAAGGCCCACGGATGATCCAGCCCCTTGGCGATGGGCGTGACCTCAAGGGTGCCCTGTTCACTTTTCAGCGCTTGCACGGACGCCGCGAAAACCGGCGCGGCGGTGCTGATCAGGGCGCTGGCGCAAACGGTAGCCAGGAGGGTTTTACGCAACATGCACGATTCCTTTTGTCGTCTGAATGGCTGGCAAGACGTGCGTCCTGCTGCTCAACGGTTGCTGGTGCCTGCGTCCCGAGGGGGTGGATTAGGGATGAATTTCGGTGGGCTGACAGGCGCCGACCGATCCTGGGGATAGCGGTTGCCAATGCCGCCGTTGTCCAGCGTCGGTGGCCGCGGAACGGGAACCGTGTTCGGCCCGCGGATGGCCGGCGCACTGGGTTGTGTGCCTTGCATGCTATTGGGGTTGGCCCGGCGAATCGGGCTGTTGTAAGGATTGCTGGTTGCGCCCGTCGGGCTCTGGGCGAACAGCATCGGGAATGCGGGTAACCGGGTGTCGGCCTGGGCCAGATGGCTCAGCACGCCCGTCAATGTCATCGTGATGATGCCAAACGCTAATCGGTTCATGGCCAGCCTCTCGAGGTGATACAGCCTTCGATAGCACGCTACGCCGAGGGTTCGGATTTGTTAACCAAAACCATGTAACACGAAGTTGATCCCCTGCCAGGACTGGCTTGTACGCCGCTGAAAACTTTGCGCCGGGCCATGGGCAGCCGCGACGCCTCAATCAGATCCAGACAAAAATCGCCAGCAACCCGGCAAAAATCGCCCACTTTTCCAGGTAATAGAGTGTGCGGTTGCGCTTCTTCAACGCTTTGCCGCGCAGGCGAATCTTGTAGATTCTGGTGAACAGTCGATTGATGCCACCCGTCTTGTCGCCCACTTCGTTCGGTGCACCGGCCGCCGACATCACGTTGCGGCTGAACCAGCCATTGAACGCCGCTGCCCAGCGATACTTCATGGGGCGCTCGATGTCGCAGAACAAAATGATGCGGTTCTGCTGCGTAGTGTTTTCGGCGTAATGAATGAAGGTCTCGTCGAACATCACCGCTTCACCGTCACGCCAGTGATAGTTCTCGCCATCGACGTTGATGTAGCAACCGGCGTCGTTCGGAGTCTCCAGGCCCAGGTGATAACGGTAGGAACCGGCATACGGGTCGCGGTGACGTACCAGTTTCGAACCGGGCGGCAGTTCGGCGAACATCGCCGCCTTGATCGAACCGATGCTCTGTACCAGTTCGGTGGTGCGCGGGCAAAGCTTCATTGCCGAAGGATGACTGTCGCCGTACCACTTCAAGTAGAAGCGCTTCCAGCCGGTTTTGAAGAACGAGTTGAAGCCGACGTCGTCGTACTGGTTCGAGCGCTTGATCTCACCCGCCTTGAGCAGGTTCTGACCTTCGGCGCGGATTTCTTCCCAATGGGTCTGCAACGGGCTCAGGTCCGGGAAGTCGGCCGGATCGAGATACGGTTTGTTGGGAATTTTCGAGAACAGGTACAGGAAGCAATTGATCGGCGCGAGAAACGTCGAGTGATCGCTCAGTTGGCGGCCCAGCTTGTGGCGCACCCGACCGCGCAGGTGGACGTACGCAATCGATACAACATAAATAGCGGCAATGATGAGTTTCACGGAAATCGTCACACGTCAGAAGTGAACAAACTGCGTCCCCTGACAGGCCCGACGGCCCAAGGGTCTTGTGCAGCGTCTGAATACGAAACAGCGTCCCTGAGGCGCGTCCTTGAGCATGCCGGCGGTCGGCATCCGGTTGAAAGATGGCATTTTAGCCACGAGTTGTAACAAATGGTTAGCGTTCAACTGTGAAAATCTGTCCACTTGTACCGCCAAAGCACCCGTGCGGCCTCAACGCCCTATCGTTTAAAGAGCCAGACCAGTACAATCGCCGCCAAACATTACGCGCCCCCCTTGGTTGATGACGGGACTGAACCCCGTCTCAGCGCACTTCGACTCGGGCCAAGCGCTCCAACTGCTGCTGTCCACTTATTGCCAGATGGACCTTCCGCTTCTGATCGGGATGTATTTCCCGTGGTTTGAATACCGGAAACGGGTACTGAATCGGTACTGCCGCAACCCTAGCTACTCTGAATGCTTCGCAGGAAAAACCTTTGATCTCTACAGCTAACATCACGATGCAGTTCGGCGCCAAGCCGCTATTCGAAAACGTTTCGGTCAAATTCGGCGCGGGCAACCGCTACGGCTTGATCGGCGCCAACGGCTGCGGCAAGTCGACTTTCATGAAAATCCTCGGTGGCGACCTCGAGCCTTCCGGCGGTCAGGTCATGCTCGAGCCGAACGTGCGTCTGGGTAAATTGCGCCAGGACCAGTTCGCCTACGAAGAATTCACCGTGATCGACACCGTGATCATGGGTCACGAAGAACTGTGGAAGGTTAAAGCCGAGCGCGACCGCATCTACTCGCTGCCGGAAATGACCGAAGAAGACGGCATGGCCGTGGCCGAGCTGGAAACCGAGTTCGCCGAAATGGACGGCTACACCGCCGAGTCCCGTGCCGGCGAACTGTTGCTGGGCCTGGGTATCGGCATCGAGCAGCACTTTGGCCCGATGAGCGAGGTTTCCCCAGGCTGGAAACTCCGTGTATTGCTGGCGCAGGCGCTGTTCTCCGATCCTGAAGTGCTGTTGCTCGACGAACCGACCAACCACCTGGACATCAACACCATCCGCTGGCTGGAAAACGTGCTGACCCAGCGCTCCAGCCTGATGATCATCATCTCTCACGACCGTCACTTCCTGAACAGCGTGTGCACCCACATGGCTGACCTGGATTACGGCGAGCTGCGCCTGTTCCCGGGCAACTACGACGAGTACATGACCGTGGCGACCCAGTCCCGCGAGCAACTGCTGTCGGACAACGCCAAGAAGAAGGCTCAGATTTCCGAGCTGCAATCGTTCGTCAGCCGCTTCTCGGCCAACGCCTCGAAAGCCAAGCAGGCCACGTCCCGCGCCAAGGCGATCGACAAGATCCAGCTGGCCGAGGTCAAGCCTTCGAGCCGTGTGAGCCCGTTCATCCGCTTCGAACAAACCAAGAAGCTGCACCGTCAAGCGGTCATCGTCGAGGGCATGGCCAAAGGCTTCGACGGCAAGACACTCTTCAAGGACTTCAGCTTCCAGGTTGAAGCTGGCGAGCGCGTTGCGATCATCGGCCCGAACGGTATCGGTAAAACCACCCTGCTGCGCACCCTGGTCAACGAACTGACCCCGGATGCCGGCACCGTGAAGTGGACCGACGCCGCGGAACTGGGCTACTACGCCCAGGACCACGCGCACGACTTCGAAGACGACTGCAACCTGTTCGACTGGATGGGCCAGTGGACCCAGGGCGGCGAGCAACTGGTTCGCGGCACCCTCGGCCGCATGCTGTTCTCCAACGACGAGATTCTGAAGTCGGTCAAAGTCATCTCCGGTGGTGAGCAAGGTCGCATGCTGTTCGGCAAGCTGATCCTGCAAAAACCGAACGTGCTGATCATGGACGAACCGACCAACCACTTGGACATGGAATCCATCGAGGCGCTGAACCTGGCGCTGGAGAACTATCCGGGCACGCTGATCTTCGTCAGCCACGACCGTGAGTTCGTATCGTCGCTGGCCACCCGCATCATCGAGTTGAGCCCTAGCGGCGTGATCGACTTCAGCGGTACTTATGATGATTACCTGCGTAGTCAGGGCGTTGTGTTCTAAGCGTTCGCTATAAATGAAAAGCCCTGTCCATGTGACGGGGCTTTTTGCATTTCATGGCCAATGAAATTGCTGGTGCACAAGACCTCTTCGCGGGCAAGCCTCGCTCCTACAGTATCGAGTCGTACGCGAATTTCGGGATCGACAAAAAACACTGTAGGAGCGAGCGGTGCGGCGATCCGACTTGCCCGCGAAGAGGCCCTCGGGCTCAACGAATATAGTTAGCCTGCTTTCTTTTATTCCACACCCGCGCCATGATGGACCTCTCC
Source organism: Pseudomonas sp. PDM02 (assembly GCF_014852285.1). NCBI lineage: Bacteria > Pseudomonadati > Pseudomonadota > Gammaproteobacteria > Pseudomonadales > Pseudomonadaceae > Pseudomonas > Pseudomonas sp. PDM02. The sequence continues at coordinate 152,068 of NZ_JACVBL010000003.1, read as the reverse complement.
CACCGCCGCCCGCGAACGAGCCCTCATGTCTGCGCAGCAACTGCCACCGCAAAGCTCCATGGCGATCACCCTGCAGATCGTCTCCATCGTTTTCTATACCTTTATTGCCTTCCTTTGCATCGGCCTGCCGATTGCTGTGTTGCCGGGTTATGTCCACGAACAACTCGGGTTCAGCGCTGTCGTCGCAGGGCTGACCATCGGTTCGCAATACCTCGCCACCCTGCTCAGCCGCCCGATGGCCGGGCGCATGTCGGACAGCATCGGCACGAAACGATCGATTGTTTACGGGTTGGCGGGGATTGTCTTGAGCGGCGCGCTGACGTTGCTGTCGACGTTGCTGCAAAGCTTTCCGCTGACGAGCCTGTTGATCCTGATCGCCGGCCGTTTGTTGCTGGGCATCGCGCAGGGCTTGATCGGCGTCGGCACCATCAGTTGGTGCATGGGCCAGGTCGGCGCGGAACACACCGCGCGCTCGATCTCGTGGAATGGCATCGCGTCCTACGGCGCCATCGCGATCGGTGCGCCATTGGGCGTCGTGATGGTGGCCGCGTATGGTTTTGCCAGCCTGGGCATCGCGCTGTCATTGCTGGCTGCGTTGGCGCTGCTGCTGATCCGCAATAAACCGTCGGTGCCAGTGGTTCGCGGTGAACGCCTGCCGTTCTGGGCGGTGTTCGGGCGTATTGCGCCGTTCGGCGCGAGTTTGAGCCTGGCGTCGATCGGCTACGGCACGTTGACCACCTTTATTACCCTGTATTACGTCAACCGTGGCTGGACCGGCGCCGCGTACTGCCTGACGGTGTTCGGTGTCTGCTTCATTCTTGCGCGACTGCTGTTCATTTCCAGCATCAGTCGTTTTGGTGGATTCACCTCGGCGATTGTCTGCATGAGCATTGAAACAGTGGGCCTGGTGCTGCTGTGGCTCGCGCCGTCGACCGGTTTCGCCCTGATTGGCGCGGGTCTGGCCGGGTTTGGCCTGTCGCTGGTGTACCCGGCGCTGGGGGTAGAAGCCATTAAACAGGTGCCCAATTCCAGTCGCGGCGCGGGTTTGAGTGCTTACGCGGTGTTTTTCGATCTGGCGCTGGCGATTGCCGGACCGCTGATGGGCGCGGTGGCGTTGAACATGGGGTACTCGTGGATTTTCTTCAGTGCGGCAATGTTGTCGATCACCGGCCTGGCCCTGACTCTGCTACTGAAACGCCGCGCTACAGCCTGATCAACACAAACCTTGCTGGCGATGGCGATTTTAAGGGCGCCATCGCCGGCAAGCCGGCTCCTACGGATTTGGGGATGACTGGGTTTGTGGGTGCACCACAAGACCTGTAGGAGCCCGGCTTGCGGGCGATGGCGATTTCATGGACGCCATCGCCAGCAAGCCGGCTCCTACAGATTCGGGGGATGCTGGGGTTTGTAGGTGCGCCGCAAGACCTGTAGGAGCCCGGCTTGCTGGCGATGGCGATTTTAAGGGCGCCATCGCCAGCAAGCCGGCTCCTACGGATTCGGGGATGTTGGGGTTTGTGGGTGCACCGCAGGACCTGTAGGAGCCCGGCTTGCTGGCGATGGCGATTTCATGGGCGCCATCGCCGGCAAGCCGGCTCCTACAGTGGTGTGTGGGTCCTATTGATCGGCGGTTTGCATGCCGGCGCGGGTCGGTTTGCCCAGTGCGTGGGAGAAGAAGCGCCCCGCTTCGGAGATCATGTTGCGATGGATGTCCTCGCGGTCGACGCCGTCGGCATCGGTGCACAGCGCCGGCATCGCCTTGATCTGTTCTTCGTTGCAGGGGGCCATGAACACGAAGTGCCCTGCCCCCGCCAGTAGCTTGAAGTCCGGTGCGGTCGGCAGTTTGCGCGCCAGCGCGGCGGCGTTTTTGTCGAAGGCCACCAGTTTGTCGCCGTCACCGCTGTACAGCAGCACCGGCACATGCACGTCGGCCAGGGTATGACGGCCGAATTTCAGGCTCAACGGCGCCATCAGCAGCAGCGCGTGCACCCGTGGATCCGCCACCGGTTGCAGGTCATCACGGTCGACAATCAGTTCACCCTGGGTGTTGCAGGCATCGTGGTCGTCCGGACGTTCCTGGCAATAGCGACGCAGACGATCCAGATCCGGCGTCGCCCCCGACAGAATCAGCGCCGTCTCCCCGCCGGCCGAATAACCGATCACCCCCACCTGATCGGCATTGACGAACGGCGCGAGCATGCGGTCGCCCAAGGTCGCGGTAATGGCTTCGGAAATCTGGATCGGCCGCCCATACAAGTTGCTCAAGGTACCGAGGCGGCTGTGGTCTTTCGAGTTGTCGCCGGGATGAATCACCGCCACCACCACAAAACCCTTGCGTGCCAGCGATGTGGCGAGGTCGTGCAGGGCCATCGGGGTTCCGGTGTTCCCGTGGGACAGCATCAGCATCGGGAAGCGGCCAATGGCGACGCGGGTGTCTTCGCCCGCTTCGACCGTGTAGCCCTCGAGTTTACTGGAGTGTTCACGGTCGCTGGAGGGATAGAACGCGATGGCGCGCATCGGTTGCAGGTCCAGTGGGTCGAGAAAACTCATCTCATGGAAACCGACGCTCCAGTGAGGATGTGGCGCAGGCGCGGCGTGCACTGAATTCAGGCTGCTAAGCAGGCAAATCAGTAACGTTGCCCAAAGACGCACCATGGGATGCCCCACCTTTGTTACTTGACCGGGAAGCCCGTTCTCCATCGATTACCGAGGAAGCGGCCTTGTACCAGCAATTGCGGCCACCAAGGTCGTTACAGAACGGGGACGTTAAACCCTCGACTGCATAACCTGGGCCACAACATGAAAGATTACGCAATGATCAGAAACAAAAAACTCCGTATCTGACCTTGCGGGATCAGAATACAGAGTTTTTTGGGGTGTTGCCCGAGCTGATTTACAACTTTACGCAAGCCTTACGCGGCGGCGAACAGTTGCTCGCTGATTTGCGTGCGAGCAGCGCTCATGGCTTTGGTGCGGACTTCATCACCGTACGCCAGGCCTTCGGCACGGACGAATTCAATGTCGGTGATGCCGAGGAAGCCGAACAGCAACTTCAAATACTCTTCGTGCGCAACGCCACTCGCTTGACCTGCGTGCAAACCGCCGGCAGTCGACACGATCACGACTTTCTTGCCACCGCACAGGCCTTCAGGGCCGGCTTCGGTGTAGCGGAAGGTCTGACCGGCAACGGCGACGCGGTCGATCCAGGCCTTGAGTTGGGTCGGGATGGTGAAGTTGTACATCGGTGCTGCGATGACGACGGCATCGGCGGCGAGGAATTCGGCCAGTGTCGAGGCACTCAGTTCGGCTTCGTGCTGCTGGGCGGCGTTGCGCAGTTCAGCGGAGGTGCCGGCGGCGACCAGGGTCGTGGCGGAGAAGTGGCTGATGGCATCGCTGGCCAGGTCGCGGTAGGTCACGACGGCGGTCGGCTCGGCCGCTTGCCAGGCGCTGACGACTTCGCGGCTCAGCTGACGGGAAGCCGAGTTGTCACCAAGAATGCTCGAATCGATATGCAGCAGTTTCATATGGGATCTCCAGGTGAGGACCGCCACGAGGCGATCTGATGGAGACAATCCTACAGACGAAACCAATAGCTGATTAGACCGCAACAATGCGATAGTTCGTCTCACTGATAGAACAATCGAGTTAAAACCATGCAAGACCTCAATGACCTCTACTACTTCGCCAAAGTGGTCGAAGCTGGCGGTTTCGCGGCAGCCGGGCGTTTGCTGGGGATTCCCAAATCACGATTGTCGCGCCGCATCGCCGAACTGGAAGAACGCCTGGGTGCGCGCCTGCTGCAACGCACCACCCGGCAGCTTAAGTTAACCGCTGTGGGCGAGCGCTATTTGCGCCACTGTCAGGCCATGTTGCTGGAAGCCGAGATGGCCGATGAGGCCGTGGCCAGCATGTCCAGCGAACCGCGCGGACGCTTGCGGGTGTCCGCACCCGTCGGGCTGGCTCACGAAATGTTGCCAACGGTGATCAGCAAATTCCTCGAGAAATACCCTCATGTCCAGCTGGAGGTCATGCTGGTAAACCGCCGGGTCGATCTGGTGACCGAGGGCGTCGACGTCGCGTTGCGAGTTCGCGAACCGGGTGATGAAGACCCGCTGCTGGTGACCCGGCGCCTGCGTCAGGCACAGATGCTGATGGTGGCCAGTCCGGGTTTTCTTCATGGACGAGCAATCAATCATCCCGAAGACCTCAAGGGCTTGCCGGTGCTCGGCGCTCTGGAAGCGGACCGCATGGTGCACATCCGCATGCTCGACCAACAGGGTAAAAGTCATGAACTCGCGCTCGAAGCGCGACTGGGCATCGATGACTTTATCGTGCGCAGGGCCTGCACCCTCGCCGGCCAGGGTTTTACCATGCTGCCGATGATGTATTGCGAGCAGGAACTGGAAAGCGGCGCGCTGGTGCAGTTACTGCCCGACTGGTCTTTGCCTGGCGGCTGGCTGCAAGCGGTCTACCCTCATCGGCGCGGAGTGATGCCGGCCGTTCGCGCCTGGCTCGACCATTTGATCGAATCATTCAATGCCTGTGGGGACCGACTGATATGAAGGCTGGGCGTATGAGCGAAGAGGATGTCGCGCAATTCTGTCTCGCGCTGCCGGGGGCGCGGGAAGATTACAAGTGGGGTGGCGTGCGGGTGTTTTCGATTGCCGGAAACAAGATGTTCGCCCTGCAGAACCTGCGGGGCGACTCTTTGGCGTTCAAGGTCGACAAGGACTTGTTTCTGGGGCATTGCGACCGCCCGGGCATTCATCCGGCGCCGTATCTGGCCCGGGCCCAGTGGATCATCATGCAAGCACCTTACCCGCTGGGCAGCGAAGAACTGCAAGGGCTGCTGCAACGTTCCCATCAACTGGTGGTGAGCAAACTGCCCAAACGCACGCAGGTCGGGCTGCTGCTTTAGAGCAGCGCCAGATTGGCGCCCAGGAACAGTTGATCGATCCAGAACACCTGATGCAGCAGCACGATCACCCAGAACAGCAACTGAAACGACACTTTGCGGGTCTTGTGCCGAAACACCTGCTGGGCCAGCAACGCGCCCGGCCAGCCGCCGGCGAGTTCCACCGCATGCAACACGTTTTCCGGCGTGCGCCAGCTATCGGTCCGGGCCTTGCGCTTGTCGCTCCAATAAAGGAAGAACGCCAGCACACTGACGATGCCATAGGCCGCCAGGGGAATCAGCGAAACCCCTCGCAGCCAGAACGACATCGAGCCGAACAACGGCAGCGCACACACCATCGCGAACACCAGCAGTTTCAGCCGTGGGTTCTGGATTCCGCCCCCGGACTGGCGCCCGGGATTGTTGCGTGCGCGAGTGTCATTCATGGCTTGACCGCTGTCCAGTCAACCCAGCCAAACTGCCAGGTGGCGAGAATGACCAGGCCAAATGCAATACGGTACCAGGCGAACACCGCGTAGCTGTGGCTGGCGATGAACTTGAGCAAGCCCCGGACCGCAATCATTGCGAAAATGAACGCGGTGACGAAGCCGATGGCGAACACCGGGAAATCGGCCGGGACGAACAGGTCGCGGTATTTGTAGCCCGAGTACACCGCCGCAGCGACCATGGTCGGCATTGCCAGGAAGAAGGAGAACTCGGTAGCGGTCTTGCGCGACAGGCCAAACAGCAACCCGCCAATGATGGTCGAGCCGGAACGCGATGTACCGGGAATCATTGCCAGGCACTGGGCGAAACCGACTTTAAGCGCATCTTGCCAGGTGATTTCATCGACCGTTTCAGCATGCACTTCATGCTGACGCTTTTCAGCCCACAACATAATGATCCCGCCCACCACCAACGCCGACGCAACCGTAATCGGGTTGAACAGGTAATGGTGAATCAAGTCGGAAAAAATCACCCCCAACACCACGGCCGGCATGAAGGCAATCAGCAGGTTGGCGGTAAAACGTCGGGCGCCGGGCTGCGTTGGCAAACCGGTCACCACATCGAGAATCTTGCGACGAAACTCCCACACCACCGCCAGAATCGCACCCAGTTGAATAATGATGTTGAAGGCAATGGCCCGTTCACCACCGAAATTGAGCAAGTCGGCCACGATGATCTGGTGTCCGGTACTGGAAATGGGCAAAAACTCCGTCAGCCCTTCTATAACGCCAAGTATCAATGCCTGAAAGGCGGTCCAAAGATCCATCAATCCCCCAAGAAGCGATGCGCCACGGCATGCCCCGTTAATATTTTTCAAAACATTGACTGCGATCAGCGCAGCTGCAGCCAGACGCGCACAGAATCCAGACGAAACCGTAAAAATTCCGTGAAAAATCAACTTGGATTCAGGTTTTTCCGTGCGGGGCCGAAATCCTATCAGACAAGGCTGAATAACGCTGCCACGTTATTGGACTTGGGTCGGATATGCCCGATCGGCAAAATGTGGTTGGATGCTGGCGGTCGTTTATTACAAGAAAAAGAAACAGGAGTGACAGCGTTATGAACAGCTTGCGCAATATGTCGATCAGCCGGCGTTTGTGGTTGATTTTGATCGTGGCCGTCATGATGCTTTTGACGTTGGGCGTGTTGATGCTCAAGCAGATTCACGAGGACCTGTATCACGCCAAGGCGCAGAAAACCCAGCACGTAGTGCAGACGGCCAGCGGCATTCTGACCTATTACCACGGGCTCGAAACCGCCGGCACGCTGACCCGCGAAGCTGCGCAGAAACAGGCGCTGACCGCCGTTCGCGGCCTGCGCTATGACCAGAACGACTACTTCTGGATCAACGACCTGACGCCGGTGATGATCATGCACCCGGCCAACCCCAAACTCGATGGCCAGAACCTCTCGGCGATCCGCGACCCGGACGGGTTTGCGGTGTTCAATGAAATGGTTGCCCTCGCCAAGGCCAAGGGCGCCGGCCCGATCGACTATCGCTGGCCGAAACCGGGCGCCAGCGAGCCAGTCGCAAAAACTTCCTACGTCAAACTCTTCGAACCGTGGGGCTGGGTGATCGGCTCGGGCGTGTATATAGATGACATGCAAGCCGAGTTCATGGGCCAGGTCTGGAAAGCGACAGTGGTCGGGTTGGTGATCGCCGCCTTCATGGCGCTGCTGGTGATCCTGATTGCCCGCAGCATCGTCCGTCCGCTGCAGGACACCGTGAACGCCATGGCCAACATTGCCAGCGGCGAGAGCGATCTGACTCGCAGCCTCGACACCCACGGTCAGGACGAAGTCACGCAGTTGGCACACCACTTCAATGCGTTCACCGCCAAGCTAAGACTGGTGATCAGCGAATTACAGGTGTCCGCCAGCGCCCTGGGCCAGTCGTCCAGCGAACTGGGCAACGACGCCGTCCAGGCCCAGCAACGCAGCCAGCAGCAATCGCAACAGATGGAACTGGTGGCCACGGCCATCAATGAAGTGACCTATGGCGTGCAGGACGTGGCGAAGAACGCCGAGCACGCCGCCAGCGAGATGCGCGATGCCGAGTCTCAGGCGCAGCAGGGCCAGGTCAACATCGACAGCAGCCTGCAACAAATCGACAAGCTGTCTTCAACGATTGATCAGGCCGTGGAAGTCATCCGCACCCTCGCCGCCGAAAGCACTCAGATCGGCAGCGTGCTGGAAGTGATCCGCTCAATCGCCGAGCAAACCAACCTGCTGGCCCTCAACGCGGCCATCGAAGCCGCTCGTGCCGGTGAACAAGGTCGCGGGTTTGCCGTCGTCGCCGATGAGGTGCGCCTGCTGGCCCAGCGCACGCAGAAGTCCACCGCCGAGATCCAGGCAATGATCGAACGCCTGCAAAGCCATTCCGAAGCGGCGGTCAAGGTCATCGGCGACAGCAGCCGCGCCTCGCAACTGACCATCGAACAGGCCGGCCTCGCCGGTGCAAGCCTGAATGCCATTGGCCAGGCACTGCGCAACCTCAACGGGTTGAACGCTTCCATTGCCAGCGCCACCCTGCAACAGGCCCATGTGGTCGAAGACATCAACCAGAACGTGACCCAGGCAGCCGGTTTGTCCCACAGCACGGCGCTGGCGGCGGAACAGTCGAGCGTGGCCAGCGTCCACCTCAAGGAACTGAGTGAGCAGTTGAACGGGTTGCTCAAACAATTCCGCGTGTAGGCGCCTGGCTTGTAGGCGATGGCACCCACGACATCGCCATCGCCAGCAAGCCGGCTCCTACAAGTTTTGGGTGAACCCACAATCCCCAACACCCACGCGATCCGTAGGAGCCGGCTTGCTGGCGATAGCGCCCATGAAATCGCCATCGCCGGCAAGCCGGGCTCCCACAGGTTTGGGGTGAACCCACAATCCCCAACACCCCCGCGATCCGTAGGAGCCGGCTTGCTGGCGATAGCGCCCGTGAAATCGCCATCGCCGGCAAGCCGGGCTCCTACAGGTCAACGGGTGTTTTCTCCCTCGCCAGCACAGCCTCATCCGCTGCAATCCGGGTACAATTCGCTCCCCTCTTCGTCTGCTCCAAGGAACCTCCATGTCCGGGCTTGAACTGTTTGCCGCCGCCCTCGGTGTCATTGCCGTCTGGTTGACGGTCAAACAGAACCCCTGGTGCTGGCCGATCGGTCTGGTCATGGTGTCGCTGTACAGTTGGGTCTTTTTTGAAGTGAAGCTGTATTCGGACATGCTGTTGCAGGTGATCTACGCCGCGTTGCAGCTCTATGGCTGGTGGCAGTGGACCCGCGCGGGGGTTGCGCGGCAAGGGCGGCAGGTTAGCCAACTCAAGGGCAAATCGATCGCGACAGGTCTGGCCATCGGTGCCCTCGGCAGTCTGATGCTCGGCGCGGCCATGGCGCACTGGACCGATGCCGCGCAGCCCTGGCTAGATGCGGCGCTGACGGGGTTCAGCCTGGTGGCGCAGGTCTGGATGGCGCAAAAGCGCGTTCAATGCTGGCCTCTGTGGATCACCCTGGATGTGATTTTCGTCGGGCTCTTCGTCTACAAGGGCATGTACTTGACCGCCGGGCTCTATGCGTTGTTTGCCGTGATCGCCGTTCAAGGCTGGCGGGAATGGCGCACCGACCCGGCATTGCGCACATGAAAGTCCTGGTACTCACCGGCCCTGAATCCAGTGGCAAGAGCTGGCTCGCGGCCGAGTTGCAAGCGCATTTCGGCGGAGTGCTGGTCGACGAATATGTCCGCTGGTTTATCGAACAAAACCCGCGTGATACCTGCCTGGCAGACATTCCGGAGATCGCCCGCGGGCAATTGCAATGGGAAGACGAGGCACGCGCCCGGCAGCCATCGTTGCTGATTCTCGACACCCACCTGCTGAGTAACATCCTCTGGAGCCAGACCCTGTTTGGCGATTGCCCCGCGTGGCTCGAGCAGGCGCTGCTGGCTCGCCAGTACGACTTGCATCTGTTGCTGTCTCCCGAACAGGTCGACTGGAAGGATGATGGCCAACGCTGCCAACCCGATTTGAGCGAGCGCCGGGCATTTTTCGACGCAACCCTGACATGGCTTGAAACCCATCAACAGCCTTTTCAAATTCTGCAGGGAAACTGGGCGGAACGGCGATTTCAGGCACTGCAAGCCGTCACCCTGCTGCTGAACCCCTGACCCGTTTTTAGGGGTTTTCACCCAGTAATTCCCCTGTTTTGGGGGCAAAAGTGTCCATACCTGTTACACCCACCCCACCCCAAACAGGCCGTTTCAGCGGTCTGCACCCTCTTCGCCCGTCAGCTGTTAAGCCACCAATACACCTCGGCGCAAAGCATTGATCTAGAGCACTGCAACCGCTTTTGTTGGACAAAAGCGCCCGCGCCCGTCTCAGACGTGAAACAGCACCGACATCGGCCTCCCGGACAAAATTTTTAACCCGTTGAATTAAAACAAAATTCAAAAAACGGCACAGCATTCGCTCTCTCCTTCACATCGCTGACTAGGGCCAGCCCACAAAAAGAAGGAATTGCCACTGTGGGGACTTTCAATACTTTCAATAAAGGCTTTACCTGCCTCCTCCTGATCGGATGCGCATTGGGCTCAAGTGTCCAGGCTGACGACGGCATCATCATTATCAAGCGTGATGTCCAGACACGAAACGCCGTGCAAGCGCCGGTGGCTCCCGACCCCAACCCCACGACCGCAAATGCCAACCCGAGCCAACAAATCCTCAGGCAAACGAACGAGTTGAACGACGGCGACTTTGCCAACGTCGCCAGTGGTGCCGGGATCTCCCGCCTCGTCACGTTAGGCAACACAAACCTGGGCGGCAACATCACCACCCAAAATCAGCTTTCCAACCTTCCCGCCGGACGCTCGGGAGGTTCGGGCAACGGTATTTCCAACCTGGTCAATTCAAGCGTCCAGCGTGGCCTGAGCGGTCTGAACGTCATTACGGGAGGCCGTTGAGATGAATCGTAAGCTGCTGATTATCGCTATGTTTTGCAGCGCATCGAGCTTTGCTCAACCCCCCGTTATCAATAATGCCGACATCAGTAATTCGGGCGCGCAGTACCAAGGTAACTTCGCGGTCAACCAGGCTGCCGGCGATCAGCAGCAACAGGCTAATGCCCGGGCCATCGCCATGGGCCATGGCGCCAGCGCGACCACGCAGATTCGCCAACGATTGCATACCGAAGTCGACCCCAGGATGGATGCTCGAGCCAGCATTCAGGGCGACTCCTTCAGCCGCGGCTACGGCGTACTGGGTGTCAACCAGAGCGCCGGTGCCAGCACTCAGCAAGCCAATGCCCTGCGGATAAGCATCAGCAATCAACCGCAAAGTATCGACGACAGCGTCCTCATGCAACAGAACGTGGCGCTGATCAAAAACTCCGATCCGACTGACTCTGCACCAGGCTATCGCCAGGTCTCTACCAGTGACCAGGCATTCACCGGTAGCCGTGGGGTGATTCAGTTGAATCAGAGCGCCGGGGTGGGAAACCGAATGGCCAACACCCTGAACGTACGGGTCGCGGATTGACCCAAACAGTTAGGAACAACACTTAACCTAAAATAAGTACGGAGAATCACCATGAAACCTTCGACGGCACTCAAGCCTCTGGTTTTCGCAATTGCTGCGGTCATGGCTGTTGCTGTACAAGCTGGGCAAAACGATCGGCGTCACGATGACCACCACAATGGCCATCATAACAACGGTCACCACAATCCTCCTCCAATGAAGATCCCTGTTTACGCGACTGCCAATGCCTACGACAAACAAAGCAGCACCAACAATCGCATCCGTAACGAAGGGACTATTAACAAGGCAGAGATGACCGACTCTGCCACAGGCGCCGACGGCAACGTCGGTATCAACGTGGCGGCAGGCGACGGCAACCAACAAGACAACGCTGCCGCCATCGCGAACGCTGGCGCCACTTCCGCTCTGGATAACTCCTTCGTGTTCGGGGTTGCCACTGCCACTGCCAGCGTCAAGCAGTACAGCAACCACAACAAGGTCGACAACTACAACACCACAGCCTCTGCCGTGATGAGCGGATCGGGCAATGGTGGCAACGGCAATATGGGGATCAACATTGCCGGTGGCGACCTGAACCAACAGAAAAACACCATGGCGATTGCCAACTCCAATTCGCCGCTGGGTAACGCAACAGCCACCGCCTCCGCCGATCAGAATGGTCCTGGTCTGGTAGTGAATAACAACGCCGATCGGAACTTCGCCCTGACGACGGTGACGCTAACCACAACCAAAAGCGGTAATTCCTCTTTCAGTCATAACTCCGAGTTGAACATTGATAAGAGCGCGTCCAGCAACTGGACCAAGAAAGGTGCTAGCAGTTTTGACGTCAGTGGCACCAAGCACTTTGAAGCAATCGGATCAAAAAGCACCGACAAGAGCTCCACCAGCCATGCTGCTGTGGAAGCTATGTTGACCGCAGATGCGAATGTTACCAAAACCGTTACTCATAATAACGGCTATGGCGATCGCACTCGCAGCAAGTCTGTCGACCTATCGGTTGACGCATCGCTTAAAGCATCTATCGATACAGAGCACTCAAAATCGACCGACTCTTCGTTCGAGAAGAAGTTCGATTCTTCGTTCTCAAAATCGTTTGACTCTTCGTTCGAGAAATCAGGCGAGAAATCGTCCGCTTCTACCAAACACGAAGAGAAGGGCTACAGCGAAAGCAATGCATGGGAATTGAGCAACACTGTTTCCTATCAAATCCTGACCCCAAATGGCTGGGCTAACCCTGTCACCAACACTGCAACCCTTAGCGGTTCGGTGAATGGCGGCAGTGGCAACCTCGGCGTCAACGTGGCTGCCGGTGTGGGTAACCAACAAAGCAACTCGTTGGCCATTTCCAACCAATCGTTCTGATGGCTGTCTCTGGAGGCCCCCTCACGGGGGCCTTTTTCAACACAACCAGAGGGCGTCCCACCATGCGCATTATCGCCTTGGTACTTTTGCTTTGTGTGTCCAGTGTGATCGAGGCTGCACAAATGCCGCTTTCCGTCCTGCCGGGCGGCGCGGTGGTGTACAAGCCGATCCAGAGCATACGCGAGCGTAAATTTGCCGACCTGGTGCAACAGAAAACCGACTTCAGTTGCGGCGCAGCTGCGCTGGCGACCATATTGCGCCAGGCCTATTGGCTGGACGTGAACGAAGAACAGATCATCGAAGGCATGCTGGCACACGCCGATCAAGACCTTGTCCGCGTTCAGGGCTTCTCCATGCTCGACATGAAGCGTTACGTGGAAAGTATCGGCATGCGGGCCCGTGGCTACCGGGTGGCGCCGGAAACGCTGAACGACATCAGAATTCCGGTCGTGGTCCTCATGGATATCCGTGGCTACAAACATTTTGTGGTCCTGCAAAAAGTCCACAAGGGCTGGGTATACATCGGAGATCCGGTACTCGGTCATAAACGCTACCAAGTCGACGACTTTGTCAAAGGCTGGAACGGCATCATCTTTGCTGTCATTGGCCAGGGCTACGACAAAACCAACGCGCTGCTCGACCCTCCCGTGCCACTGACCGCCAAGAACCGCCTCGACACCTTCAGCCCGGTGCAAGACGCAGAGTTGTTGGACTTCGGATTTATCCGAAGCGACTTCTTCTAATAACAAGGGAGCATGACGCTCCGGGAGCATCTAATGAAGACTCCAATCTGGCTGGCCGTGGCTTGCCTGGCCGCCAGCCTGCCAACCCAGGCACAGACGTTCAAACCTATTGAACTGAGCGATCAGGAACTGGCGAACCTGCGAGGCCGCTATGTCATGCCGGGGCGCGTCATCAGTTTCGGGATTGTCATGACCAGCACCTGGCAAAATGCCAACGGTCAGGTGATCGGGGCAACCTCCTCGATGCAAATTCAACAAACGACCATCAAGCCACAGTTCTATGTGTCGATGATCGATCGGAATGGCGATGGCTCGGCGGTTTCTCAGGGCACCGGGACCGTCAGCGGCGGTAATGGTTTGAGCACTACCCAGGGCGTCACTCAGGTTGTGCGCGCTGCCGGCGACAACAACAGCGCTTACAACAACGTTGATCTCAACGTCAGCAGAGGTAGCCAGGCACCACAGATGGACAACCAGGGGCAAGCGTTGGCCTCGGGCTCAACCCTGAACCACACCAACGGTGCCGGCGCGATGAGTATTTCCGCCACCGGCACGGGCGTGCAGCTCAACATCATCGCCAACAACAACCAGGGCAACACCGTGCAGCGCCTTGCCCAAGGCGGGCTGATGCAAAACGCGACCCTGCTTGGCGGTGGTAACCAGGTCAGAAACATGATGTCGATCAACGTTGTGCTGCGCGACAACCTGCCATCAACCGGTTCAATGAACGGCAATCTGGACCAACTCAAAGGAGTTCGCACTCTAGGATTCTGATCTACGCTCAGTCTCATTAGATGCAGTCAGAAGGGACGGCTAACCCATGCACCGATCTATAACGCTCAGAGCTATCGTTTGTTTGAGTAGCCTGGCCCCGGCCACATTGCTGTACGCAGCACCGGACCCCCAGGTCGAAGCATTAAAACAAGAACTCATGGAGTTGAAACAGCGTTACGAAGCACAACAGAACGCGCTGATGGTACTTGAACAGCGCGTTCGCCAAGTAGAAGAAGCACCTGCGACACCGGCCCCCAAACGCCTGACCAAATCCCCTGCCGAGCCGACCAGGGGTGGCCAGACGGTGGCCGCCGGTGCGCCGGGCACCACGGGCAGTTCATACGGCCAATCGCTCAAAGAAGATGCCGAGCCTGCGCAAAGCGTGTCCAACCTGTATGACGAAGCCAGCGGGTTCTTCGGCGGCGGCAAGTTCAGTGTCGAAACCGGCCTCACCTACACGCACTTCGATACACGCGCGCTGACGCTCAATGGTTTTCTGGCACTGGACTCGATTTTCCTCGGCAACATCAACCTCGACCGCATCAAGGCCGACAACTGGACACTGGACCTGACCGCCCGCTACAACGTGGCGCAACGCTGGCAGTTCGACATTAACGTCCCCGTGGTGTATCGCGAGTCGACGTATTCCTCCGGTGGCGCCGGTGGCGCTGGCCCCGTGACGTCGGACGCAACCGTCACCCGCGACCCGACCATCGGCGATGTGAACGTTGGCGTTGCTTACAAGTTTCTGGATGAGTCGGTCAGTCTGCCAGACGCGGTCTTTACACTGCGCGTCAAGGCACCGACCGGCAAGGACCCTTACGGCATCAAACTGGTCGAAGACCCGAACAACGACAACCTCGCGGTCCCCGAGGACTTGCCTACCGGCAATGGTGTCTGGTCGATCACCCCGGGTATCTCGCTGGTCAAGACCTTCGACCCGGCCGTGCTGTTCGGCACCCTGGCCTACACCTACAATATGGAGGACTCTTTCAGCGACATCAGCCCTCAGGTCGGCTCCAAGGTGAAAGGGGACGTGAAACTGGGCGATTCCTGGCAAGTAGGCGCCGGCATTGCATTCGCCTTGAACGAGAAGATGAGTATGTCGTTCTCGTTCACCGATCAGTTCGCCCGCAAGAGCAAAATCAAGCCCGACGGCGGCGATTGGCAATCAATTTCCAACAGCGATTACAACGCGGCCAACTTCAACATCGGCATGACCATGGCAGCCACCGACAACCTGACGATCGTCCCCAACCTGGCCATCGGCCTGACCGACGACGCGCCAGACTTTTCCTTCAGCCTGAAATTCCCGTACTACTTCTAACCGCTACACCTGAATGAAAAAGGCCCGCTGCGAGGTTCATCGCAGCGGGCCTTTTCGTTTAGCCCCGCCCTAACGGATCTGGTGCTTGTGCAGCAGTCGGTAGAAGGTTGGCCGCGACACGCCCAGCACTCGGGCGGCGACACTCAGGTTGTCGCTGTGGCGGTTCAATACATCGCACAACGCCTGCCGTTCGGCGCGGGTCTTGTAGTCTTCGAGGGTGCCCATCGGTGCGGCGATTGTATGCTGGCTGATCAGCCCGAGGTCACGCGCCTCGATCTGCCGGCCTTCCGCCAGAACCAGCCCGCGACGTACACGGTTGGCCAGCTCCCGCACGTTGCCCGGCCAGTCGTGCTTGCCCATGGCGATCAGTGCGTCCTCGCTGAAACTGCGCGGACGGCGACCGGTTTCATGGCTGTAGAAATGGGAGAAATGGTTGGCCAGCATCGACAGATCGCCATGCCGCTCACGCAGCGGTGCGGTGACCACTTGCAGCACGTTGAGACGGTAATACAAATCCTCGCGGAAGCGTTTCTTCTCGATGGCCGCTTCAAGGTCGACGTGGGTCGCCGCCAACACCCGCACATCGACCGGAATCGGCTGGCTGCCGCCCACGCGTTCGATGTGTTTTTCCTGGAGAAAACGCAGCAGGTTGGCTTGCAGCTCCAGCGGCAGGTCACCGATCTCGTCGAGAAACAGAGTGCCGCCATTGGCCGCTTCGATCCGCCCGACCTTACGCTGATGGGCGCCGGTAAAGGCGCCTTTCTCGTGGCCGAACAATTCGGACTGGATCAGGTGTTCGGGAATTGCGCCGCAATTGATCGCGACAAAGGGTTTGCTGTGGCGCTGGGATTGCCGATGGAGGGTGCGGGCGACCAGTTCTTTACCGGTCCCGCTTTCGCCGCGAATCAACACCGGAGATTCGGTTGGCGCCAGTTTGCTCAGCAGTTTGCGCAGTTCGCGAATCGGTTTGCTGTCACCGAGCAGCTCGTGTTCCGGCTGATCGATGTGAACCGTGCCTTGACCGCGCAAGCGCGCCATACCGAACGCCCGACCCAGCGTCACCTGAACCCGGGAGACATCGAACGGCAAGGTGTGGAAATCGAAAAACCATTCGCAGACGAAGTCCCCGACGTTTTGCAGCCGCAGGACTTCCTGGTTGAGCACAGCGATCCATTCGGTGCCGCTGCGGCTGATCAGTTCCTTGACCGCATCGGGGTGCTCCAGATGAAAAGGCTGGAGCCGCAACAGGCCGACGTCGCAGGTTCGGTCAGCGGCATTTTCCAGCGTACAGCTATCAACGTCCCAACCTACAGAACGCAGACCTGGCAGCAGGCGATGACAGTCGTCGCAAGGGTCCACTACTAACAGACGTCGTAACGCAGGCGCTTCGATCATGACTGTTCCTTGACGCCAAATTTTATGAAATTTTATTAAAAACAATCATTTGGCGGATCTGGCTGTAACACTAGCAAGAATTTGACACTGTCTTGTATCGATTGACTATAGGAAGTGCGCGCAAGCAGTTATAAGAAGCAACTTTATTAGTTACCTAACGACTCGAACCTTTCACCCAGCTTTCAAAAGCCGTCGAAACCTCGAACCGATGAAAGAAAGTTGAAAATTCTTTTAATTGTATGTGACCCACCCACCGGTTGCGGGCATCAGTACAAGTAACCAGCCGAACGGTAAGCCCAACCGACGGCACATCACTTGATTGGGCATACAGAGAGAAGACCCCATGACCGCCCCGCTCCGTATCAACGAAGCTCTTTTGATTGCCGACCGCGCGTTCAAGCCATTTCAATGCGTGGCCTGGGCCCCACAAGACGGCAACGGCGAACTCAGCCTGACCGTCATCGACCGCACCAACACCTGCATTCGCAAGCAGATCCCAAGCAGTGCCTATACCGACCCGGCACAATTGGAACATGTTCTGGAAGAAGCCCGTAAAGAGCTGAGCCAGGAAGGTTACACGCTGCAATCGTGGTCGATGCCGCACTAATCTTTTTGCGGATTACTTATCGGTAATCCGCACCCTCCTCCATGATCGTTAGTTTGCCGGCCTTGCCAGCAGACAACACGCGCAACATTTATTTGTACCTGAACGCGGCCAAATACTTGGCAGGCTTGTCAGTGGGTCGAAAAGACACTGTTCTGGCACAAAACGACCCTCCGTCTGTTAGTTATTACAGTTGTGCAACCAATCATTCAGGGATTGAATGTTTCTACTATAAGTCGCCCCCCCAACTCCTGGATCAAGACGACTCGCAAGGAGATGCGTGCATGTCAACCCAGACCGCTGTGGTCCTGCCTGCGACGCTGAGCGCCGCCGGGGAGCTCGACAAAACCTTTGCCAGCGCCGGCAAAACCCAGGTGTATTTCGCCGGCAGCACGTCGAGCATGGCCACCGGCGTCGCGATTGATTCACAAGGCCGGCTGCTCGTCGCGGCCAAGGTCGGAACCCCGAGCGGCAGCCGCTTCGGTGTGGCCCGCCTGCTTGCGGATGGCTCGGCGGATCTGGCGTTCGGCAAACAAGGCAGTGTCATCAGCCAGTTCGAACCCGGCTTCGAGTCCATGGGTGGCAAAGTGCTGATCCGGCCCGACGGGTGCATTCTGTTGGCCGGCCTGCACTATGAAAATGAGCACCAGACACTGCCTGCCCTCGCCTTGTTCGATCAGCAAGGCAAACCGGCCCCCGACTTTGGCGACAACGGACGCCTTGTCGTACGCCTGCCGGGCAATCTTTCCCGGGGCGTGCGGGATGCCTGGCTTCCCCCCGGCGTACCGGGCGCCGAAGCCTGTGATGTGTGCGTGCAGGAAGACGGCCGGATGGTCCTGCTGGCCAATCATCATTTTGAACTGGCCGATCACGTCGGCCTGCTGGTGCGACTAAACCCCGACGGTTCGCTGGACGACACCTTCAACGGTCGTGGCTTCGTCCTGGTCAGACACCTGCTGATGAACACCTGGCTCAGCAGCCTGCTGGTGCAACGCGACGGCCGGATTCTGGTGGGCGGCTCGATCAACTTCCCTGAAGAAGGCCTGCTTGCGCGCTATCTAAGCGACGGCAGCCTGGACGACCGTTTCGCCGTGGATGGCTTCATGAGTTTCTTGGCACAAGGGCGTCACGCCCAGGTCAGCCAGGTCGTCCAGCAGGCCAACGGCGACCTGCACTGTTTTGGCAGCAGCCGCGACCCGATGCATTGCATGGCCTTGAAAGTACACAGCAACGGTCGCCCGGACATCCATTGCAACGGTGGCCAGCCGCATTTGCTGGGGATCGGCCACAGTGGCTGCCAGTGGACCGCCGCCCACGCCCTTGCAGACGGGCGTGTGCTGACCGTTGGCGCGACCATCGGTGGTGTCGAAGCCGACTTCATCCTGGCCCGGCATCGTCCTGACGGACAACTCGACGAGCTGTTCGGCAAAGGCATCGGCTGGGTCCGTACCCGCCTGGGTCGCAGCCTGGATACCGCAACGTCGCTGGCCGTGCAGGACGACGGCAACATTGTCGTAGGCGGCTATTCGCTGGATGGCAACTACCGGGCAATCGTCGCTCGCTATCTGGGATAGGCCTGCCGAGCTTTCCTGCGCTTGATCTTCCGTACCGCTTGCGGCAAGTTGCGCGCTTCTTAATACAAGGAGCAGCCGATGTCCGGCTCAATGGCCCAGGCGTTCGCGCATAATTTTCTCGGGCACTCACCTCGCTGGTACAAGGCCAGTATTGTCGGTTTCCTGATTCTCAATGCCCTGGTGCTGTGGACCGTGGGTCCGGTAGCGGCCGGTTGGCTGCTGGTGCTGGAATTCATCTTCACCCTGGCCATGGCGCTCAAGTGCTATCCGCTGATGCCGGGCGGCTTGCTGCTGGTCGAAGCGCTGTTGCTGAAGATGACCACGCCCCAGGCGCTGTATGACGAACTGCTGCACAACTTCCCGGTGATTCTGCTGCTGATGTTCATGGTGGCCGGCATCTACTTCATGAAAGACCTGCTGCTGTTTCTGTTTTCGCGCCTGCTGCTCGGCGTTCGCTCCAAAGCCATGCTGGCGTTGATGTTCTGCTTTCTTTCGGCGTTCCTCTCGGCTTTTCTCGATGCCTTGACCGTGACCGCCGTGATCATCAGTGCCGCCGTGGGGTTTTACTCGGTGTATCACCGTGTCGCTTCGGGTAATGATCCGCGCCAGGACAGCGAATTCAACGATGACCAGCACCTGCCAACGCTGCATCACGGGGATCTCGAACAGTTCCGCGCCTTCCTGCGCAGCTTGCTGATGCACGGCGCCGTGGGCACTGCACTGGGTGGCGTTTGCACGCTGGTCGGTGAGCCGCAGAACCTGCTGATCGGCCACGAAATGGGTTGGCACTTCTCTGAGTTCTTCCTGAAAGTCGCCCCGGTTTCCATGCCGGTGCTGGTGGCGGGCCTGGTGACCTGCGTGCTGCTGGAGAAACTGCGCTGGTTCGGTTACGGCACGCTCCTGCCAGACAACGTGCGCGCGGTGCTGGCCAATTACGCCGCCGAAGACAACGCCCAACGCACCTCACACCAACGCGCTGCGCTGATCGTTCAGGGGCTGGCGGCACTGATACTGATTGCCGCCCTGGCGTTCCATATTGCCGAAGTCGGTTTGATCGGCTTGATGGTGATCGTGCTGATTACCGCATTCACGGGCATCACTGACGAGCACCGCATCGGCAACGCCTTCAAGGACGCCATGCCGTTCACGGCGCTGTTGGTGGTGTTTTTCGCGGTAGTGGCGGTGATTCACGACCAGCAGTTGTTCACGCCGCTGATCCAGTGGGTGCTGGCGCTGCCGGCGAATCAGCAACCGGGCATGCTGTTTATTGCCAACGGTTTGCTCTCGGCGATCAGCGACAACGTGTTCGTCGCGACCATTTACATCACCGAAGTGAAACAGGCGTTCATCTCCGGCCACATGAGCCGTGAGCATTTCGAGACACTGGCGATTGCGATCAACACCGGCACCAACCTGCCGAGCGTGGCGACGCCGAATGGCCAGGCAGCGTTTCTGTTTCTGCTGACGTCGGCGATTGCCCCGCTGATTCGCCTGTCGTATGGGCGGATGGTGTGGATGGCGTTGCCGTATACGGTGGTGATGGGTGTGCTGGGGTGGTATGCGGTGAGTTTCTGGCTTTGAGTTGGCAGGTTTGACGCCTTCGCGGGCAAGCCTCGCTCCTACAGATTCACCGCTAACTTGTAGGAGCGAGGCTTGCCCGCGAAGAACGATAACGCGGTTAACCTGCGTTGAGGATGTACCGCTCGATCGCCTGCGCTGCGCCGTCTTCGGTATTGGCCCCGGTCACTACGTCGGCCTGACGCTTCACCGCCTCCTCCGCCTGCCCCATGGCAATCGACAATCCGGCGCGATGAAACATCGCCGGGTCATTGCCGCCATCGCCCATGGCGGCGGTCTGCCCGAGCGACACGCCGAGAAACTCCGCCAGTGTCGCCAGTGCGTCCCCCTTGTTTGCCTGCATCGCGGTCACGTCGAGGTACACCGGCTGCGAGCGTGACACCTGCGCCTGGCCCTCGACCCTGGGCAGCAACTGCGCCTCAAGCTCAATCAACAACTGCGTGTTGTTGCTCGCCGCGACGATCTTGTCGATGTATTCCAGATAGGGCTCGAAACTCTCCACCACCACGGGCGGATACCCCAGGCCGTGCTGTTCCCGCGGCACCATGGGGCCATTCGAGTCTTTCACCAGCCAGTCGCCGCCGCTGAACACCCACACCTCGATGTCCGGCAGATCGGCAAACTGTGTCAACGTGGTCAGCGCGGCCGTTGCCGGCAAATAATGCGCGACCAGCAAACTGCCGTCGGGGTTTACGATGGTGCCGCCATTGAACGCCGCCGTCGGCAGATCGACGCCCAAGGCTTCGATCTGCTGCAGCATGGCTTTCGGCGGCCGGCCGGTGGCCAGGCTGAACAGCACGCCCGACTCACGCAACGAACGGACCGCATCGATGGTGCGCTGACTGAGGCTGTGATCGGGCAGCAACAATGTGCCGTCCATGTCACTGAGCAAAAAGCGGATGGGTTGTTGCGTTTCGTCACTCATCCGAGGCTATGCCAGACGCGACCATCGCGAGTCAGCAGGTCTTCTGCCGCCGCCGGCCCGTCTTCGCCCGCCGCGTAAGTCTGCACGCTCGCATCCTGCTGCCAGGCATCGAGAAACGGTTGCACGGCACGCCAGCCGTTCTCGATGTTGTCGGCGCGCTGGAACAGCGTCTGATCGCCGGTCAGGCAATCGTAGATCAGGGTTTCGTAGCCGGTGGACGGCTGCATTTCGAAGAAATCCTTGTAGGCAAAACCCAGTTCGATATTGGCCATTTTCAACGCGGGGCCGGGGCGTTTGGCCAACAGGTCGAACCACATGCCTTCGTTGGGTTGAATCTGAATCCGCAGATAAGTCGGTTGCAGCTCATCGACCTCGGTATCACGGAACTGCGCGTAAGGCGCCGGTTTGAAGCAGATGACAATCTCGGTGTCGCGCACGCTCATGCGCTTGCCAGTGCGCAGGTAGAACGGCACGCCGACCCAACGCCAGTTGTCGATCATGACTTTGAGCGCGACATAGGTTTCCGTCGTGCTGTCAGGCGCTACGTTGTTTTCCTGGCGATAACCCGCCAACGGCTTGCCGTCGATTTCGCCGGCGGCGTATTGGCCGCGCACCGAATTGGCCCGTGCCTCTTCGGTGGACCAGGGACGGATCGCCCCCACCACTTTGGCTTTCTCGCCGCGAACCGCATCGGCGCCAAAGGCAGCCGGCGGTTCCATGGCCACCATCGCCAATAGCTGGAACAGGTGATTGGGCACCATGTCCCGCAGGGCGCCGGTGTGTTCATAAAAACTGCCACGGGTTTCCACGCCGACGGTTTCCGCGGCGGTGATCTGTACGTGGTCGATGTAATGGTTGTTCCAGAACGCTTCGAACAGGCTGTTGGAGAACCGGCTTATCAGAATGTTCTGCACGGTTTCCTTGCCCAGATAGTGATCGATCCGGTAGATCTGGTTTTCCGTCATGACCTTGAGCAAGCATGCGTTCAAGGCTTCGGCGGTATGCAGGTCAGAGCCGAACGGCTTTTCGATGACTACCCTTCTGAACGCTTCCGGCGTCTCTTGCAGCAAACCGGCAGCGCCGAGACGACGCACCACTTCGCTGAAGAAACGAGGCGCGGTGGCCAGGTAGAACACCGCGTTGCCGGTGCCGCTGGCGGCGATTTTCGCCGCCAGCGCCTGATACGTGCTGTCGTCCAGGAAGTCGCCCTGGACGTAGCTGATGCCTTTGGCCAGTTTGGCCCACAACGCTGGGTCAAGGGCTTGATCGCCCTTGCCGACCTTGCTTGCCACTTCGGCCCGAATGAAGTCTTCGAGCTTCTGGGCAAACGCTTCGTCGGTGATGGCGTTGTGGTCGACGCCGATGATCCGCAGTCCATCGCCAAGCAGACCGTCGCGACTCAGGTTGTACAGCGCCGGCATCAGCAAGCGCTTGACCAGGTCACCGTGGGCACCGAACAGGAACAGCGTGGTCGGTGGTGCGGGTTCTGCCTTGGATTTATTGCGGATCAAACGGGTCATTTTTTCGCAGTCTCCACGTGGCCGCCGAAGCCGAAGCGCTGGGCCGAGAGGATCTTGTCGCCAAAAGTGCCTTGGCCGCGCGAGCGATAGCGGGCGAACAGCGAGTTCGACAGCACCGGCACCGGTACCGCTTGTTCCATGGCCGCTTCAATGGTCCATTGACCTTCCCCGCTGTCCGCAACGGAACCGGAGAAATTATCGAGCTGCGGATCGGCAGCCAGGGCATCGGCGGTCAGGTCGAGCAGCCACGACGAGACCACGCTGCCACGACGCCAGACTTCGGCGATGTCGCCGACGTTCAGGTTGAAGCGCTGGTCTTCCGGCAGGTTGGTGCTGGCCTTCGTCTTGAGGATGTCGAAGCCTTCGGCGAAGGCCTGCATCATTCCGTACTCGATGCCGTTGTGGATCATTTTCACGAAATGGCCGGAACCCGCGGGGCCGGCGTGGATATAACCGCGTTCGGCGCGATCGTCGTCCGACTTGCGGTCCTTGGTGCGCGGGATGTCACCCATGCCAGGCGCCAGGCTGTCGAACAGTGGATCGAGGCGTTTAACCACTTCGGCTTCGCCACCGATCATCATGCAGTAACCGCGCTCCAGGCCCCAGACGCCGCCGGAGGTGCCGACGTCGATGTAGTGCAGGCCTTTTTCCGAGAGGTTTTTTGCCCGGCGAATATCGTCCTTATAGAAGGTGTTGCCGCCGTCGATGATGGTGTCGCCGGCTTCAAGCAAGGTGCTCAGGGTGTCGATGGTGTCTTCGGTCGGTGCGCCTGCCGGCAGCATGATCCAGACCGCTCGTGGTTTGGCCAGGCCGGCGACCAGGGCCGGCAGGTCGGTGACGCCCTTGGCGCCTTCGGCGGCCAGGGTGTCGACGAAGGCGGTATTGCGGTCGTAAACAACGGTGGTGTGCCCGTTGAGCATCAGGCGCCGCGCAATATTGCCGCCCATGCGGCCCAGTCCAATAATCCCGAGTTGCATGTGCTGATGCTCCCTACTACAAATAAATGTGTGTCAAAGGTTATAGCCCAACGCGACTAATGAGGGTTAGTCCAGAGCGTTGGCATGAAGTTTCCGGGCATTGTGCCCGATCCTGATTGATAACGTCGGGAATCGTGCCGAAGACACAACGACCACGAAAAATAAAAAAGTTCCCTTCCGGGACAAAAGAAATCAAAATCAGCGCCGATAGTAAATCAGCACCGATGTCGGGGCGGATTTACAGTTGAGGCAAGCCATTTGCGAGGTGAGCAATGGGCACAGTACAAGCAGCACGGCCAGCACAAACCCTTTACGTCACGATCCGTCGTGATGAATTGCGCCAGTTGAAAGACGAACGCGACCAGCTCAAACAGGAAGTCGAGCAATTGCGCCTGCTGACGCAAGGTATCCAGGCTCAGCCGATGCCTGTCACTTTGCGCGCCCCCCACGCCTGATCCCCTCGCCTGAATCGGAAGCAGCCAATCGCTGTTTCCGATACGCCATCACGATTTACCCGCGCTCAGCAGCTCACAAAACTTTCACACGCCCTTGTTGATACTCCGGTCCTTTATGGCCGCCCGGTATCTGCGCGGCGCCTGTTCGTCGGCGACCTTCCCGTCCCGGCGGTGGAAGTGATTTCTGGCTGGAGCACGCAATGGCTTTGTATGAACGCAGCAATTCGACTGCGGACAAGTTTGATTGGGCAGGGTTTCTCTGGCTGTTTCTGTTCTTCTGGTATTTCTCCGGCATTACCCAACTGCTGATCCAATTGACGGGCACCTCCGGGTTCAGCGGTTTCCGCCAAGCCTTCACCATGAGCGCCATCTGGCTGGCGCCGATGCTGCTGTTTCCCCGCAAGACGCGTGTATTGGCGGCGCTGATCGGCGTGGTGCTGTGGGCCTGTTCCATGGCCAGTCTCGGTTACTTCTTCATCTATCAGCAGGAATTTTCCCAGAGCGTCATCTTCATCATGTTCGAGTCGAACATCTCTGAAGCCGGCGAGTACATGACCCAGTATTTTGCCTGGTGGATGGTGGCGGCATTTGTTGCCCACACGCTGTTCGCCTATTTCCTGTGGACCCGCTTGCGCCCGGTGTACATGCCCCGTGGTCGCGCATTGGTCGCCGCGACCGCCATTCTGGTGGCCGTGGTGGGTTATCCGCTGGCCAAGCAGACCGTTCACACCGGCAGTTTCGCCAGTGGTTTCGAGAAGTTCGAAACCCGTATCGAACCGGCAGTGCCGTGGCAGATGGCCGTGGCCTATCACCGCTACCTCGACACCCTGGCCGACATGCAGGGCATGCTCGACAGCGCGAGCAAGATTCCACCGCTGCACAATTTCAAGGATTCGATGGCCAATCAGCCCGCCACCCTGGTGTTGGTGATCGGCGAATCCACCAACCGTCAGCGCATGAGTCTCTACGGCTACCCGCGTGAAACCACGCCGGAACTGGACAAGCTCAAGGACCAACTGGCGGTCTTCGACAACGTCATCACCCCGCGCCCTTACACCATCGAGGCATTGCAGCAGGTCCTGACGTTCGCCGACGAAGAAAACCCGGACCTGTTCCTGTCGACGCCGTCGCTGGTCAGCATGATGAAACAGGCGGGCTACAAGACCTTCTGGATCACCAACCAGCAAACCATGACCAAGCGCAACACCATGCTCACGACCTTCTCCGAGCAGGCCGACGAGCAGGTGTACCTGAACAACAACCGCAACCAGAACGCCGCCCAGTACGATGGCGACGTGATCGAGCCGTTCAACAAGGCCCTGGCCGACGCGGCGCCACGCAAGTTGATCGTTGTGCATTTGCTCGGCACACACATGAGCTATCAGTACCGCTACCCATCGACCTTCGACAAGTTCAAGGACCGCAACGGCGTTCCGGCTGGCGTGCGTGACGATCAGTTGCCGACCTACAACAGCTATGACAACGCGGTGCTGTACAACGACTTCGTGGTTTCAAGCCTGATCAAGGATTACGCCAAGACCGATCCTAACGGCTTTCTGCTGTACCTTTCCGACCACGGCGAAGACGTTTTCGACTCTGCTGGTCACAACACGCTGGGTCGCAATGAGGCCAAGCCGACGGCACCGATGTACACCATTCCATTCATGGCCTGGGCCTCGCCGAAATGGCGCGAAAGCCATGACTGGAGCTTCGCCGGTGATTTGGGGCGGCCGTACAGCAGCTCGCACCTGATCCATACCTGGGCCGATCTGGCGGGGCTGAGCTTCGATGAACTGGATCGCAGCAAGAGCGTGGTCAGCGACAGTTTCAAGCCGCGCCCACTGCTGATCGGCAATCCTTATGAGCGCGAGCAGAAAGCGCTGATCGACTTCAGCCTGATCAAACCCAAGGTGAAGCCGACCCCGGCAGTCGCTCAGCAGTAGATCTGTAGGAGCGATGCTTGCTCGCGAAGGGGTTGGCCCAGTCAGCATAGATGTTGAATCTGCCGACCTCTTCGCGAGCAAGCTTCGCTCCTACAATTTCTCCGAAAGATAATAATAATTCTCGTTTATAACTAAATACCCCCGCCCTCCTTCGTCTTTGAACAAACGGAATTTTTTCATTGACGACAAGGAGTCGGCTGCGATGTTCGCGCCTATCACCCGTTCCATGACCTTTACCCTTGGGTTTTGCAGTGCCGTACTAAGCCCGGACCTGCTGGCTGAAACCGACCCGGACAAACAACCCTCCGCCCTGGTACTCGGTGCCACCAGCGTCACGGCCCAAGGCTTGGGCAGCACCACCGAAAACACCGGGTCGTACACCACCGGCGCCATGAGCACCGCCACCCGCCTGAACCTGTCGATCAAGGAGACGCCACAATCGGTGTCCGTGATCACGCGCCAGCAAATGGACGACTTCAAACTCGACACGCTCTCCGACGCCATGCGCCAGACCACGGGCGTGGTGGTTCAGCACAACGACTCGGACCGGGTCGTCTTTTCCTCCCGCGGCTACACGATCAACAATTTCCAGATCGACGGGATGCTCAACACCTTCAACTACATGAAGTCCGATTCCGACACCATCATCTATGACCGCATCGAAGTCGTGCGCGGTGCAACCGGCCTGACCACGGGCGCAGGCGACCCTTCGGCCACCATCAACATGGTGCGCAAGCGTCCGACGTCGCAGTGGGAAGCCAAAACCGGTGTCAGCGGTGGCAGTTATGACGATTACTACAGTTACGTCGATGTCGGCGGGCCGCTGGCGTTCGACGGACGCTTGCGCGGGCGCAGCGTGCTGGCCTATCGCGACAGTCATTCGGTGCGCGACAAGTATCAGCTGCAACGGGAAGTCGGCTACGGGATTCTCGAAGCCGACCTGACCGACGATACGCTGCTCGCCGTGGGTTATGACTATCAGGACAAACAGGTGCAGGGCACCTCCTGGGGAACCGTGCCCTACTGGAACGCAGACGGCAGCAAAGCCAACCTCGGCCGCTCCACCAACATGGCCACCCCCTGGAGTTCCTGGCCGCTGAAAGACAAGACCGCGTTCGCCACGCTGGATCAGCAACTGGGGATGGGCTGGCACCTCAAGGCGGCTTACACCCATCGCGAAAGCGACACCGACGGCAAGATTTACTACGGCGGTGGCGGCTTCCCCGAGGCGGATCGCAGCGGCATGATCGCCAACGTCAGCCACATGATCGGCACGCAAAAAATGAAGGCTTATGACTTCAACGTGTCCGGACCCTATTCATTGTTCGGGCGTGAGCACGAAATGATGCTCGGGTATGGCGAAGCCGAACGCAGCGACGAAAGCCCACACACCGTCGATGGCGCCCGCGCGAAGGACTACGAAAACGTACCCGACTGGAAGTACATGGGCGGCATCCCCAAATTCCCCGACACCGTCACCAGCCTGCGTGGCTCCAGCGACAACACCCGCCAAAAGGCCGGTTACCTGGCCACTCGCCTGACGTTGACCGACGATCTGCACGCCGTCCTCGGCAGCCGCTATGGCAGCTGGAAAGCGTCGAAAACGGCTAACAGTTACACCGACAATCTGCAGTTGAGCGAGTCCGAAGTTACCCGCCAGCAACACAACGACCTATGGACGCCATACGCCGGACTGCTTTACGACCTGACGCCCGAATACACGGCTTACATCAGCTACACCGATATCTTCAAGCCACAAACCAACCGCGACAGCAGCCGCAAGTACCTCGAACCGGTGGTGGGCAGCAACTATGAACTTGGCCTCAAGGGCAGCCTGCTGGAAGAGCGACTGAACCTCGCCACCGCTGTGTTCTGGAGCAAACAGGACAATGTCGCCGAACGCGACGATTCGGTGCCGCCGGACCCGGTTACTGGCGAGGAGTTCTACACCTCCAGCGGTAAGGGCAACAAGGTTCAGGGGTTCGAAGCCGAGCTCTCCGGCGAGGTCATGCCGCACTGGAACATGACCGCCGGTTACACCTACACCCACTCGGTCAATGGCGAGGAAAAACGCACCAATACCAGTCAGCCGCTGAACCTGCTTCGGGTGTCGACTTCGTATCGCTTGCCTGGCGACTGGCAGGCCCTGACCGTGGGCGGTGCAGTGAACTGGCAAAGTGACGTTTACCGCGCCGCCAATCGCCCGGTCGGACGCAACGCCGCTGGCAATGTGATAACTGAACGCACAAACATCCGGCAAGGCGCCTACACCGTGGTCAACCTGATGTCACGTTACGAGTTCGACCCGCACCTGTCCGCCTCGCTCAACGTCGAGAACCTGTTCGACAAGAAGTATTACGACAACGTCGGTTTCTATAACGGTGTGTATTGGGGTGATCCGCGTACGGTGACACTGAGCCTGGACTGGAAACTCTAGGCGCAGTTAATTCCCAATCGACGAAATCGGCAGATAATGTTCTCGCGACATTGCTTCATGGATGAAAAGCACCCGATATCCGTTTTGGGAGGCGAACCATGAAATGTACACCCTTGATCGTTGCCGGCCTGATGACGTTCGTTTCGGTCAGCGCATTTGCCGAAGGTGGCGCAGAACGCATGCGCTATTACTACGAAAGCCTGCGGCTCAGCCAACAGGAGAATCAAAGCCAGCAAACCGCTGAGGTCCGGGTTCCGGACGATCAAACGGCGCAAGTGACTGAGCATTACAAACGCTAGATGTAGGAGCCAGGCTTGCCGGCGAAGGCGATTTCAAATACGCCTTCGCCGGCAAGCCTGGCTCCTACGAAGAGCGCGATGCTACAACGCCTTGGTCCAGAACAGCATCCGGCCGTGCTCCGGATCGAACATGCCGGCGCTGAAGCCGAATTTAGCGTAGGACGACTGCGCCACGGCATTGCCTTCCAGCACCTCCAGCGTGATTTTGCAGCAGCCGCGCTGACGGGCGATTTCCTCGACCTTTTGCAGCATCTTCTGGCTCAGGCCCAATCCGCGAAACTGTTTCACCACCACTACGTCATGCACGTTGACCAATGGCCGACACGCAAACGTCGAAAAACCTTCAAAGCAATTGACCAGCCCTGCCGGTTCACCCCCGACGAACGCCAGCACGCTGTACGCATGGGGACGTTTGGCGAGTTCCCCCGGAAGGTGCTCCAGCACCTCGGCCGGCAAAGAATGACCGATACCCATCGGGTCCTCGGCGTAATGATTCAACACCTGACCTATCGCCTCGGCATGCACCGGATTGGTGTAACTGGCCTGAAGCACTAGAATTTCTGCGGATTCCATTTCCACCTCGATTACACATGAATTGCCCCGGCGCGCAGATCGCGCCGCAGGGCACAGCGACCCTATCGCGAGTCCCGTTCATCGCGCAATCTTTAAACAGAGGTGCCCCAGATCAATGCTTCGGTCCACCCCAGTTCGGCGAAATCCGCCGCCCTCAGGCCCGACTCCCCGGCGCAGAAAAACTCGTCCAGTTGTGGTGGCGCAACCGACGTGCCGCTGAGCATGGCGTGTACCTGCCCGCGATGATGGATCTGATGCTCGAGCAGATGAGACAGCAGGCGCAAACGGCTGTCGTATTGCGGCGTGTCTCGGGCGATTGTCACGATCTTGCCCAGGTCGGCGTCGCGCATTTGCTCGCAGTAGGCGATCAAGCGGCGGTCAACCTGGGCCTGTTCGCGCTGCAGGTCTGCGGCAGCGGTGAACGGCTCGTCTTTGTTGAAGAACACTGTGCATTCAGGATGCGGAACATCGCCACGCAACTCCCGCTCCAGCGCATCCATGTAAAACCAGTCGCAGGTCAGGATGTGGTTGAGGGTCGCACGCAGGCTGGGGAAGAAACTGACGCGCGGCGCCGCCAGCTCCTCTGCGCTCAACTGGCTCCAGGCCTTGGCCAGTCGATGATTGGCCCAGGCGTTCTGATAAGCCATGGTCAGCAAATGGTGGGACAAGGGCTGATTCATGTTCGCGGCTCCTTGGGTTCAAGCGTCGGCGAAACGTTGCAGCTGCATTTCCTGTAGGCGACTGAGTGTGCGGCGGAACGGGAATTCCAGATAGCCTTCGGTGTAGAGCGATTCCATCGGCACCTGGGCTTCGAGGTACAGCGGCACTTTGCGGTCATAGCATTCGTCCACCAACGCGATGAAGCGCCGCACACCGTCGTCGTGCACCGACAATTGCGGCAACTCGCGATCACCCGCCACCACCCGCTCGACCCCGTCTTCGGTGCCACGGGCAATGCGGCCGGCGCGTTTTTGCGCGCTGAGGTTGGGCACGTCACTCAACAGAATAGCCCTGAAGGTGTCGCACAGGGCCATGAAATCCATGGCGGCAAAGGGTTGTTCACAGAGGTCGGCGTATCGGCTCCAGAGCACGGTTTCACTGGCCTGCACCACATTCAGCGAGCGGTAACCGACCTTGATCGGTTCACTGGAGACTGACTGCCCGGCGGTCAGCGCCTTGAACACATCCTCCAACGCGCCGGGTTGCCCTGGCGCGGCGACCCAATAGCGTTGCAAACCAGCGCCGGGATGCAGGCGATGATCTTCGCCGCCATCCACCGCGATCACCTGCATGTGCTGCTTGATCGCCTCGATCGCGGGCACGAAGCGGTCGCGGTTGAAGCCATCGGCGTACAGCATGTCCGGCGGCTGATTGGACGTGCAAACCACCACCACGCCCTCCTCGAACATCACCTGAAACAAGCGCCCGAGAATGATTGCGTCGCCAATGTCGTTGACGAACAGCTCATCGAAACACAACACGCGGACTTCTTCGCTCAGCTCGCGGGCCAGGGCTTTGAGTGGATCAGCGGTGCCGGTCAGCTGAAACGAGCGTTGATGCACCCACCCCATAAAATGGTGAAAGTGCTGGCGCCGGGCCGGGACCTGCAGGCTTTGGTAAAACTGATCCATCAGCCAGGTCTTGCCACGCCCGACGGGGCCCCACAGGTACACGCCCGTGACCGGTTTCTGACCTTCATGCAACGCTTCATAGCATTTTTGCAGCGCCCAGACGGCATGTTCCTGGGCTTCGTCCTGGACGAAGCCCTTCTGTTCGATGGCGTGTTGCCAGGCGCTTAACGGGGAGTCGGCATTCATGCGCGGCAGTATGCCATCGTGACGCGACGTCTACAGTGAAATGTCCAGCCGGGCGATCTTGCCCTGCTCGTTCAGGCGAAACATGTAGCGCAATTCCAGCGGGCTGCCGGGAAACGTCCCGGAGATCAGGTTGTGCACCAGCACCTTGCCGGTGCGCTGTTGCACGTCGAGCACTTCGACCTTTGGCTGGTAACGCCGGGCGGTGTCTTGCATCCATTGGGCGATGGCCTGGGTGCCAATCCGGTGTTGACCTTCATCGAACACATTGGCGTCCTCAGCGAAAAAACTGGCGACCGTCGAGGTGTCGCGGGCATTGGCGGCAGCAATGTAAGCGGCGATGGCGGGCGCCAGTGCAGAGGCAGGATGGGACATGGTGACAGCTCCTTGTTGGTTGATTCTGACACCATGCTAGAACACGCCTGTGTCAGTTCTTGTCAGGAGTGAAACGCCCGGCTTCATCCAGTTGCATCTGCTTGCGCCAGGTGCGCAGCAGATCGCTGCGCCGCCCCGGATAACGCTCGCCCTGCTCGCTCGCCGCCGAAATCCGGTCGGTACGAAAAGTCCGATAGGCGCCGCGCAACTCACACCAGGCGACGATGATCCGCACTTCATTGAGAAACCCCAGCGCCAGCGGCCAGATCAGCCGCTGACTCGGCACTTGCTGTGCGTCCGCATAGTCGATGTGCAGCTTGGCCTGATCGCGAATCGCCTGGCGAAACGCATTCAGCGGCACGGCATTTGGCGCGAAGCCATAACCGGGCGGGCCCGGCATCACCGTCGGGTTGCGCAGAGCGTCCAGCGCTTCGGGGGCGAGTACCGCAGCAATCTTGGCCAGCGCATCGGCCGCCGCTTTGCTCAACACTTCATCGCCGCGCTGATCCACGTAACGCAGCCCCAGCACGATGGCTTCGGTTTCATCGGCATTGAGCATCAACGGCGGCAGGAACAAACCGCTGCGCAACACGTAACCGATCCCCGCCTCACCGTAGATCGGCGCGCCCAGTGCGGTGAGTTCCGCGATGTCGCGATAGAGCGTACGCTCGGAAATCTCAAGCTCGCTGGCGAGTGTCGCCGCCGTGACCGGACGACTTTTGCCGCGCAGCACTTGCAACAAAGTAAGTAAACGCGTGGTGCGAGACACGATCGGCAGGCTCTTTTCGGAAAGGATGTCGCAGATTAGCAGAGCCTCCTGTCAGAAAGTGGCAGTAACCACGGGCCCGTTTTGCCACTCATGAAAAAGCACCTTGACTGAATACATGACTGGCATCATCTTTAATACATGTCTTACGACATCTATATTGATCCGTAGCGTCTTCCTTCAGGAGTCATCCCATGCATTACAAGGTGTTCGGCCGAAAAACCGGCCTGCGTGTCGCGGAACTGGCGCTGGGTGCCGGTAACTTTGGTACCGGTTGGGGTCATGGCGCCGAGCGCGATGAAGCCAAGCGCATCTTTGATGGCTACCTGGAGGCCGGCGGTAATTTCATCGACACCGCCAATGGCTATCAGGGTGGCCAGTCGGAAGCCATGCTCAGCGAGTTTATCGCCGCAGAGCGCGATCGCCTGGTCATCGCCACCAAATACACGTTGGGGACTACACCGGCCGCAGGCATTTCCCACACCGGCAACAACCGCAAGAACATGGTCCGCGCCGTGGAAGAAAGCCTGACACGGCTCAAGACCGACCACATCGACCTGTTCTGGGCGCACATGAGCGACGGTGTCACGCCCATGGAAGAAATCCTCCGTGGTTTTGATGATCTGGTGCGCGCCGGCAAGATTCATTATGCCGGGCTGTCGAACTTCCCGGCCTGGCGCATCGCCCGCGCCGATCTGCTGGCTGAAGTTCGCGGTTTTGCGCCGATTGCCGCCATTCAGGTCGAGTACAGCCTCGCCGAGCGCACAGCTGAACGTGAACAACTGCCGATGGCCGAAGCGTTGGGGCTGGCCGCGACCTTATGGTCGCCGCTGGGTGGCGGGTTCCTGACCGGCAAATACCGCACCAACGACGAGAACAGCCGTGCCGCCAAACTGGGCATGCTGGTACACGCCGAGAAAAGTGCCCGCGAAACCGCCCTGCTCGACACCTTGCTCGCGGTCGCGGCGGAGCTGGACGCCAGCCCGACGCACGTGGCCATTGCCTGGCTGCGGGAAAAAGCCAAACGCTCGACCACGGCGCTGATTCCGATTCTGGGTTCGCGTACGCGTGAGCAGCTGGATGCGACGTTGGGCGCGTTGGATGTGCAGTTGAGTGCCGATCAGTTGTCGCGGCTGGATGGCATCAGCGAAGTGGCGAAGGGCGTGCCGCATGAGTCCATTGCCGGTTCTTTTGCACGGTTCAGCGGGGGCGAAACCCTGGACCTGCCAATAATCCCGGTCGCCTGAAAAAGCTTCGCGGGCAAGCCTCGCTCCTACAGGTCATGCGCTATGTAGGAGCGAGGCTTGCCCGCGAAAGCGTCATCACGAACACCGCAAATCCGTGCTACCGATCCACCTTATGCTTCGCCGCATACAAACACAGCATCTCCATCGCCAACGTCGCCGCCGCCAGTGAGGTAATGTCCGCACTGTCGTAGGCCGGCGCAACTTCCACCACGTCCATCCCCACCAGATTGATCCCGCGCAAGCCGCCGAGGATTTCCAGCGCCTGGACCGTGCTCAAACCGCCACACACCGGTGTGCCGGTGCCGGGTGCAAACGCCGGGTCGAGGCAATCGATGTCGAACGTCAGGTACACCGGGTTGTCGCCGACCCGTGCGCGAATCGCTTCGACAATCGCGTCCACCCCACGCCGATGCACTTGCCGCGCATCCAGCACTTGAAAGCCCTGATGATCGTCATTGGTGGTGCGCAAACCGATCTGCACCGAGCGCGACGGGTCCACCAGACCTTCCTTGGCCGCGTGCCAGAACATCGTGCCGTGATCGACGCGCTTGCCCTCTTCATCCGGCCAGGTGTCGCTGTGCGCGTCGAAGTGAATCAACGACAGCGCCCCATGTTTACGGGCATGCGCCTTGAGCAGCGGGTAACTGATGAAGTGATCGCCGCCGAATGTCAGCATCGCGCAACCGGCATTCAGAATGTGCTCGGCGTGGGCTTCAATGCTTTCCGGCACCGAATGCGGCGAACCGTAGTCGAAGTCGCAATCACCGTAGTCGATCACCGCCAGATGATCGAACGGGTCGAACGTCCATGGCCAATGCCGCTCCCAGGCGATCCCGGTGGACGCCGCACGAATGCCGCGCGGTCCAAAACGCGCGCCGGGACGGTTGCTGGTGGCGGTATCGAACGGCACGCCGCTGACGGCCACGTCGACACCGCGCAAGTCGCGGCTGTACCGGCGACGCATGAAACTGGTGATACCGGCGTAGGTACTTTCGGCGGCAGTCCCGTAGAGACTGTCGCGGGTCATGGCCTGATCGTTTTGCACTGGGACGTCCATCAGGTGCTCCTTCTTGTTTATTTACTGGCGGCTACGGAAAGTGGTCCACAAACGGGTGCGCTGACGCATGTCCTTGAGGCTCATGCTGCGGTCGGCGTACAACCGCTCGCGCACATCGGCGAGGGGGTAAATGTCGGGATCGCTGCGTACCGCCTCATCCACCAGCGGTGTGGCGGCCTGGTTGGCGGTGGCAAAGAACAGCGTGTTGGTCAGCGCCGCCACGGATTCGGGACGCAACATGAACTCGATAAAGGCGCGGGCGGCTTCGGGGTGCGGCGCGTCCTTGGGGATCGCCAGGTTGTCCTGCCAGACCAGCGTGCCTTCCTTGGGGATCCGGTACGCCACTTCATACGGTTTGTTGGCCTTGCGCGCCTGATCGGCGGCCATGCTCGCATCACCGTTGTAGGTCAAGGCCAGGCAGACGCTGCCGTTGGCCAGGTCGTTGATTTGCCGGCCACTGGCGACGTACAGCACATTCGGCTGCAACTGACGCAACAACGCCTCGGCGGCTGACAGATCGGACTTGTCGGTGCTGTAGGGATCTTTACCGAGGTAGTGCAGCGCCAGGCCGATCACTTCCTGCGGCGAATCGATGATCGCCACGCCGCAATCTTTCAGCTTGCTGGCATATTCGGGTTTGAACAGCAAGTCGAGGCTGTTGAGCGGCACATCCGGCAAGCGCTTTTTCACCGCCTCCACATTCATCCCGAGCCCGAGCGTGCCCCAGGTATACGGCACGCCGTAGCGGTTGCCGGGATCGACCGCGGCGAGTTTTTCCAGCAAGTCCGGATCGAGGTTGGCGTAGCCCTTGAGGCCTTCATGGGGTATCGCCTTCAACGCACCGGCTGCCAAACCCCGCGCCAGCACGCTGGACGACGGCACCACCACGTCATATCCGCTGCCGCCGGTGAGCAACTTGGTTTCCAGGACTTCCGAGGAATCGAACGTGTCGTAGCGCACGTGAATGCCGGTTTCCTGCTCGAAGCGCTGCAAGGTTTCCGGGGCCACGTAATCGGCCCAACTGTAAAGATTGACGACCTTCTCCTCGGCATGGGCCGACACGGAGGCGGCAAGGAACAGCGCGGGTAAACACAGCTTGAATAGAGGAGCCATGACGAACACCTGACCAGAGGAAGTGGCCCCAGCATGCGTCGTCGGATACATTGGAAAAATACCAAGTCAGTTACCCTGACTTTATTGCGGAGTAATGTTTGATGCTCGGCCAGCTTCACGATGTGGATCTGCAATTGCTGCGCCTGTTCGTCAGCGTGGTGGAATGCGGTGGTTTCAGCGCAGCCCAGGGTGAACTGGGCCTGAGCCAGTCGAGCATCAGCCAGCAAATGGCCAGGCTTGAAACCCGGCTCGGCTATCGGCTGTGCAGTCGCGGCAAGGGCGGATTCAGGATCACCCCCAAAGGCGAACAACTGTTGGCCGCGACACGCGGACTGTTCGAATCCATTGAAGCGTTCCGTCATCAATCCAATGGCGTGGCTGGTCGGCTGATCGGCGAGGTGCGCCTGGGGCTGTCCGAAGCCGTGGATCAATCCGTGCTGCAACGGGTGGCCGAGGCGATCCGGCGCTTTCGCGAACGCGATGAGTCGGTGCGTATCGAATTGATCAGCGCCATGCCCGGCGAGATGGAGCGCTTGCTGCTGCAACAACGGCTGGACCTGGCGATCGGCTATTTCTCACAGGTGCAGAGCGCGTTTGACTACCGCGAACTGTTCACGGAAACCCAGCACTTGTATTGCGCCGCCGGCCACCCGCTGTTCACCGACGAGGCGCCGGACGATCAAGCGTTGCAGGCGTGCGACCGGGTGGATCACCCTTACCGCTTTTTGCGCAGCGACGAGCCCTTTCAGGGCAAACGGTGCTCGGCGCGCTCGGAACAGGTCGAAGGCACCCTCGCCTTTATTTTGTCCGGCAAGCATGTCGGTTACCTGCCCAGCCACTTTGCCCGCAGTTGGGAAGACAAAGGATTACTCAGGGCCGTACGCCGCAGCGACATGAGTTTCGACGTGGCATTCCACCTCGCCCGCCACCGTGCGCAGGTGCCGGGGGATGCGCAGAAAGCCTTTGAAGAAGATCTGCTCGCCGCGTTCACCTGAAACCACCGCCCCCCCCTGTAGGAGCGAGCCTGCTCGCGATGACGGTGGATCAGTCGACATTTATATTGACTGATCCACCGTCATCGCGAGCAGGCTCGCTCCCACAAGGGTTTTGTGTAAGTCGATGAATTTTCTGGCATCCTGCGCCTCCATTTTCTGACCCGGCCCGCCTTTCGGCACGCAAACCACCATGACCGCCTCTGAAAAAGCCCCTGCCCCGCGCCACAACGACCTGATCTACGGCCTCGACGACCGCCCTCATTTGACCGCCACCGTCTTCGCCGCCCTGCAACACGTACTCGCCAGTTTCGTCGGCATCATCACCCCGACCCTGATCATGGGCAGCGCCCTCGGTCTGCAAAGCGAAATCCCCTATCTGATCAGCATGGCGCTGTTTGTCTCGGGGCTGGGCACCTTCGTCCAGGCGCGCAAGTTCGGCCCGATAGGTTCCGGTTTGCTGTGTCTGCAAGGCACCAGTTTCTCGTTTATCAGCGTGATCCTCAGCGCCGGTTTCATGGTCAAGGCCCGCGGCGGCGGCACTGATGAGATCCTTTCGACAATCTTTGGCGTGTGTTTTTTCGCCGCGTTCATCGAAGTGGTGTTGAGCCAGTTCATCGGCAAACTGCGGATGCTGATCACGCCGGTGGTGACCGGGACGATCATCACGTTGATGGGGTTGTCGCTGATCAAAGTCGCCATGACCGACATCGCCGGCGGCTTCGGCGCGACGGATCTCGGCGCCGCCAGTCATCTGGCGTTGGCTGCGTTGGTGCTGGGCACCATCGTTGTGCTGAACCGTATTGATGTGCCGTTCCTGCGCCTGGGCGCCATCGTGATCGGCCTGACCCTCGGTTATCTCGTGGCATGGCTCATGGGCCACGTGGATTTCGGCAGCATGCCCGACGTACCGCTGATGAGCGTGCCGGTGCCGTTCAAGTACGGTTTCAACTTCGACTGGGTGGCGTTCGTGCCGGTGGCGGTGATTTTCCTCGTGTCGCCGCTGGAGGCGGCCGGCGACCTGACGGCCAACTCGATGATTTCCCGGCAGCCGGTCAAAGGCCCGATCTACATACGCCGGATCAAATCCGGCCTGCTCGCCGACGGTCTCAATTCGGCCATGGCGGCGGTGTTCAACAGCATGCCGATGGTGACCTTCGCGCAGAACAACGGCGTGATTCAACTGACCGGCGTGGCCAGCCGCTACGTGGCGTTTTTCATTGCCGGCCTGCTGGTGGTGCTGGGGCTGTTCCCGATGATCGGCGCGGTGCTGCAACTGATGCCGAAACCGGTACTCGGCGGCGCTGAACTGGTGATGTTCGGCACCGTTGCAGTGGCCGGGATCAAGATCCTCGCCGAAGCCGGCCTGCATCGGCGCAACATGCTGATCGTGGCGATTTCCCTCGGCATGGGCCTGGGGGTGGCGGCCGTGCCGGAGGTGTTGCGCGAGTTGCCCAAGGCGCTGCATAACATCTTTGAATCGCCGATTACCGTCGGCGCGTTGTGCGCTATCGTGCTGAACATCTTCCTGCCCGAAGAATTCATCGAGCTGGAAGAAGACGATTTCGACCCGGAAGCCTCGATCCTCCAGGTCATGGAAAACCCGGATGTCCCGGCCAAAGGTTAACCCGCCGTTCTGTAGGAGCCGGCTTGCTGGCGAAAGCGGCCTAATAATCAACGCAAGTCTCAAGGCCGCCATCGCCAGCAAGCCGGCTCCTACAGGGGGGTGTCAGAGGAAGCGGACACCGGGTTTGGCGCGTTCATCCACGGTCAACTCAAACACATCCGGGCGCGCGTAGTGGCCGACGACGTCGTAGTCGTAACGCGCGCGGATCAGGTCGTCGGTGTCGATTTCGGCGGTGAGCAGGCCGCGCTCACCGCGCAGCGGCCCGGCCAGAATGTCGCCCATTGGGCCAACGATTACGCTGCCGCCGGCAATCAACGGCCGGTCCGCCGGCCAGTTGGCGATCTCCACGCCCAGGGCTTGCGGCGAGTCCTGAACCTGACAGGCACTGACCACAAAGCAGCGCCCTTCATGGGCGATATGGCGCATGCTCACCTGCCACATCTCCCGCTCGTCCACCGTGGGTGCGCACCACACCTCCACACCTTTGGCGTACATGGCGGTGCGCAGCAGCGGCATCATGTTTTCCCAGCACACCACCGCGCCGATCCGGCCGACCTGGCTGTCGATCACCGGTAACGTCGAGCCATCGCCCTTGCCCCAGATCAGCCGTTCGGTGCCCGTGGGCATCAGTTTTCGGTGTTTGGCGACCAGTCCGGCCTGCGGCTCGAAATACAACGCGGTGCAATACAAGGTGCTGCCGGCGCGCTCGATGACGCCAATCACCAGATTGGCCCCGGTGCGCGCCGACAACCCGGCCAGCGCTTCGGTTTCTACGCCTGGCACGTCGATGGCATTGGCGAAATACCGGGCAAATGCTTCTCGACCTTCCGGCAGGCGATAACCCAGTTGCGTGCCGAACCCCTCGCCTTTCGGGTAACCACCAAGCAACGCCTCGGGCATGACCACCAGCGCCGCACCGGCTTCAAGGATGGCGTTTTCGTACGAGAGAATTTGTTCCAGGGTCTCGGCTTTGCCGCCAGGCAGTGCGCCGATTTGCAGTGCAGCAACGATTGACTTGGGCATCGCGGTCACTCCGTTCATATCAGGTGTTGCTCATTCTCAGGCGCTACCGGATCATGAATAAAGCCCCGTTCGCTGCTGAATGATATGAACACCATGAATATCGCCACCGTCGATCTCAACCTGCTCAAAGTCTTCGAAGCCTTGCATGAGGAGTCCAGCGCCAGCCGTGCAGCGTTGCGTCTGGGCGTCACGCAGTCGGCGGTCAGCGCGGCGTTGCGCCGACTGCGCGAGGTGTATGGCGATCAGTTGTTTGTGCGCACCGGCCGAGGTCTTGCGCCGACGCTCAAGGCCAATCAGTTGAAACCGGTGGTCAGCGACGCGCTGAACAAATGCCGACAAAGCCTGGCGATGGTCGATCCAGCCGCCCATCACTACGAAGGCCGTTCGGTCACGGTGGGCATGTCGGATGATTTCGAAATTGCCTACGGCCGCCGCTTGATCGAAGAGATCGACCGTTGCGCGCCGAAGTTACGGCTGATCTTCCGCCAGACCCACAGCCAGATCGTCGCCCACGCGTTGATGGAGCGCAGCATCGACCTGGCGATCACGGCCGGCGGGTTTGCCGAACGGTTGCTGAGTCGTCAGGTATTGGGGGAAGGCGATTATCTGTGTCTGGTTGACCCGACAAGTCTGGCCGCGGGACAGCAAACCATCGACCTTGAGGAATTCGTCACCCGTGAACATATTCTGGTGTCATCGGGTGGTTTTATCGGGATCACCGACGAAGGGTTGGCCGCGTTGGGCCTGAGCCGGCGGGTATGCGCTTCGACCACGCATTTCGCAGCGTTGCCGCATCTGCTCAAGGGCAGTAAGGCGGTGGCGACCATCCCGGCACATGCCGCCCGAAGCATCGCCGCACTCAGCGGGTTGACGCTGCTGCCCTGCCCGTTGGCATTGCCGCGTTACCCGATCGAGCTGGGCTGGCGTACCAGCACGCAGCTCGATCCGGTGGTGTTGAAAGTGCGTGAGGCAATTGTCGCGATTTTTGCGTGAAGCCGGCCTTATTTGGCCGCCATCAACCGATTGACTTCACTGCGCACCATGTTGGCGAATTCCGGAGGCGACATGCCGTCGAGTTCGGAACGGACCCACTCGGCCCATTTGCCTTTGCGCTTGGCGCGTTCGCCAAACAAGCGTGCGGCCTCGCCTTTGGCTTTGCCCAGGTTGTTCTGCCAGAGTTCGAACAGACGGGATTTCTCGTCTTCAAGCGCTGCGCGCTCGGCAAGGGGTTTGTCGGCCAGATTGAAGCTCATGGGGAGTTACCTGCTGCGTAAATAGGCGACATCTTACACTGTAGGAAGAAATGTCCTGCGCAGGATTTTTCTACTGGAGGGCCTGCGCAGGTAAAATCGCTGCAACTTTTTCAATCGCCGCAGACTCCATTGTTCACTGCCCACTCACCTGCAAGGAGTATCCCAATGGCTCGGAAAACCGCCGCACAAGCCGCCGAAGACCAAATCAAGGATCAAGCGTTCAGCGAGCTTCAGGCGCTGATCGAAGAGTCGGAAAAATTGCTGAAAAGCAGTGCCTCGCTGGTCGGTGAGGAAGCGGACACGCTCCGTGGGCAAATCGCCCAGAAACTCCAGCAGGCGCGGGACTCGGTAACCCGCGTTCGTGACCGGACCCTGCCTGCGGTCGAAGCGACAGAAATCTATATCGGCGGTCATCCGTGGCAAACCGTGGCGATTTCCGCTGGTTTCGGTTTGGTTGTCGGGTTGTTGCTGGGCCGACGCTAACCGGCCGCGCCTTTGTCACGCGGACGTTGGCTAAATGCAATTTAATGTGGGAGCCGGCTTGCTGCGGGCGGCGTTCCGACGATAGCGATCTCAAGGACGCCATCGCCAGCAAGCCGGCGCCTACACAGTCCGTGTTTCGACGTTAGAGTTCGGCCAACTCTGTTCCTGCTTTAGAGACCGGCTAGTTCGCGTAGATTCGCCAGCGTATCCGCATCCAGCTGAATACCATCAGCGTTGGACTTGGCGCGCTGATGATGGCGGCGATCACCCGGCAACCGTTTGAGCCCCACACCGTGCATCTGCCGCACCAGTTCCTGACTGCGCTCGGCAAAGCTCTGCCCGGCGGCCTTGCTCGGATCGATCACGATCAACAGTTGGCCGGTCCATGGCGTCTTGGCACCAGGGTGGTTTTTCCAGTCGAATTCGAAGGAGAAATTGCCGCCGGTCAACGCCGCCGCCAACAGCTCCACCATCATCGACAACGC
Organism: Pseudomonas sp. PDM02; assembly: GCF_014852285.1. Taxonomy (NCBI): domain Bacteria; kingdom Pseudomonadati; phylum Pseudomonadota; class Gammaproteobacteria; order Pseudomonadales; family Pseudomonadaceae; genus Pseudomonas; species Pseudomonas sp. PDM02. Next base: position 110,434 of record NZ_JACVBL010000003.1, on the reverse strand, counting down.
CGAACCTTTATGCCCGCCAAACGGCAGCAACGCCCCACCTTCCAGAATCGCTTTCGGGTCCTGGGTCGGCTGACCGAGACCGTCCACGCCCATGCCCGCGGGCAAGCGCTCACCCTTGCGTGCGGCGATCTGCACATCGCCATGGGCGATGGCGCTGGTGGCCAGGTCGAAGACAATTGGATCGCCGTCCGCGCGCGGGGCGGCGAAGGCAATCGGGTTGGTACCGAACAGCGGGCGATCGGCACCGTGCGGCACCACGCAGGTCATGCTGTTGACCACGCTCAACGCCACCAGCCCTTCATAGGCGAACGGCTCGACGTCCGGCCACAACGCCGCGAAGTGATGGGAATTGCGAATCGCCAACACCGCGATCCCGGCGCTGCGGGCCTTCTCTACCAGCAAGGCGCGTGCGGCGGCGAGCGCCGGTTGGGCGAAGCCATTGCCGGCGTCGACCCGGACAAAACCCGACGCCACGTCTTCAACCACCGGCACGGCCAGGCCATTGACCCAGCCGCTTTTCAGCGTCGACACGTAACCGGGAATGCGGAACACGCCATGACTGTGGGCGCCATCACGTTCGGCACCGGCGCAGTTGAGGGCCAGTGCCCTGGCGACTTCGGCGGAGGTGCCGTGACGAACGAAAATGCGTTCGAGCAAAAGGACGAGAGAATCAAAATCCAGGGTTGAGTTGGCCGAACTGACTGCCATTTCAGGCGAAGCGGTCATCTGAAGCTCCAGTGTTATTTTTAGAGGCGGGCGACAGGTCGATTAAGCGCTTTTTTACCGGCTTCCTGTCAAGTCTCTCGCGCAAGCAATATGTACCGCACCCCGCCTTTTCCCGCCCCCTATTGTTGCCCCTCGACCCAACGAGCTGCGCTGAACGCCGCCGCAGCCCATCGAGGAAACATCATGACGACACCTGCACTGCCGTATTTTTTTGACGAAGCCTTGGCTGCATCCACTGCCGGGTTACTCGGCGAACGGGAAACCGCGCTGGGCTTTACCCTGGACGATCTGAACTGGTTGAACACGGTTTACAAGCCGACCCAGGCAGCCCGCAAAACCCATGAAAAACCGATGCAGGCCTTCCAGCTGCTGCTGTCTTTGCCCGGCAAGGCCGGCATTCCTTTGGCCGGCGCCTTTGCCATGAGCCGACCCGATAATGGCGCGGTCACGCTCTTCACACCGTGCAAAGGCTTGATCAAATTCGCGGGCATGGCCGACCTCAAAAACAAACTCAAAGAATGGCTGGCACAGGCCACTGAAAAAAGTGAGCTGTTGCGCTTCCACTCCATCGAACAACGCCTGCCCTTGGCCGCCGCCGCTGCACTCGATATCTCCACTCACGAAATCGAAGGTGCAGTATTCGAAGACCAGGAACTCACGCTCAAGCAACAGCAGGAACAAAACCTCAAGGCGATGGCGGACGAGTTGGTCAAGATGCCCACCTTGCAATCAATGCTGGACGAGGTCCTCAAGCACGCGTTGTCCAAGCCATTCCCCGAGCTGGACCAGCGTCTGACGCGGCTGAACAGTTTTGTCAGTACGGGTTCTGCGTTTGATCAACGTGGAACGCCCCATGGGATTGCAACGATGTCACTGAGCGAGGCCCTCCTGCATTTTTACCTGACGAATCAGTGGCCGACGGGCGCCTCCAGGGTGTTTACCCATCCCGAGCACGCCACCGGCAGCAATGCCGACAACCAGACCTGGGAAAGCGCGGTAAAAAAAATCGCGCAAGGTTTTACACCTCACCTGCACAGCCTGCTCGAGACCTTCTGGGACTCGCTCATGAGCAATGGCTTGTCGCGCCGGGCTTTTTTCACCGAGGGCCTGCAAGACACTTTTCACGCAAGGCTGTTAAACCAGCACCAGCAGGGCACTTTGACGACAGAGCAATACCTGCGACTGATGAATGTCAGCCTCCCCCCGGCCACGGTCGATCCCCTTCGCATCGAAAAAGTGCGGTTCACCGCCCCCTTCAAACAATTCGCAGAGCTTGCCTCGACCTTGATGATCGGCGGCGCGAACACGCTGGGTTTCCTGTACAGCCCGTCCCGCGGCATCGAGGCCACAAGCAACCTGCCAGCAGTGAAAAAAATCGCCCTGCAAATGCTCAACAGCGCAGAGCATGAAGACACGCTGCTCAAGTTCATGTCATTGAACGAACGCTGCACGTTTCTTGGACTGGTACTGAACGATCGGGTGATCGTCGGTGAACCCATCGTCGGCCCGGTGTTTGCAAGCGTGATGACTGACATCATTGATAAACAACGGCAAAACCTCAGCCATGCCTTGAGCCGTTACCGTGAAAGCGAAGGCACGCTGGACCCTCACGCCTTGCTCGACAATGCCCTGGACGTCCGGGCATTGATCGATCCCCGCTTGCTGCTGCCTGAAGCCGTGGGACGCTGGAGCACTCGACCGGACCATGGCGTGAATGCGCGGCCGGCCACCGTGCGCGCCGAGTCGGCCAAACAGGAACTGTCGCTGCTGAGCTCGGTCGAACAGGCGCTTGATCAAGTCCTTGAAAAACACCCGGTCATTCCCACAACAACCCGCACGTTCGCCGCGGCGCAAAGCCTCGTCAGTTCATCATTGGCAGGTTTGAAATCGAGTTTTACCCACACACTGTCAACGGCACTGCGCAGTGAATTGAAGCTTCGCGCCGTCTCACGCACCCTGGGTGCGGCGGAACAGGCGATCATCAAAACCGTGCTCGATACGCCTACAAGCGCGGACCGAGCGGCATTAAACGGCTTTTTACCGGAGGTCTTTTCCCTGGCGTTGAAGGCCGGCACCGCGGCAACCCCACTGAAACTGGCCAGCTGTTTTGTCCTGACTGAACGGGGCGGCCTGGATCCGCTGCACTCAGGCAAGGCCATTCTGTGGACGCCGGCACTGGGATTTGAAGCCTTCAAGGCACTGACGCCGCTAAAGGAAGAGCTCGAACGACGCCTTAAAGACAAGAATCATCGTTCCATGCTTCTGGAAAACCTTGGCCGTAGCGAGCGATTGCCAGACAGGGCCTACACACTGGCGCCACTGCAACAGGTCCATGGGCATTTTCTCGACAGTGTGCAAAGGCCCTTTGTTGATCTGGACCAGAGCTCCATTACCCGCGCGCTGACCACCCCGCGCTCCCCCGCGCCGCGGGCCAGTCTGCTGAATCTGGTGGCCCTGCGTGAGCCGATGACCGGGCTAAGTCGTGCGACCGACATCGCCCAGTCCCTGATCACCCAGCAAAAACTGCCGGCCTGGCTGGCCAAGGCGCCGATCAAAGAGCTGATCCTGCATGGCGAACTGCTTCAGCAATACCTGAACAACGTCAAAGATGACGAGGATTACCTCACCGGCATCCGATCATTGAAGCAAACCACCCACCATGAACTGGAAAAACAACTCAAGGCCGACACGTTCAACATCAATCCGGACAAGGTCCAGGTCGAGATCAGCGCCAGCCCCTGGTCTGCGTCCAGCAAACAGACCCTGACCGATTTTGCGCTGGCGCACCTCAAGGATCTGGACACTGTCTCGCTCAAACTGACGTCGCTGGACACCACGGTCATTCCGGAGGGCATGGACGAACGCTACATCAAAGACCTGATACGCAACCTGAAACCGGGTGAGCATCAGCAAAAAATACTCAGCGCGGCCCTTGCAGACACCGTGGCAAACGCGGATCGCAGGCAGCGCTTTTACACGCAACTGCCCTGGCAACTGATGCACCACGCCCACGCGGAAAAACTGCAGGAGCGCCTGAGCGAAACCGGGTTCGATCTGATCCGCCAGGTCATGGACATGCCAGACGCCATCGCCCGTGCAGCCGTCGATGGCGCCCACGCGATCATCCGGCCCCTGGAGTTCCTCGGTGTCAGGATCGGACAAACCGTCAAAGTGCCGGGCGTCTATCTGATCGGCTCATCGGCCGACAGCACGGCGCCGCAGGTGCTTGTCGCCCCTCACAGTCCACGGCACGGGATCAAGGAATACCAAAGCAAAACCCAGCTGCTGGCAGAACTGAAGACCCGCGGCGCACTGTTCGATTGGGTGCTCATGAACCTGGAGAATTCTGAGCGGATAATGCTGGAAACCCGAATGGCAACGCGCAGCAACCGGGCTACAAGAGCCGCACCCGTGGCAACGGACAATACCGATGCCGACGTCAAGCTGGCGTCCAACCCGATCAAGGGGCACCTGTTCGGGCACTTGTTCAATGACAATGCCGCGTTGTTGAGCCGGTTGCTCGGTTTTCAGTCCGATGACAAAAAGCAGAGTGCATGGGCAACAATCAAGCACGTTCTGGGCGAGGACCTGTACGAGGCGTATTCATTTTTCATGGGCAAGCTCGCCTACCCTGTCACGGTGTACCACAGCTACCTTGACATCAAAAAATCCGCCGAACACCTGCAAACGCACAAATGGGGTGCGGCTATCAGGGAATTCATCAGCGGCATTGCTCAACTCGCTTCGTTGCGCCAATCGCTGGACACTCACGCACCGCCGACTTCCACGCCAGCCGCACCGACACCGGAAAAAACCGATGCCCGCTGCAAATGGCAGGACATCAAGGTCACCGCCCCCGAGCGCACAGGCTTGAAGCGTCATGAAAGCCTCCACGTCGACCTGGGTTCGCTCAAGCCTGACTCAACACCCGGGCTCTACGCGCACCCGACGACCAAGCAACTTTACGGGCCGGTGGAAGGCAAAGTGTTTCCGGTGACCAAACGCGGCACCCACTGGCGCATCGCCGACACAAAGACGCTTGGCCCTTATCTACGGCAAAACGAATCGAAACAATGGGTGCTCGACCGGGATACACCGACGCCGCAGTTCGGCCTTCTCCGTCGGCTGGATACTCTGGCAGCGGCTTGGGACGGCATGAACATCGACGCCCATGGAATGCGACAGATACGACGTTTTTACCCGCACAAGGCTCGGCAGATCGACCAGGCGCTTGACCAGGCAACGAGCTATGCCTGGAACAGCTTTCGAAACCTGCAGTTGCTGAAGAACACCAACGACACGGACACCCCCGTGCATCAACTCATCAAGCGTTTCATTGAAGTGCCTGAGGTGTTGCCGGCGCATGTCGAGAAACTTGAAAAGGTCGTGGGCGACATGTTTACCGCGTTGTTGGACCCTACGCTCAGAAAAGCCAAGTCCGATCGTTTTGTCGTCGGCCGGGTAAACGATGGCGCCGACAGTACATTCGGCCTCACCGTCCCGAATGACACCGAGAAGAAAATCTATCTGGCGGAAAAATTCTTCGATCCCGGTTTCGAGCATTATCGCCAATATCTTACCGACACGGCCTTCCCGATCCACACGCATGCCCAGGCGATAACGCTCCTGCATGAGCTATCACACCTTGTTTGTAATACCGAGGACATTTCCTACCTTGACCCTGGCAGACCTTTCACCGACCTGATCGGCACGGCCAGCGCGACCGCCACTGATCTCAAGAATGCATTGACCGATGCTCAGGACACCGCACTGTCGATCAAGACACCTTACACACAATTGTTCATGACCCAGGATGCCGACACCGGCGTGTGGGAAGACCCGGGAAGTACGACTTATGAAAACACTGACCGGGTAAAAGCCCAACTTTTGACGTTGACCGGTGCAGACAACCTGAGCGGTGCTCGCGAGACCTTCAAAAGGAACTCACTGACCCGGCTGGCGGTACAACTTGGAAATGCCGACAGCGTGGCCTGGTTAATCAGTCATCTCGGCCGCGAGTTACACGTCAATACACCTTGAGTCCAGAAAATAAACAGCCGTTTGATGGGTAAATGCCATGACGGCTGTTCTCGCAGACTGCCCTCAAGGTTAGAATGCAGGAAATCAGGATGAGTCAATGACCGACACCCCTCTCTCGCAAGCCCAATATGACGCCATCACCGATGCCGCTGCGCACTGGTGCATGCGTCTGCACGCCACCGACTGCACGGCCGAGGAGCGGCAAGCATTCGAGCAGTGGCTTGACGCTGATCCACTGCATGCGTTCGAGTACGAGGCCATGCTGGAGATTTGGGATGTCGCGGGAGATTTACCTCGTCCCGAAGCCGTCATGCCCGTCGCTCGCCTCCAACCCACAACGCCCTGGCGCACGTTCGGCATCGCTGCCGCCGTGTGTGCCCTAGCGTTACCGCTGGCGGCTTTTAGCGGGTGGAGCCTGGGCTGGATTCCCAACTCGTACCAGCATTTCGAAGCCAGCAATACGGTCCGCCAGGTCACACTGAGCGATGGCAGCCAGGTCGAACTGAACCTTGGCACCGAGCTGACCTACAGCAATTACAAGGATCAGCGCCGCGTCAGTCTGGAAAAAGGCGAAGCCTTCTTCAAAGTCAGCCACGACACGAACCACCCGTTTATCGTTCGGGCGGCAGAAGGCAGAATCCGGGTCACCGGCACCCAGTTCAATGTCTGGATGTACGAGGATCAGGTGCGCGTCAACCTGATCGAAGGTTCGGTTCTGGTCAGCAGCAACAATGACCTGCCAGGTGATGGCCTGCGGCTTGAGCCATCGATGCAGGCGCGCTACAAACACGGCGACTTCACGCCGCAAATCAGCCAGACCTACGCTAACGACAGCTCGCTGGCCTGGCGTCACGGCAAACTGGTGCTCGATAACCTGGCGTTGTCCGAAGCCCTGCCATTGATCAATCGCTACCTGAACACCCCGGTGATGGTAGCCGACAGCAGCACCGGCTCAATCCGCCTCGGTGGCATCTACAACATCAAGGAACTCAACAGCCTTGTGGCGACGCTGCCCAAGGTGCTGCCGGTCTACCTGACCCGCAACAAGGACGGCAATCCGGTCCTCAACTCCATGCCGCAGCAACCGCCTAAAAGCTGAAGGCCGCAACCCTTGCGGGGTGCGGCCTTCTTTCTGAACGCAAACACTGTTCGATTTACTGTTTGGCCACCTTCGCGGCTTTTTCATCCTGCTCGCGAATTGTCTGTGCCTGGTATTGCGGGTCCGAAGTGATCTGCTGTTCGGTGAACGGCAACACACTCAACTGTTTCTTCGAGAAGGCCAACGTCTGGTCATTGGCGTGCTTTGAGGCCGGGTCGCTGGACAACGAAAACGCCAACAGCCCTTTGGCCTGCGGTCCCTTGTCGTCGAACGTCACCACTTGCAAATAGCTGGTGCCACTGACCACTTCGCGTTTGCCGTCGGTTCTCGGCACGCTCTGAATCGCGTTATACACGCCCAGGGTGCCCGGTCCGCCGTGAATCGGCGTCTGCTGGCCACCGCTGCTGACCACCTGGATATCGCCCCAGCGGCTGTCCGTCTTGAGCCCCGACGCGTTGACCGATTCCACCGACGCCAGCATCGCCTCGCGCACAGCCTTGGCAACGTCCACCCGCTCGACCGCCAGGCCGCGAGGCGTGTGTTGCGGGTCTTTCGGATCAAACACCACACGCCAGACATCGGGTGCTTCCTGCAGCGCTTCCATGACATTCTGGAAATGTACGAATCCCACGCCGCTGTCCAGATTCGCGCTGCGGTCCCAGGCTTTCAGACTGGCACACAGCGGTGTGAGCGTCTGCGCGTCGGCGCCCAGGTCTTCAGCGCAGAATTTCAACAAATCAGGCATCACTTGAGTCGCCTGGTACACCTGATCGTCCATCACCATCTGTTGCAGATCGGCCGCGGCAATCGGGCCAGTCTTGTTCAGTGTGGCCAGGCGATCCAGGGCAAAACGTGAGCGCAGGCCCAACGGCTGGCTGTCCTGGCTGATCAGTGGCGAGAAACCGGTGAGCGGTTGTGCCGGGTTGGCCATCCACGCCGAATCGTTGGAGTGCTGCACAAAGTCCTTGCGCAACAGCTGCGGTAATGTGTCCGAGGCATAAATGCCTTTTTGCGCCGCCGCCGGGTCGATGTCCCAGGCACAGGCGCTGTTGGAACCGTCGAGCACGATCATCTGCAACCCGGCCCGTGGATCGCTGCACGCGGCCAGTTTGTCGACACTGACGTTCGGCACCACCGACAGGTTCATGTACAGCGTCTGCCCCTGATCGTCCGCCGCCAGGGTGTTGACCCACGGGATGCCCTGGATCTTGTGAACCGATGCCTGCAACTCCTTGAGGCTGACCGCACGATTCATCGCGTACCACTGCTGCAACACCCGGTCGTTATCGAGGTTGGCATCGCGCAGGCTGTAGGCGAACTGGTTATCCCAATCCAGTTTTCCCGGCCATTGCACGATCGGGCCGAATTGCGAGCTGTAGACCACGCGAGAGACCGACCGGGTCTGCCCGTCAGGCTGTTTCACCTTCACGGTCACGGTCTGCTGCTTCATCGGCAGCGACTTGCCGTCGAGCAAATAGCGGGTCGGGTCCTTCGGATCGAGTTGCAGGCGATACAGGGTGAAATGCTTGGACGAGTCCACGGTGTGGGTCCAGGCCAGGTGTTGATTGAAGCCGATGTTGATCATCGGCAGACCGGGCAGCGCGGCGCCCATCACATCGAGTTTACCGGGGATGGTCAGGTGCATCTGATAGAAGCGCATCCCGCCGACCCATGGAAAATGCGGATTGGCCAACAACATGCCACGGCCATTGAAGGAACGCTCACTGCCCACCGCGACTGCGTTGCTGCCGCGATCCAGCGCGAAGCGTTGAATGCGCGCAGCGGCTAGCTGGAACTGCACCGAGGCCTGCGTATTCTGCGCGACCGCTTTGGGCGGCGTGGCACCGGCCAGCGCTTCGGCAAACTGCCCGACGCCGCCTTCGACCAACAGGCGCCGCGTCAACTTGACCAGGTCCTGCGCGGTGATGTCCCGCACCCATTCGCCCTGGCATTGCTGCGGCAAACCTTGCGCGCGACGTTCCGCCAGCGAGCGGTTGTAACCGGCCACATACCCTTCAATGAGGTCGCGGACTTCCGGCGTTTGCGCCTGCCAGAACGCAGCGACGGCTTGCGGCGTATTCAACCAGTTGAAAAACACGTCGCTGACCTGATTTTCGCGCTCTTCGACCGTGAACTGCTCCGGGCCGAAATAACGTGAACGCTCGCCGTTCACCGTGGTGATCTCATTGGCCAGCAGGCACAGATTGTCCTGCGCGTACGCGTAGCCGATGCCATAGCCGAGGCCACGTTCGTTGTCGGCACGAATGTGCGGCACGCCGAAGCTGGTCCGGCGGATATCGGCCGTCGCCGAAGCATCCGGCTGGCTGCGCGCGTGTGCCGCAAGACTCAAGCCCACCAACACGGCGGCAAGGCTCAATCGGGTTAACTGCCTGGTAATAATCACACTCGCTCCTGATCCAAATGCACGCAAATAGCCCTTGTAGGAGCGAGGCTTGCCCGCGAAGAAGGAGTCCTGGCCAACATAAGTGTTGACTGATCCCCCCTCTTCGCGGGCAAGCCTCGCTCCTACAGGAACGAAATCCATGACAAAAATTTAGGCCACTGGAGGGCGTTTCTGCGGGGGTTTACAAGCTTCTGACGTGATGGCAACAAAATTTCTACATCTGATCCTTCATGATTTGGGTGGCTCGTACGTCTTATTGAGTAAGAGCACCCAACACATCTTTCCGGTTCAGGCTCTGAAAAGGAGATTTTGCATGTACAACTCGCAACTGCCAACGGACGGTAGCACTGCGCCAATGGGCACTTCCATGGGCTCGGGCCTGTTCAATCCGCGTACTGAACGACACAGCAACGAACGGATCCGGGTACTGCTCAAGAGCTTCGGCCTGCGCACCAGCCTGATCCGCCTGAAAGTCATCGACGCCTTGCTGACCGCCGCCGAAAGCGATCGCAGCCTGGGTGTGCGCGGCGTCCACAGTCACCTGCTGGACCTGGATATTCCGCTGTCCTTTCTCAGTGTGCGCGAAGTGTTGAAACGCTTGTGCAGCGAAGGCGTGATCACCCTGAACCCGGACAAAAGCTACAGCTTGCACCCGCAGGCGTTCGCCGCATTGCACGGCGAATAACCTGCTCGTGGTGCGTCGCTCAGGGCTTGACCTTGCGACGCATCACGCCATTGATCACCACCACGATCACCGCCACGCCAATAGCGATGTACTGGAACAGTTTTTCGCTGATGACCCCGGCATTCTGCAAATACGAAAGGCCAAACATGATCCCCAGCACCACCAGGGAGATCAGAATCGAGTATTTCAAACGTTGCGACTGGGTCATTGCCCTTTTCCTTAAACAAAAAGCTAAAACGTAAGGCGAACCTGAAAATGTATCGGGTTTGTATCCGAATGCATGCCAAGCCACTACCGTTTTCCGGGGATGGGGCGCTGCAAACGGGGTCTCATGTTACAGCCGATGAAGCCTTTTGGCTGCATAGCGGCGATAACCATGAGGATTTTGAAATGTTCCGTCGAATCACACTGCTGATTCCCCTGCTGGCCATACTTTCCCTGAGCGGCTGCATTATTTTCCCCCACGGCGGATGGCACGGCGGCCACCATTACGACGGCCGTGGCGGACCGGGTTACTACCAACACCGTTAGGATTTTTCAGCGGCCTGAATGCTCTTTGACAAAGCCATTTCCCGGCTGCGCGCAAAGCTCAACCATCCAGTCGACAAACACCCGTACCCGCCGCGACAGCTGACGGTGAGGAGGATAGAGCGCCGCCAACGGCATCCCCGGTGGCGGCACCTCCCTCAGCACCTCGACCAGATTGCCCTCCTTCAATTGCCTGGCTACGTGATAGTACGGGGTCTGGACCAATCCATACCCCGCCTCACACGCCGCCAGATAACCGTCGGCGCTGTTGACTGCCACATGCTTGGGCAGATTGATCGGTTGTATCTGGCCATCGACCACAAACTCCAGCCCGAAACGTTTGCCGCTGTGACTGGAAACGTACTCCACCATTTCATGCCCCTCCAGATCGGCCAGGCACTGCGGCGTTCCGTGGCGTTGCAGATAACCGGGGCTGGCGCAGGTGACCTGATCCAGCATGACCAGCGGTCGCGCCACTAGAGAGTCGTCCAGTGACGAGCCGCCCCGGAGCACGCAATCGACGCCCTCGCGAATCAGGTCCACGGGCCGGTCATTCAAACCGATTTCCAGCTCGATCAAGGGATAGCGGGCCGTGAACTGCGGCAAGGCCGGGATCACGATCAGGCGCCCCACCCCCGCCGGCATGTCCACGCGCAACAAACCCTTGGGGTTGTGACGCGCGGCGGAGAACACCGCTTCGGTTTCCTCCAGATCCGCCAGCAAACGCACGCAACGCGGGTAGTAGGCCGCGCCGTCGAGCGTCAGGCTGATCTGCCGCGTGGTGCGTTGCAGCAACTGCACGCCCAGATGCGCCTCCAGCTGTTTGATCAGAATGGTCACCGAGGCGCGGGGCAATTGCAGGCTGTCTGCCGCTTTGGCAAAGCCTCCCAGCTCGACGATCCGGGTGAATACGCGCATGGCGTTGAATCGATCCATTGTGCTGTCGTACCGGCTGATTATTTAGAAATTACTAATAGTGATAGCAGTTTTAGCTGGTTTATCTGGATTCTGTCGAGGTTAACAATGGGATCCACATTCACAGGGAGCTGATTTCATGCAAACACGTCAATTGGGTAAAAACGGTCCGCAGGTCAGCGCGATCGGTCTGGGCTGCATGGGCATGACCGATTTCTACACCACCGGCACGGACACCCGGGAAGCCACGGCCACCCTGCATCGCGCGCTGGAGCTGGGCATCAACCTGCTCGACACCGCCGACATGTACGGCCCGCACACCAACGAAGAACTGATCGGCAAAGCCATCGCCGGCAAGCGTGATCAAGTGTTCCTGGCGAGCAAGTTCGGCATCGTCCGCGATCCGGCGAACCCGACCGCCCGAGGGGTCGACGGACGCCCGGAATACATCCGCGCCTCTATCGACGGCACCCTCAAGCGGCTCGGCGTCGAAACCCTCGACTTGTACTACCAGCACCGCATCGACCCGCAAGTGGCCATCGAGGAAACCGTCGGCGCCATGGCCGAACTGGTCAAGGCCGGCAAGGTGCGTTACCTGGGCTTGAGCGAAGCCTCGGCCGCAACGCTGGAGCGGGCGCACCAGGTTCATCCGATCAGCGCGCTGCAAAGCGAGTATTCGTTATGGAGCCGGGATCAGGAAGACAACGGCTGCCTGGCCGCGTGCCAGCGACTGGGCATTGCCTTTGTCCCTTACAGCCCGCTGGGTCGGGGCTTTCTGACGGGCGCACTGAAAAGCCCGGACGATTTTGCGGCGGACGACTACCGTCGGTTCAGCCCGCGTTTTCAGGGTGACAACTTCGCGAAAAACCTGCTGCTGGTGCGGCAAGTGCAGGACCTGGCGGCGGAAAAAGGCGTGACGGCGGGTCAACTCGCATTGGCGTGGGTGCTGGCCCAGGGTGATTACGTGATCCCGATCCCCGGGACCAAACAGCGTAAATACCTGGAAGAAAACGTGGCAGCGCTGGAAATCAAACTTGGCCGCGAAGAGTTGCACGCGCTGGAAGCGATCTTCCCGGCGAATGCCACCGCCGGCTTGCGTTACCCGGAAGAAATCCTGAAGTTGCTCGACCGTTAACCTGCGTCCGGCCCGTTCAATTGCCTGAACGGGCCGGCGCAATCCCGCCGTCCGTCACCTCCCTCCGTTCTTGCACGATCGTACCTAAAGCTCAACTTGAGCCAGCCGATAGCCCTTTGAAGCGTCCAGTTTCATACCGATACCCACAATAAGATCGCTGCTCAAAAGGACCCGGCCCCATGCCCGCATTCCGCACTATTCAGGCTCGCTACACGCTGTTTCTGGTCCTGTTCATTCTGCTGCTGTCCATTCTCACCGTGGTTGGCATCAGCCAACTGGTCGCGCCAAAGCTGCGCCACACTGAAGAACAAGTCGCGCTCAATCGCATCGCCGAAGTCGCCGAACAAATCCAGGGCGAACTGAACAAGGTTCAGTCGCAACAGCGCAGCATCACCCAGACCATCCCCCTGCTCGACAGCGCCGCCATCGACACGGTCCTGCCGGGCCTGGTCGATCAGTACGGCGAACTGAAAGTCTTCGGTGGCGGCATCTGGCCCCTGCCCGGCCAGCGTGAAGCGGGGCGCAACAAGTTCAGCACGTTCTGGCATCGCGATGCCTCGGGCAAACTGGCGGTCAATACCTTCTGGAACAGCGACGCCGCACCCAACTATTACGACCAGAGTTGGTACAAGGGCGGCATGCAAACCCCACGCGGGCAATGCGCCTGGGCAGCGGCCTATAAAGATGACGCCAGCGCCGAGCCGCGCACCAACTGCGCCATGGCGATCCAGAAAAACGGCGCAGCCTACGGCGTGTCGACCATCGACGTGACCCTGGGCTTCTTCAACGACCTGGTGGCGCGCAAGGAAAAAGACCTCGGTGCCGAAATGCTCATCGTCGAGGCCGACGGCAAGATCATCAGCAACAGCTCGCGCATCAGCGGACCGATCGTACTGAAGAACATCAGCGAACTGGCCGGCAACTCACCTTTCGCCAACCAAGTGAAGGCCAGCCTGCAAAACCGTGATCAGGCGCAGCGCGTCGAGTTCGACAACAAAGGCGAAGCCAGCACCTTCTTCATGCGCCCTATCGAAGGCACGCCGTGGTTCCTCGCCACCGCCCTGCCGACCAAGCTGATCACCGCGCAGCGCGACGATGTGCTCAGCACACTGAGCCTGCTGCAAATCCCGATGGTGATCCTGCTGGTGCTGCTGCAAATCTATGCGATCCGCCAACTGATCCAGCGCATGAAAGCCCTGAAGGCCAATATCGACGCGCTGTCCGCCGGTGACGCCGACCTGACCAAACGCATCACCATTCGTGCCGAAGACGAGCTGGGCGCCATTGGCCACTCGGTCAACGCGTTCATCGCTTACCTGCAAAACATGATCGGCGAAGTCACCCAGGCCACGGGCGCCATGGCCTCCAGCCTCGACAACCTGCAACGCACCTCTGCGCATACCAGCCAGATTCTGGTGCGCCACGCTTCGGAAACCGACCAGACCGTCACCGCCATTACCGAAATGAGCTCGACCGCCGAAAGCGTGGCGCAGAACGCGGCTGAAACCGCCGCGTTCACTCAACGCGCCAACGAAAACGCCGACCGTTCGCGGGTCGTGGTGGGTGAAGCGTCCAGCAGTGTGATTGCGTTGATCGACGAAGTGGCCAGCGCCACCCATAAAGTCGAAAGCATGCAGCAGGACGCCCAGCGCATTACCGAAATCCTCGGGGTGATCGGCGCCATCGCCGGCCAGACCAACCTGCTGGCCCTTAACGCGGCCATTGAAGCGGCGCGTGCCGGCGAGCAAGGTCGCGGTTTTGCGGTGGTGGCCGACGAAGTCCGCGCCCTCGCCGCCCGCACCCAGGCCAGCACCTCGGAAATCAACGAGATGCTCACGCGCCTGACCCAAGGCGTCAGTTCGTCGGTCAGCGCCATGGAAAACACCCAGGCCAGCTGCCAGTCAGCGGCCGATGCCACGGCGCGGGTCAACACCGGGCTGGACGAAATGGCCGGTTCCGTCAGCCACATCAATAGCCTCAGCACTCAGATCGCCACCGCCGCCGAACAGCAAAGTGCGGTGACGGAGGAGATCAACCGCAGCATGGTGCAGATCCGCCACATGGTGGATGAACTGGTGAAGAGCGGTCAGGCCAGTGAGCTCAATACCCGGCAGTTGCTGGAAGCCAACTCACGTGTCAGCGCGATCATGGGGCGGTTCAAGGTCCGCTGATTAGCTGTAAGGCTTTTGTGTACATATCCATTGTTTTGGTGATGGCTGATATGGGTTTCGCCCTTACGGCGAGTCACTTGGAAAAGCCCCAAGTAACCAAGGGCTCTTGCCCCTTTCGTTCGGTGCCTCGCCTAGGCTCGGCATGCCCTCGCTCCGGTCCTGCTCCGTGGGCCCGCCGCCATCGGCCATCCATGGCCGGGGGCGGCTAACCCGGCATCCATGCCGGGTTGCCCACTACGCAGAACCTCCACTCGGCCTCTCGAGGGGGCGCTCAGATCAAAAGCGGAAGGCGAGCTAACGCTCGGCCTGATGAGTGGTGGAAATCAAAAGCACACACGATTCCCTGTAGGAGCGAGGCTTGCCCGCGAAAAACGACCGGACAACGCGTTCATTCAGACAGCCCGCGTTATCGTTGACGTCCATCGCCAGCAAGCTGGCTCCTACAAGGGAAATGCATATGCATTTGGATAAATACGATCAACTGTAGGAGCCGGCTTGCTGGCGATGGCATCCGTCCAGTCAACAAATATGCTGGATGACCCACCGCCATCGCCAGCAAGCCGGCTCCTACAAGGATTGGCGTTTGCTTTTGATCTTCACCACTCATCAGGCCGAGCGTTAGCTCGCCTTCAGCTTTTGATCTGGCTTTTGAGGTGCACGCCCCCTCGAGAGGCCGAGCGCAGGTTCTGCGCAGTGGGCAACCCGGCATGGATGCCGGGTTAGCCGCGCACGGCCAGGGATGGCCGATCGCGGCGGGCCCACGGAGCAGGACCGGAGCGAGGGCATGCCGAGCCACAGCGAGGCACCGAACGAAAGGGGCAAAAGCGCTTGGTTACTTGGCGCTTCTCCAAGTGACTCGCCGTAAGGGCGAAACCCATATCAGCCATCACCAATCCAATGGATATGTACACCAACCAAAACCCGTGCAACCCAGAATCCCCCACAACCCCAGCATTAATTCGAAACAATCTCGTCGCTCTTAACCGGCTAAAGTAGTCAAAATGCCTCTTTTTTGACCGCCATCCGAGTCGAGATCCCTCCATGCGAACCCATCTGCGTCTGGTCGCCCTGAGCGCCCTGTTCATTTCGTCCCTGGCCCAGGCCGCCGACCTCATCCCCATCGAGGTCCACCGCGACGCCAACTGCGGCTGCTGCAAAAAGTGGATCAGCCACCTGGAGGCCAATGGCTTCAAGGTCGAGGATCACGTCGAAGCCAACATGAGCGAATTCAAGCAACAGCACGGCGTGCCGCCACGCCTGGCGTCCTGCCACACCGGTTTGATCAATGGCAAATTCGTCGAAGGCCATGTCCCGGCCGATCAGGTGCTGGCCTTGACCAAGCGTGACGATCTATTGGGCGTGGCCGCGCCCGGCATGCCGATGGGTTCGCCCGGCATGGAAATGGACGGCATGAGCGACGCCTATCAGGTGATCGGCCTGAAAAAGGACGGCGCTGACGTGGTGGTGGCGGACTACCCCGCCGCCCATTGATGTCTGCGGCGTACATCGGGCTGTTTTTCGCCGCATTCGGTGCGGCGACCCTGCTGCCGTTGCAGTCCGAAGCGGTCCTGGTGGGGCTGTTGCTCAGCGAGCAGTACTGGCTCTGGTCGCTGCTGGCAGTTGCGACGCTGGGCAACGTGCTCGGCTCGCTGCTGAACTGGTGGTTGGGTCGCGGTATCGAGCGGTTTCGCGACCGGCGCTGGTTTCCGGTCAGCCCACGCCATCTGGACAAGGCCCGCATTCATTATCAGCGCTACGGTCATTGGTCGTTGCTGTTGAGTTGGGTGCCTGTCATCGGTGATCCCCTGACGCTGGTCGCCGGCGTCATGCGCGAACCGCTGGGGCGCTTCCTGCTGATCGTGACGCTCGCCAAAGGCGCCCGTTACGGCGTGCTGGCCCTGGCGACTCTGGGCTGGATCGGTTGAACCATCACCCGCCGCGATGGCCTGTGCTTAATGCCGCCCTAATCATGCCGATCCAGCATCGCCGATTTCCTCTGGAGTTCCCCATGCCCCTCGCACGCTCCCGCTGGCTACCGAGCCTGCTGCTGACCGCCGCACTGCCGGCCATCGCGGCCGACGGCCCGGAATATGGCCCCGAACTGCAAGGCTTCGAATACCCCTATACGCTCAAGCATTTCGCCTTTGAATCCCAGGGCCAATCCCTGCAAATGGGCTACATGGACGTCGCCGCGCACGGCAAGGCGAACGGGCGCAGCATCGTGCTGATGCATGGCAAGAATTTCTGCGGCGCAACCTGGGACACGTCGATCAAGGCCTTGAGCGACGCCGGTTACCGGGTCATCGCGCCGGACCAGATCGGTTTCTGCACCTCCAGCAAGCCGGACAATTATCAGTACAGCTTCCAGCAACTGGCGGCCAACACCCAACAACTGCTCAAAGCCCTCGGCATCCAGAAAGCCAGCCTGCTCGGGCATTCCACGGGCGGCATGCTCGCCACCCGCTATGCGCTGCAATATCCCGAGCAGGTCGAACAACTGGCGATGGTCAACCCAATCGGTCTTGAAGACTGGAAAGCCCTCGGCGTGCCGTATCGCACGGTGGATCAATGGTACGAGCGTGAGCTCAAGGTGACGGCGCAAGGCATTCACGACTATCAGCGCAACACTTATTACGACGGCCGCTGGAAACCCGAATTCGACCGCTGGGTAGACATGTACGCAGGTATGGCCAAAGGCCCGGGCAAAACCCGGGTGGCGTGGAACTCGGCACTGATTTACGACATGATCTTCACCCAGCCGGTGTACTACGAATTCAAGGACCTGAAGGTGCCGACGCTGTTGCTGATCGGCACTGCCGACTCCACGGCCATCAACAAGGACATCGCCTCACCCGAGGTCAAAGCGAAAATCGGTCACTACGACGTACTCGGCAAACAGGTGGCGAAACTGATTCCTCACTCGACGCTGGTTGAATTCCCCGGCATGGGCCACGCGCCGCAAATGGAAGAACCGGCAAAATTCCACCAGGCCCTGCTCGCCTGGCTGAACAATTCCAACCCCGTTCATTGATGAGGTAAGGCGGATGGCTGTGCAGATTGCGGTACTCGATGACTGGCAGGATGTGGCGCGGCAGGTGGTTGACTGGTCGGCACTGGACGCCATCGGCCAGGTGAGTTTCATCCATGACTACCCGGCGGATAACGAAACGCTGGCAGCACGGCTGGCCGGGTTTGAAGTGATCTGCGTAATGCGCGAGCGCACACGGTTCGATGAAGACCTGTTGCGTCGGCTACCGACCCTCAAACTGCTGGTCACCGGCGGCATGCGCAACGCTGCCCTCGACCTGAAAGCCGCTGCCGCGCTTGGCATTCAGGTCAGCGGCACCGACAGTTACAAACACGCCGCGCCGGAACTGACCTGGGCGCTGATCATGGCCGCCACCCGCAACCTGGTCGTGGAAGCCAACGCCCTGCGTGCAGGTAAATGGCAACAAGGGCTGGGTGGCGACCTGCACGGCAAGACCCTGGCGATTCTCGGTTTGGGCAGCATTGGCCAGCGAGTCGCCCAGTTCGGCCAGGTGTTCGGCATGCGGGTGATCGCCTGGAGCGAAAACCTCACAGCCGAACGCGCCGCCGAAGTGGGCGTGACCTACGTCAGCAAGCAGGCGTTGTTCGAACAGGCCGACGTGTTGTCGGTGCATCTGGTGCTCAGCGACCGCAGTCGCGGCTTGGTCGACGCGCAGGCGCTGGACTGGATGAAACCCACCGCACTGCTGGTCAACACGGCTCGCGGGCCGATTGTCGATGAGGCGGCGCTGATCAAGGCGTTGCAAAAACGACGGCTGGCCGGTGCGGCGCTGGACGTGTTCGAGCAGGAACCCTTGCCGGCTCATCACCCGTTCAGGACGCTGGAGAATGTGCTGGCGACGCCGCATGTCGGGTACGTCAGCCAGCAGAACTACCATCAGTTCTTTTCGCAAATGATCGAGGACATTCAGGCCTGGTCAGCTGGAGAGCCGATCCGGTTGCTCAGCTGATACCCGGTCATCGTTCATCGCCGGCCAACCGGCGATGAACGCACTACAAATCTAACTGGCCCTCACCGCGACAAACGCCGCCGTCACATAAGGCACCGTCACCACATCCTTGCCCCGCAATTCGGGCTCTGCGGCGATCAGCCCGCGAATTTGCCCATCCACCTTCACCCGCTCCTGCGCGGATAAAGCCGCGACAAAACTAGTGGACACCCAGATCCACCACGAACCTGTGCGCGCGTGCCTCGAAAAGACCGCCAGAAAGAAATGAATAATTGTTCACCCTGCGGTGTTCATGACAGCGAAGACTCATCATTTCGGCCTGCGGGATAACACCTTGCGTGCATGTTGCCGGGGCGTGGTTGAACTGAAACGAATAAACCAGTGGAGATCATCCATGAATACCCGTCTTACTGTTTTTACCGTTCAGCTACTGCTCGCCTTTGCGTTGTCCGCTACCCTTGCATTGGCCAATGGTGAAGATGACGCACCGGCCAGGCCCAACTGCCCGAAAGGCCAGGTCTTCGACTCCAGGTCGCAAAAATGCGTGAGGCAGACCAGCGGCGAGGTATCCGATGCCGACCGCACCGATTACGCCTATCGGTTGGCAAAGGACGGTCGCTACGAGGAAGCCCTGGCACTGCTCGACACGCTGAAAGAACCCGACACCGCCAAGGCGCTCAACTATCGCGGCTACGCTACGCGTAAACTGGGGCGCACCGACGAGGGCATCGGTTACTACCTGCAATCGGTCAAACTCGACCCGCAATACGCGCAAGTCCGCGAGTACCTCGGCGAGGCGTATGTGATCAAGGGTCGGCTGGATCTCGCCCAGGAGCAGTTGCAGCAGATAAAATCGATCTGCGGCAGCACCTGCGAGGAATACCGGGACCTGGCTGAAGCCATTAACGATTCATCGAAAACCTGACAGGACGGAGGTCGCCATCGCCAGCGATCAGGCAATACGGGCAGAGCTGGGCCAGCACCTGGCGCGCTTATGGCGCTACGGCCTGCTGCTGTCCCGGCAGCGGCATGTCGCCGAAGACCTGGTGCAGGCCACCTGCGTGCGGGCGCTGGAGTGTGCCGGGCAATTTGTCCCCGGCAGCCGCCTGGACCGCTGGCTGCTGAGCATTCTGCATTCGATCTGGCTCAACGAAGTGCGCTCGCGCCGGGTGCGTCAGGGCCAGGGGCTGGTGGATGCCGACAACGCCTTGTCGTTCGACGGTGAATACGCCGCGCAAACCCACGTGCTCGCCACGCAGGTGATTCGGCGCGTCGATGCGCTGCCTGAAGCGCAACGCGAAACGGTATTTCTGGCCTACGTGGAGGGCCTGTCCTATCGCGAAGTCGCCGAAGTCCTGGACGTGCCCATCGGCACGGTCATGAGCCGCCTGGCCGCGGCGCGGGCGAAACTGGCCGAGTACCCGCCCTTGCACGCGGTGTCGAACCCTTCCACAGGAGAACGTCGATGAACGATCACACGATGCCTACGGACGAGCAACTGGTGGCCTACCTCGACGACCAACTCGATAGCGATCAGCGCAGCCGCATCGACGCAGTCATCGCCGAAGACTCGATGCTCAACCTGCGCCTTCAATGGCTGGCCCGCAGCAGCCTGCCGTTCAAGGCCGCCTACGACGAACTGGCGCAACAGGCGCCCGTGGACCGCCTGCAAGCGATGCTCGACACCTTGCCCTCGCCTGCCCGGCCGGCGATAAATCGGCGCCGGTTCCTCGCGGCGGCAGCCGGCCTGGTGTTGAGCGGCGTGCTCGCGGACCGGTTGTTCCTTGGCTGGCAGGCGAGCCAGCACAAATCCAGCTGGCGAGGGCTGGTGGCGGACTACATGTCGATGTACGTGCCGCAAACCCTGGAACACTTGCCCAGCGACGAAGCCACTCAACGCGCGCAATTGCACACCATCGACGCACGCCTGGGGCTGCGCCTTTTGCCGGCTCAATTGAGCCTGCCACGCGTTGAGCTCAAACGCGCACAAATCCTCGAATACGACGGCATGCCCATCGCCCAGATTACGTATCTGGACCCGGCGCACGGCCCCATGGCGTTGTGCGTCACCCGCTCAAACAGCGGCAGTCGCCACTTCGCCCACGAGCGTCGGCACGGAATGAACGTGGTGTATTGGGCGGACATGGAACATGCGTGGATGCTGATCGGGCACAACCCGGCGTCGGAGCTGGAGGAGATGGCGAAGGTGTTGCGCAGTCGGCTAAGCGCGTGACCTGTAGGAGCCGGCTTGCTGGCGATGGGGCCATCAGACATTGCGTTGAATTCAAGGACGCCATCGCCGGCAAGCCGGCTCCTACACAGGTTTTGCGGCGGTCATCAGGCCGGGACCGGTAACCACAAACGGAACCGTGCGCCGCCCAGCGGAGACGGTTCGACGGTGAGCGTGCCGCCCTGTGCCTCCAGCGCCCGCCGACTGATCGCCAATCCCAGGCCAAAGCCACCCGTCGCCCGATCGCGACTGCGATCCAGTCGATAAAACGGCTCGAAAATCCGCTCGCGTTCGTCATCGGGAATGCCGATCCCGTCGTCATCGACCCAGATTTCACACCCCTTGGCACAGACCTGAACCCCGATCTGAATACGCTTCTCGCAGTAGCGCATCGCGTTGCGCAGCAGGTTCTGAATCGCCCGGGCAGTCAGCCGAGGATCGAGTGTGAAGCGTTCGAGCTGGCCGTGAAGCAGCACGTCGATCACGATTTCAGGGGATTCCAGCTCCTCATCGACACTGCCCAGAATGCTGTCGATGAACTCATCCAGCGACACTTCCACCTGTTCCGGTAGCCGGGCCGGATTTTGCAAGCGGCTATAGGACAGCAGCTCCAGCACCAACTCATCCAGTTCACGAATGTGCGCGACCAGCCCTTGCAGGCGCTCCCGACTGGCAGCCGGCAAATCGTCGGACAGTGCCAGCGCGAGGCCAAAATCCAGGCGGGTCAGCGGTGTGCGCAACTCGTGAGAAACCGCGTTGAGCAAATCCCGCTGCTGGTTCAGCAGGTTTTCGATATCGCCGGCCATGGTGTCGAAAACGTTGGCCAGGCTGCCGATGTTGGAGTGGGTGGGGATCTGGGTGCGCTCGCTCAAATGCCCCTTGCCGAAGCGTTCAGCCGTGCCTTTGAGCCGCTCCAGGTCGCGCCAGTGCGGGCGCAGCCACAGCAACAGGCACGCGAGCATGGTCGCGCCGATCAGCACGTTGATGCTCCAGTACAGCAAATTCACGTCCAGCGGGTCCGGCGGCACGACCATTTGCACGACGGTTTGCGAGTTCAACGGTGCCACCGCCAGCGTGCGCCAGCCCCAGTCGCCGATGCGCACGACATTCTCGCCACGCTGCAAACGTTTCTGTTCCGTCAGGGTCAGGCCGTCATCGTCATTGCGGCTGAGGACGATGTGCAGCGGGTTGAACTCCTTGTCCATCTCCGCCGCCAACGCCGGCCACTGCGTTTCGGGCACGGCGTGAAACTGTTTGACGATCAGCGACTGCAACCCGCGCGAGTAATCGAGGTTGTAGGTGACAAAGCGCTCCTGGAAGACCTTGATCACCACGTCCGGCACCAGATAGATCGCCGCGCTGTACGAAATGATCGTCACCAGGTACAGGCGAAAGAGGATTCTGAACATCGCCTCAGCATTCCCACTCGGAACGGCTGAACAGGTAACCCTTGCCCCAAACAGTCTTGATCTTGCGCGCCTCGCCGGCGTGGTCGTCGAACTTGCGTCGCAGTTTGGAAATCGCCACGTCCACCGAGCGGTCGGTGCCGTTGAATTCGATGCCGCGCAGGCGTTGCAGAATCTGGTCGCGGCTCAACACTTCGCCGGCATGCCGGGCCAGCACCACCAGCAAGTTGTATTCGCCGCTGGACAGCTCGACCAGTTGTTCACGCCAGGTCACGGTGCGTTCGGACAGGTCGATGCACAAATTGCCCATGAGGATGCGGTCGTTGGCAGTCTGCGGTTCGCTGAGGCTGCTGCGGCGCAACAGCGTACGAACGCGGGCCAGCAACACGCGGGGTTCGCAGGGTTTGGTGACGTAGTCATCGGCGCCCATTTCCAGGCCCAGCACCTGATCGTGGCTGTCGTCGCGGGCAGTGAGCATCAGGATCGGCAGCGTGGCCGAATCCGCGCGCAACAAGCGACAGACTTGCAGGCCGTCGAGGCCCGGCAACATCAGGTCGAGGATCACCAGGTCCGGCGGATTGACCCGCGCACGCTCGCGCACGTGGTCGCCGCGGCTGATCACGCTGACGGAGTAGCCGTTGCGTTCCAGGTAGCTGGAAATCAACTCGGAGAGCGCGGTGTCGTCTTCGACCAGGAGGATGTTGGGCATGGGTGTTTCCAGAGAGTGCAGTGGCGGCTGTTCAGGCCTCTTCGCGGGCAAGCCTCGCTCCTACAGGGATTGTTGTCGGTCATGGATTTCGCGGACGACACAAATCCTGTAGGAGCGAGGCTTGCCCGCGAAGGCGGCCTGACAGGCGCAATAAATTTCAAGCCGTGAAGGATATACGCCCTCACCCGCGCCTGAGCAAAACCATTACACAATTTCACACAGCACCAACAAAGCTTCACCGCTACCCTCGTCGCCTCCCCGTAGGATGCGGGAGTTCATTATTGGGGTATTTACATGTCGAAGAACCTGCTTGCCAAGCTCAGCCTGCTTGCCCTGGCGTTGACGCTGAGCGCGTGTGACAAATCCACGAGCGCTGAAGAGCAGGCGCCGTTGGCCACCGTGCGCATCGAGACCATCAAACCGCGGCCCCTGTCGATCACCAGCGAATTGAGCGGACGGATCGCCGCGCCACGGATTGCCGAAGTGCGCGCCCGTGTCGCCGGCGTGGTGTTGCAACGCGCCTTCCACGAAGGCAGCGACGTGAAAAAAGGCGATGTGCTTTTCCGCATCGATCCGGCACCGTTCAAGGCTGACCTGGACAGCGCCGAAGCCTCGCTGCGCAAGGCCGAGGCCAACGCCTACCAGGCCAGGCTGCAAGAACAGCGCTACGCCCAGTTGATCGAAGGCAATGCCATCAGCGGCCAGGATTACGACAACGCCCGGGCCGCCGTACGGCAAACCGCCGCTGAAGTCGCGGCCAATAAAGCCGCCGTGGATCGAGCGAAGTTGAATCTCGGGTACGCCACCGTCACCGCCCCCATTTCCGGGCGCATCGGCCGCGCACTCGTCACCGAAGGCGCATTGGTCGGGCAGAACGAAACCACGCCGCTGGCATTGATCCAGCAGTTGAACCCGATTCATGCCGACCTCACCCAGTCGACCCGCGAACTCAACGACCTGCGCCGCGCCTTCCGTTCCGGTCAGTTGCAGGAAGTGGGTCAGGGTCAGGCCAAAGCCACGCTGATTCAGGACGACGGCAGCCTCTATCCGCTGCCGGGCAAGCTGCTGTTCACCGACATCACCGTCGATCCGGGCACCGGCCAGATCATCCTGCGCAGCGAGTTTCCCAACCCGGACCTCGACTTGCTGCCGGGCAGCTTCGTGCGGGTGCGCCTGGAACAAGCGGTGAACCAGCAAGGCATCAGCGTGCCGCAACGCGCCATTCAACGCGACAGCGCGGGTGTTGCGCAGGTGCTGGTGCTCGATGCGGAACTGCGCGTCGGCCAGCAAACCGTAGAGCTGGGCGCCGTGCAAAACGATCGCTGGATCGTCACTGCAGGCCTCAAGTCCGGCGACCGCATCGTCATCGAAGGCCTGCAACACGCCAAGCCCGGCGAGAAAGTACAGATCGACGACTCCCCTCTTCCACTTGCCCAGGTTTCTGGTCAGTAAGCAGGACGCTTTTCTATGCCGCAGTTCTTTATCGACCGCCCGGTGTTCGCCTGGGTGGTTGCCCTGTTCATCCTGCTGGCCGGTGCCCTGTCCATTCCGCAGTTGCCGGTGGCGCAGTACCCCGATGTCGCGCCACCGCAGATCGAAATCTACGCCGTGTACCCGGGCGCCTCGGCGCAAACCGTGGACGAAAGCGTGGTCAGCCTGATCGAGGAAGAGCTCAACGGCGCCGATCACCTGTTGTATTTCGAATCGCAAAGCAGCCTCGGCAGCGCCACGATCAAGGCGACTTTTCAACCGGGCACCAACCCGGAGATGGCTCAGGTGGATGTGCAGAACCGCCTGAAAGTCATCGAGTCGCGCCTGCCGCAGGCGGTCAACCAGCAAGGTTTGCAGGTGGAGAAAGTCTCCGCCGGTTTCCTGTTGCTGATCACCCTGACGTCTACTGACGGCAAACTCGACGACGTGGCGCTCAGCGATTACCTGGCGCGCAACGTGATGAACGAGATCAAGCGCCTGGACGGTGTCGGCAAGGCCCAGCTGTACGGCGCCGAGCGGGCGATGCGGATCTGGATCGACCCGCAGAAACTGATCGGTTTCAACCTGACACCGGCCGACGTCAACGCGGCCATCGTTGCGCAGAACGCCCAGGTTTCGGCCGGCAGCATCGGCGACCTGCCGACCCGCACCACCCAGGAAATCACCGCAACCGTTCTGGTCAAAGGCCAGCTGTCGACCCCGGAAGAATTCGCTGACATCGTGCTCAAGGCCAATCCGGACGGTTCCACCGTGCGCATCGGTGATGTGGCGCGGGTCGAGATCGGCAGTCAGGAATACCAGTTTGGCACGCGTCTGAACGGCAAGCCGTCCACCGCCGTCGGCGTGCAATTGTCGCCCGGCGCCAACGCCCTCAGCACTGCGACGCTGGTGCGGGCGAAGATGGATGAACTGGCGCGCTACTTCCCGGCCAATGTGGAATACAAGATCCCGTACGACACCTCGCCTTTCGTCAAAGTCTCGATCACCAAAGTGGTTTACACCCTGATCGAAGCGATGGTGCTGGTGTTCGCGGTGATGTTCCTGTTCCTGCAAAACTTCCGCTACACGCTGATTCCGACCCTCGTGGTGCCAGTGGCGCTGATGGGCACCTTTGCGACCATGCTCGCGCTGGGGTTCTCGATCAACGTACTGACCATGTTCGGCATGGTGCTGGCCATCGGCATTCTGGTGGACGACGCCATCGTGGTGGTGGAAAACGTCGAACGGATCATGGCCACCGAAGGCCTGTCGCCCAAAGAGGCGACGCGCAAAGCGATGAAGCAGATCACCGGGGCGATCATCGGCATCACCCTGGTGCTGGTCGCCGTGTTTATTCCAATGGCGTTCATGCAGGGTTCGGTCGGGGTGATCTACCGGCAATTCTCGCTGTCGATGGCCACCTCGATTCTGTTTTCGGCCTTCCTCGCCCTGACCTTGACCCCGGCGCTCTGCGCAACGCTGCTCAAGCCGATTGCCAAGGGTGAGCATCACGCCAAGGGCGGCTTCTTCGGCTGGTTCAACCGACGCTTCGAGCAACTGACCGAGCGCTATCAGGGCTGGGTCGCTTATGCGCTGAAATGCAGCGGTCGTTACCTGCTGATCTACGGCGTGCTGCTGATCGGTCTGGGGCTGTGCTTCAGTCGTCTGCCCTCTTCGTTCCTGCCGGTGGAGGATCAGGGTTACACCATCACCGACATTCAACTGCCACCCGGTGCGAGCAAAAATCGCACGTTGCAGGTGGTCGAGCAGATCGAAGCGCACAACGCCACCGAACCGGGCGTCGGCGACAGCACGGTGATTCTTGGCTTCAGCTTCTCCGGCAGCGGGCAGAACGCGGCGTTGGCGTTTACCACGTTGAAAGACTGGTCGGATCGCGGCAGCGACGACTCGGCGAGTTCGATTGCCGACCGCGCCAACATCGCGCTGAGCCAGATCAAGGACGCCATGGCGTTCTCGGTCCTGCCGCCGCCGGTGGACGGCCTCGGTACCTCCAGCGGTTTCGAGTTCCGCTTGCAGGACCGTGGCGGTCTCGGCCATGCCACGCTAATGCAGGCGCGTACCGCGTTGCTGGCGGCCGCCGAGAAAAGTCCGATCCTGATGAACGTGCGCGAAAGCGCGCTGGCCGAAGCGCCGCAGGTGCAACTGATCGTCGACCGTAAACAGGCGAATGCGCTGGGGGTTTCGTTTACCGACATCGGCAGCGTGCTGTCCACCGCTGTCGGTTCGGCTTACATCAACGACTTCCCCAATCAGGGGCGGATGCAGCGGGTGGTGGTCCAGGCTGAAGGCGATCAACGCAGTCAGGTCGCCGACCTGCTGAAGATCCACGTGCGCAACAGCAGCGGGAAAATGGTGCCGCTGTCCGCGTTCGTCCAGGCCAAATGGACTCAGGGCCCGGCGCAGTTGACCCGTTACAACGGCTATCCGGCGATCAGTATTTCCGGTGAACCGACACCAGGCCACAGCACCGGTGAAGCCATGGCGGAAATCGAGCGACTGGTCGCGCAAGGGCCTGCGGGCCTGGGCCAGGAATGGACCGGGTTATCGCTGCAGGAACGGCTGTCCGGCAGCCAGGCGCCGATCCTGCTCGGGTTGTCGCTGTTGATCGTGTTCCTGTGCCTGGCGGCGTTGTATGAGAGCTGGTCGATTCCGACTTCGGTGCTGCTGGTGGTGCCGCTCGGCGTGCTCGGCGCGGTGTTGGCCGTGACCTTGCGCGGGATGCCCAACGACGTGTTCTTCAAGGTCGGGCTGATCACCATCATCGGCCTGTCGGCGAAGAACGCGATCCTGATCATCGAGTTCGCCAAGAGCCTGTACGACGAAGGCCACGACCTGATCGACGCCACCCTGCAAGCCGCGCGCCTGCGTCTGCGGCCAATCGTCATGACGTCCCTGGCGTTCATCCTCGGCGTCGTGCCGCTGGCGATCGCCACAGGCGCGAGCTCGGCAAGCCAGCAAGCCATCGGCACCGGGGTGATTGGCGGGATGATCACCGCGACACTGGCGGTGGTGTTTGTGCCGGTGTTTTTTGTGGTGGTGATGAAACTGGTGCGTAAACGCCACAAAAACATCTGACCGCACACATCCCCCTTGTAGGAGCGAGGCTTGCCCGCGAAGGCGTTGTAACAGTCAATAATTAACTCGACTGACACACCGCCTTCGCGGGCAAGCCTCGCTCCTACAGGGATCGTGGTTGGTCAGAGGGGGCCACGCTGGGCTAAGGTGTTTGCAATACCCCAACCCATCGAGCCTCCATGCCCTTCCTCGCCCGCACCCACCCTCGCCTGTCCGCCGCTGCGACCCTCGGTGTTGCGGTGGGCATTCTGGCTCCGGCCGATTCGATCATCAGCAAAATCCTCTTCGGCTGGAACGCCGGGGTCTGGTCGTATCTGGTGCTGATGCTCTGGCTCGCCGCCCGCGCCAAAGCGCCGGATGTGAAACGCATTGCCGAAGTCGAAGACGAGAACGCCGGGCTGGTGCTGTTCGTGGTGTGCATCGCCGCCATCGCCAGCCTGGCGACCATCACCTTCGAACTGGTCGGCAGCAAGGACCTGGAAACCACCCGCAAGCTGTTGCATTACGGGTTTACCGCACTGACCGTCATCGGTTCATGGCTGTTGATCGGGGTGATTTTCAGCGTGCATTACGCCCGCCTGTTCTACACCTGGGCCGGCAAAGACCAGGCTTTGCGCTTCGCTGAAGGGCTTACCACCCCCAATTATTGGGACTTCCTGTATTTCTCGTTCACCATCAGCGCAGCCGTGCAGACCTCCGATGTCGGCGTGGCCACTCGGGAATTGCGCAAGATTGTGCTCGCGCAGTCGCTGATCGGTTTTCTGTTCAACACCGCGATTCTCGGATTCTCGATCAACATCGCTGCGGGCCTGTTCAACTGAGCCGTGCACAAACGTTCTAGGCATCGCCCTCGCCACGGGCGTTAAATAACCCGGCAATCCGTCTCGCAGGTGCAGCATGACCACTCACAACTGGATCGACCTGGCCCAGGACGCCGACACCGGCATCGAGACGCTGCGCGCGCATTTCGAGGGCCACGCCTACGATCCGCACTGGCATGACAGCTATCTGGTGGGCGTCACCGAGCAAGGGGTGCAGCAATTCAACTGCCGGCGGGCCCGGCACCAGAGCACGCCGGGCAAGGTGTTTTTGCTCGAACCGGGTGACATCCATGATGGCGAAGCACCGACGGTCGACGGTTTCACCTACCGCATGCTGTACCTCGACCCGCAATGGTTGAAGCGCGAACTCAGTGCCGTGTTCGACAACGCGCCGGACAACAGTCAATTGAGCTTCGCCAATACCCTGGCCACCGACGTGCGCCTGGCCCACGCCACCAGCCTGGCGTTTCAGGCGCTGCACAACGGCGAGCTGAAAATCGTCCGCCAGACGGCCCTCGACAGCCTGCTCGAACGCCTCACCACTCACCTGCACTGGCGTGCCCGTTATGGCGAAGACCCGCGATTGCCGTTGGTGGCGCAAAAGGCTCGGGAGTATCTGCACGCCCATGCCCACGAGGACATCGGCCTCGACCAACTGGCCGCCGCAACGGGCGTCGATCGCTTTCGCCTGACCCGCGCGTTCAAGGCTGCTTACGGCATCGCCCCGCACGCCTATCTGGTGCAATTGCGCCTGGCCACGGCCCGCAGAATGCTGGCCCGAGGCGAACAACCGGCCACGGTGGCCATGACGTTGGGGTTCGCCGACCAGAGTCATCTGGGCCGTTGGTTCGTGCGGGCCTACGGCCTGACGCCCGCGTTGTATCGCAAGCGCTGCTCAAATCTTCCAGACAGTTGACCGTGGGATTGTGAAGATCGACTTCAAAGATCTTCACCGGAGTTTGCCCGCGATGCTGTCCACTTTCCCGACGTTACTGCCCTTCCTGTTGTTTGCGTTCGTGGCGTCGATCACGCCCGGCCCGACCAACATTCTGGTGTTGAGCAACAGTGCCCGATACGGCTTGGTGGCCGCCGTGCCGATCATCTTCGGCGCCTGTGCCAGCGCCGCGACAATTGTGTTGTTGGTCGGCAGCGGTGCCGGAGCGTCGTTGACCGCTTGGCCCTTCGTGCAAACCGCCATGCAGTGGATCGGCGTGGCTTGGCTGAGTTACCTCGCCTGGCAAATTTTCAACGCCCCGGCAGAGGCCGTCACCACCCAAGATGCCGATGCCCGGCTCGGTCTTTTGGGCACTGCCGGCCTGCAACTGATCAACCCGAAAACCTGGATGATGGCGCTGGCGGTTGTCAGTGTATTTGCCGGGGCCGGCGAACAGCGCCTGACCCATGTGATGGTGTTGTCGCTGGCGTTCTTTCTGATTTCCCTGCCCTGCCTTGGGGTCTGGGCGTTGCTCGGCGCGGGCTCCACGCGCTGGTTGCGCTCACCTCGCTCAATGCAACGCTTCAATCGCTGCATGGCCCTGTTGCTGTTGGGATCGGCCTGGTTGAGTCTTTGGGCCTGAATCCCATTCGTCGGCCATTGTCGGACAATCGACGATGCGGGGCTTGACGGCATATTCGCTTTTGGTGTCTTCTGAAACCGGTTTCAGTGCGATCTCAAACGCACGGACCTTATAACTCCAATAAGAAGGTTTCAGACCGTGAACGATTTCTCCGCCGCCCAGCGCAGCCGCGTGACCATGCTTGATGTCGCCGAACACGCCAAGGTCTCCAAGGCCAGCGTGTCGCGGTTCATCGGCGAGGATCGCGCCTTGCTGTCCGATGCGATTGCGTTGCGCATCGAACAGTCGATTGCCGAACTGGGTTATCGCCCGAACCAGATGGCTCGCGGTCTGAAACGTGGACGAACCCGCCTGATCGGCATGCTGGTCGCCGACATCCGCAACCCTTATTCGATTGCCGTGATGCATGGGGTGGAAACCGCCTGCCGTCAACACGGCTACAGCCTGGTGGTGTGCAACACCGACCGCGATGACGAGCAGGAATGCCAGCACCTGGCCCTGCTGCGCTCGTACAACATCGAAGGGCTGATCGTGAACACCCTCGGCCACCACCGCGACGAATTGCAGGAACTGCATCGGGAGATGCCCTTGGTGCTGGTGGACCGCAAGGTCGAGCACCTCGAAAGTGACATGGTCGGGCTGGACAACCCGGCAGCGGTCGAGATCGCCATCGCCCACCTTGAAGAACGCGGTTACCGCGATGTGCTGCTGGTCACCGAACCGTTTGACGGCACCAGTTCGCGGATCGAACGGGTCAGCAGTTTCAAGGCGCAGATCGCCCGGCGTTCGGCGCTGCGCGGAACGATGATCGAAACCGGTAGTGACCTCACGGCAAACCTCAAAACCTTTCTCGATACCCCCGGCCCCGGCCCGAAGGCGCTGTTCTGCGCGAACGGGATTGCGGCGCTGGCCGCGACCCATGCGTTGCGCGAATTGCAGTGCACGTTGTTCGAGGATGTCGGCTTGATCGCCCTCGATGATCTGGATTGGTACCCGCTGGTGGGCAGCGGCATCACCGCCCTCGCCCAACCGACGACCGAGATGGGTGCAAGTGCGTTTGAATGCTTGCTCAAGCGCTTGCGCGGAGATGGCGGGCCGGTGCGGACGATGGATTTTTCGGCGCGGTTGATTGTGCGTGGGTCGACCAGAGGGAATCTTCGGTGAATGTGAAGGCCTCATCGCTAGCAGGCTAGCTCCCACATTGGATTTGCGAACATAGCGCCACTGTGGGAGCTAGCCTGCTCGCGATGAGGCCCGAAAGACCACCACAAAATTTCATCCTTTTTTTTGAACAAAAATGAAACCGGTTTCAGAGGTCCATGACAATGCATAAACCACCCGTTTCCATCAGCCTCTCCAGCTACGGCGCCGACCTCGTCCGCCAGCGCGGTCAAGGCAGTTTCATCGATATCCTCGCCGCTGCGGGCGCCAGCCACATCGAATGGCGCGAAGAATTGCTGACCGTCGAAGACCCCGCCCAACTGGCCGATGCCACCCAGGCGCAAGGCCTCGAAAGCGTGTATTCCTCGCCGATGGAACTGTGGCTGGCCGGCCAGTCGAAACCCAATCCGCAACTGATCACCGCCCTGCAACGCGCCCAGGCCTTCGGCGCCAAATGGCTGAAGGTGTCCCTTGGTTACTTCACCGACACCAGCGACCTGCAAACCCTCGCCCGGATCCTGGGCAAAAGCGCCGTGCAACTGCTGGTGGAAAACGATCAGACCCTGCACGGTGGCCGCATCGAACCGTTCCAGCGTTTTTTCGCAGCGGTCGAGCAACACAATCTGCCGATCAAAATGACCTTCGACATCGGCAACTGGCACTGGCAGGACCAGTCCGCCAGCAGCGCCGCGCGCCTGCTCGGGCGCCACGTTGGCTACGTGCACTGCAAAGCCGTGTCACGCCGGGCCGATGGCAAACTGGTCGCCATGCCGCCTGCTGCCAGCGACCTGCATTCGTGGGAACAACTGCTGCGGCACATGGCCCAAGGCGTGATGCGGGCCGCGGAATATCCGCTGCAAGCCGATGACCTGGTGCAGCTCACCACCGAGCATGTCGCCGCCCTCGCCCACTTGGGGCAAGCACGCCTGGAGAGCGCTCATGTCTGAGATCGATATCCTGTCGTTCGGCGAAACCATGGCGATGTTTGTCGCCGATCAAAATGGCGACCTCGCCAACGTCGACCACTTCCACAAACGCATTGCCGGGGCCGACAGCAACGTCGCCATCGGTTTATCGCGACTGGGGTTCAAGGTGACGTGGCTGAGCCGGGTCGGTGACGACTCTCTGGGCCGCTTCGTAATCGACACCTTGAAAAAGGAAGGCCTGGATTGCAGTAACGTTGCCCTCGATGCCGCACACCCGACAGGGTTTCAGCTCAAGTCACGTACCGACGATGGCGACGATCCCAGGGTCGAGTACTTTCGGCGCGGCTCGGCGGCGAGTCATCTGTCGCCGCAGTCGATCATCCCCGAACTGCTCAAGGCGCGGCACTTGCACGCCACCGGCATTCCTCCGGCACTCTCGGAAACGGCGCGACAGATGTCTTTCGAACTGATGACGCGCATGCGCGAAGCCGGGCGCAGCGTGTCCTTCGACCCGAACCTGCGCCCGAGCCTGTGGGCCAGCACGCAACAGATGATCAGCGAAATCAACCGCCTCGCCGCCCTCGCCGACTGGGTGCTGCCGGGTTTGAGCGAAGGTCGCTTGCTGACCGGCTATGAAGACCCGGCTGACATCGCCGCGTTTTACCTCGACCAGGGTGCCGAAGCGGTGGCGATCAAGCTCGGCCCGCACGGCGCGTATTACCGCACGCATCTGGATGAAGGTTTCGTGGCGGGTGTGCCCGTGGAAACAGTGGTCGACACGGTCGGTGCCGGTGACGGGTTTGCCGTCGGCATGATCAGCGCGCTGCTGGAAAACCACAGCGTTGCCGACGCCGTGAAACGCGCCAACTGGATTGGCAGCCGTGCGGTACAGAGTCGCGGGGATATGGAGGGGTTGCCGACCCGATCCGAGATGTCCATCGAATTCGAGACCGCTGTTCGCGGGCAAGCCTCGCTCCTACAGGTTTAGCGCGAACCTGTAGGAGCGAAGCTTGCTCGCGAAGAGGCCATCACTACCACTGCAAAAGCTTGATCTGACCCGTTACCTGCTGCGACAAAAACAACAAGCTCAGGAGCACCACTCATGAAAACCGCAACGCTCGCCACCCGCCGCTGGTGGTACATCATGCCCATCGTATTCATCACCTATAGCCTGGCGTACCTGGACCGCGCCAACTACGGATTCGCCGCCGCCTCCGGGATGGCCGCCGACTTGATGATCACGCCAGGCCTGTCGTCGATGCTCGGCGCACTGTTCTTCCTCGGCTACTTTTTCTTCCAGGTGCCGGGCGCGATCTACGCGCAAAAACACAGTGTGAAGAAACTGATTTTCGTCAGCCTGATTCTCTGGGGCAGCCTGGCGACGCTCACCGGGATTGTCTCCAACGCCTACTGGCTGATCGTCATTCGCTTCATGCTCGGCGTGGTCGAAGCCGCGGTGATGCCGGCCATGCTGATCTACCTGTGCCACTGGTTCACCCGTGCCGAGCGCTCGCGGGCCAACACCTTCCTGATCCTCGGCAACCCGGTGACCATGCTCTGGATGTCGGTGGTGTCGGGCTATCTGGTGCAGCATTACAGCTGGCGCTGGATGTTTATCATCGAAGGTTTGCCGGCAGTGCTCTGGGCGTTTATCTGGTGGCGCCTGGCGGATGATCGTCCGGCCCAGGCCAAGTGGCTCAGCGACGCCGAAAAGCACGATCTGGAAAGCGCCCTCGCCGCCGAACAGGTGGGCATCAAGGCGGTGAAGAACTACGCCGAAGCCTTCCGCTCGCCGAAAGTGATCATCCTGGCCCTGCAATTTTTCTGCTGGAGCATCGGCGTCTACGGCTTCGTGCTGTGGCTGCCGTCGATCCTCAAGGCCGGCGCGCAAATGGACATGGTCGAAGCCGGCTGGCTGTCGGCGCTGCCGTATCTGGCGGCGGTGATCGGGATGCTGCTGGTGTCCTGGGGCTCGGACAAACTGCAAAAGCGCAAACGCTTTGTCTGGCCGCCGCTGCTGATCGCCTCGATTGCGTTCTACGGATCGTACGCGCTGGGCGCCGAACATTTCTGGTGGTCGTACACCCTGCTGGTGATTGCCGGGGCCTGCATGTACGCGCCTTACGGACCGTTCTTCGCGATCATCCCGGAAATCCTCCCGGCCAACGTCGCCGGTGGCGCCATGGCGTTGATCAACAGCATGGGCGCGCTGGGCTCGTTTGGCGGCTCTTATCTGGTCGGTTACCTGAACAGCTCCACCGGTTCGCCGGGCGCGTCGTACCTGCTGATGAGCGGCGCGCTGATGTTTTCGGTGGTGCTGACGATTCTCCTCAAGCCCGGCGCCAGCGACCGGGAACGTCCTGCGGTTGCGCAAACACGCCCGACCGCCGCCCATCCTTGAATTGATGCAGAGATGAATACGATGAAAAAGCAGGTCGTGCTGTACAAGAAACTCTCGCCGTTGCTGATGGCTCGCCTGCATGAGCAGACCGACGTGACGTTGATCGACAACCTCGACGCCGATGGCCTGGCGCAACTGCGCGAGGCCCTGCCCCGCGCTCACGGGTTGCTCGGTGCCAGTCTGAAACTGGACGCGGGCCTGCTGGACCTGGCGCCGAATCTGCGCGCCATCGCCAGCGTTTCGGTGGGCGTCGACAACTACGACATCGACTACCTGACCGAGCGGCGAATCCTGCTCAGCAATACCCCGGACGTGCTCACCGAAACCACCGCCGACACCGGTTTTGCGCTGATCCTCGCGACGGCCCGGCGCGTGGTGGAACTGGCGAACATGGTTCGTGCCGGCCAGTGGAACCGCAACATCGGCCCCGTGCATTTCGGCAGCGATGTGCACGGTAAAACCCTGGGCATCATTGGCATGGGGCGGATCGGCGAAGCGTTGGCCCAACGCGGGCATTTCGGTTTCGGCATGCCGGTGATCTATCACAGCCACTCGCCGAAACCGGCGGTGGAACAGCGCTTCAATGCGCAATACCGCAGCCTGCCGGAGCTGTTGCAGCAGGCCGATTTCGTTTGCCTGACATTGCCGCTGACAGTGGAAACCGAGGGGCTGATCGGTGCTGAACAGTTTGCGCTGATGCGTCCAGAGACGATCTTCATCAATATCTCGCGGGGCAAAGTGGTGGACGAGACAGCGCTGATCGAAGCGTTGCGTTCCGGGCAGATTCGCGCAGCGGGGCTGGATGTGTTCGAACGCGAACCGCTGAACCCGGACTCGCCGCTGTTGCAACTGAACAACGTGGTGGCAACGCCGCACATTGGCTCGGCGACCCATGAGACGCGCGAAGCGATGGCGACGTGTGCGGTGGACAATCTGTTGGCAGCGTTGGCGGGTGAGCGGCCGAAGAATCTGGTGAATACGCGGGCCTGGAAGGATTAAGAGATGTAGCGCCCGTCAGTCAGTCTTCGCGGGCAAGCCTCGCTCCTACAGAGGAATCGCGAACTTCTGTAGGAGCGAGGCTTGCCCGCGAAGAGGCCCTCAGGCGCGCCGAGCTTCCAAAAGATCCGCCGCACACAACGCAATCCGTCGACACGCATCCGCCAGTTTCCGTTGATCCACCACCAACCCGATCCGGATGTGCCCCGCAGCGCTCGGCCCGAACGCTTCGCCGGCCAGCACCGAAACGCCATAGCCCTCCAGCAGGCGCTCGGCGAAGTGCTGGGCAGACAACCCGGTCTGGCGCACATCAACCATCACAAACATCCCGCCATCCGGCCGAACCGCCCGCACCCCCGGGCACGCACTCAGGCTCGCGCACACCAGGTCACGGCGTTGACGGTATTCTTCGCGCATCATCGCCACTTCCGGCAGATCACCCTCCAGCGCAACCTGCGCCGCCTTCTGCACAAAGTCCGGAATGCCGAACAGCATGCACAACGACAGATGTTCCAGATGGTCAATCAAGGGTTTGGGCCCGATCACCCAACCGACCCGCCAGCCGCTCATGGCATGGGATTTCGACAGGCTGTTGAGCGTCGCGGTGCGCTCGGCCATGCCCGGCAGGCTGGCCGGGCTGATGTGCTCGCCCTCGTACAACAGATCGCTGTAAACCTCGTCACTGATCAACCACAGGTTGTGCCGAATGCACAGCGACGCCAGTTCCTGCCAGATCTTCAGCGACAGACTGGCACCGGAAGGGTTGTTCGGACTGTTGAGCAAAAGCGCGCGGGTTTTCGGCGTGATCAGCGCCGCGACATCCGCCGGATCAACGCGAAAGCCGTTCTCCGGACGCACCGCCACCGGCACCGCTTTCGCCCCGCAGGCGCCGAACACGCCTTCATAAGTCACGTACATCGGTTCGGCGACGATCACTTCATCGCCCGGATCAAGCAGGCATTGCACGACCGAATACACCCCGCACTGGGCGCCGGGCGTCACAATCACCTGATCCGCATCGACCTCCTGACCGCTGCAACGCCGGTGACGGTTGACGATGCTGTCGCGTAGCCCGCGACTGCCGCGCACTTGCGAGTAATGCGTGTCGCCAGCCAGCAGGCTGTCAATGCACGCCTGGACGATGGGACGCGGCGTATCGAAGTCCGGATCGCCCACCGACAACAGCAACACATCGACGCCCTGCTCTCGTAGTTCCAATGCTCGGTAATGAATCTGCCAGGCCGCAGCGCCGTCTCCGGCAATTCGTTGGGTCAAGGCTGAATAGCGCATGTATTTCTCCAATCGCGCGTGTTCCTAGTCTCAACCCTATCTCAAATCACGAAACGCGCCACCATGGCATTCAAATCAACGGCCAGGCGCGACAGTTCGTGGGTGGCAGCGCTGGTCTGGTTGGCCCCGGCAGCGGACTGAGTTGCCAGGTCGCGGATGTTCACCAGGTTGCGGTCAACTTCGCGGGACACCTGCGCCTGCTCTTCGGACGCGCTGGCGATCACCAGGTTGCGTTCGTTGATCAGATGGATCGACTGGGTGATCTGCTCCAGCGCGACACCGGCGGCTCGGGCCATTTCCAGGGTGCTGTGGGTGCGCTGATTGCTTTGCTGCATCGACGACACCGCCTCCCCCGTACCGTTCTGGATGCCGGCCACCATCTTCTCGATTTCCTGAGTCGATTGCGCCGTGCGATGAGCCAACGCCCGCACCTCGTCCGCCACCACCGCAAAACCACGCCCGGCTTCACCGGCACGGGCCGCTTCAATCGCGGCGTTCAGTGCCAGCAGGTTGGTCTGCTCGGCAATGGCGCGAATCACGTCCAGCACCTTGCCGATATCCCGGCCCTGAGCGGCCAGGCCTTCGATCATCATCGAGGTGTTCTGCACGTCGTGGGTCATGGTCTGGATCGCATCGACGGTTTCCACCACGCGGTCGCGACCTTCACGAGCAGCCTGGGTCGACTGGTTCGAGGCTTCGGAAGTCGACACGGCGTTGCGCGCCACTTCTTCCACGGCGGCGGTCATTTCGTTGACAGCGGTGGCGGCTTGTTCGATTTCATTGTTTTGCTGTTGCAGACCGCGAGACGCTTCTTGCGTGACCGTGCTCAGCTCTTCGGCGGCGGCGCCCAGCTGCGTGGCGGAACCGGCGATCTGCTCGATGGTTTTGCGCAAACTGGCCTGCATGGTGGACAAGGCGCCGAGCAAACGGGCCGGTTCATCCTTGCCATCGACTTCGATGACGTTGCGCAGGTTGCCGCCCGCGATGGTTTCAGCAGCCTGCAATGCACGGTTCAGCGGGGTGACGATGCTGCGGGTCAACAGCCAGGCCAGCAACACGGTCATCAGCGCGGCAATCACCGCAACGACCACGATGCCGGTGATGGCGTTGCTGTAGTGTTCGCCCGCTTCGGCCGAAGCGGTCTTGGCGTCGCTGGTGTTGAGTGCCACCAGTTTATTGAGCTGCTCGCCCATCTGGTCGGTGCCGTCCTTGATCCGCGTATTGATCAGGGTGCGCATCTCATCCAGCTTGTTCTGCCGCGACAGTTCCATCATCTGGTTCTGCGCTTGCATATAGGTGTCGAGGGTGGCGGTGAACGTCTTGTACAGCGCGGCTTCTTCTGGCTGGGCGGGCAAGGCTGCGTAGCTGGCCTGGGCACTGCGCAGCTTGTCGGTGAGGACGCTGATGCGAGTCTGGGCTTCCTGCAACGCGGCGGGTTCGCGGTTGACCAACACCCGGAACGAGAGGATGCGCATGCGCAGGACGTTTTCCGTCATGTTGCCCAAAAACCCGATGCTGGGCAGTTGCGTCGTCTCCATGTCGACCGATGCCTGGCGAATGGTCGTCATGCGGCTCACGGCAAATACACCCAGCACGATGACCAGCAAGGCAATGAAGGCAAAACCCAGGAAAGCTCGAGGCGCGATGTTCAGATTACGCAGGGACATAGGACGATACTCGGGTAGTGGAGTCTTCGAGCGTCCTTGCCGTGAGCACTGGCGGGCGGGCGTGGAGCCGCAACCGGTCAGGCTGGCGCCACTGTTGTAATAGGTTTGTGTGCGCCTGATATCTGTATCGGCTGGGGTTGAGGATTTTTGCGGGGATTTGCGAAATATATTTCAAGGGATTACGAGTGTTTCATCCGTGAAACACTGATCTTTGGTTCGCCGCATCCCCCTGTAGGAGCGAAGCTTGCTCGCGAAGGTCGTGAGGGCAACGCGTTCATACAGACAACCTGCGTCATCGTTGACGTCCTTCGCGAGCAAGCTTCGCTCCTACAATGGCCGTGGGGTATCAGGTTTTGCGTTTGGCGATACGCCAGACCCGGGCGATGTCGCTCGCACGCTCACGCAACAACCGTGGCGCCTCGGTGCACGCCTGCTCCAGGGTCATCGGCCCGCTCGCCAAGGCAAACGCGGCGTCGATGCCATGTGCGTACAGGGCCTGATAACCCTCACCCAAGGTGCCGGCGATGACGATGACCGGTACGCCCTGTTGCCCGGCGATGCGTGCGACACCAAACGGTGTCTTGCCGCGCAGGGTTTGCGCATCGAAACGGCCTTCGCCGGTGATCACCAGGTCGGCGCCCTTGACCGCATCGGCCAGACCGACCAATTCCGCGACCACTTCAACCCCGGCTTTGAACTGCGCGCCC
Organism: Pseudomonas sp. PDM02; assembly: GCF_014852285.1. Classification (NCBI taxonomy): domain Bacteria; kingdom Pseudomonadati; phylum Pseudomonadota; class Gammaproteobacteria; order Pseudomonadales; family Pseudomonadaceae; genus Pseudomonas; species Pseudomonas sp. PDM02. The sequence continues at coordinate 71,276 of NZ_JACVBL010000003.1, read as the reverse complement.
AGGAAGGCCTTGGCGGCAAACCCCAGGCCACCCGCCGCGCCGCTGCCCGGCTCGTCACGCACGTCATTGCCGAGGACCTGGGCGCAAAGCCCGGCGAAGTGCCCGAGGGCGCGATCCAGCTGCTCGACCTGCGCAGCCGTTGCGCCTTTTTGCGGGCCGAAAATCGCAGAGGCGCCGTGGGGGCCGCACAGTGGATTGTTGACGTCGGCGGCGATGTCGAAGCGCACGTCGGTCAGACGCGGATCGATGTCACTGAGATCAATGCGCGTCAGTTGCGCCAGTGCCAATCCGCCGGGCGTCAGTGTTTGGCCTTGTGCATCGAGCAGTTTCACGCCCAACGCTTGCATCGCCCCCGCACCGCCGTCGTTGGTGGCGCTGCCGCCAATCGCCAGGATCACCCGTTGCGCCCCGGCGTCGAGTGCCGCGCGGATCAACTCACCGGTGCCGAAGGTGCTGCTGATGCACGCATCGCGCTGCCCCGGCGGAACGAGTTGCAGGCCGCTGGCCTCGGCCATCTCGATGATGGCGGTGAGGCTCTGGGGCAACCAGCCCCACGCGGCGTCGACCGTTGTGCCCAGCGGCCCTTTGACGCGGGTGCGACGCAGTTGACCTTCGCAGGCAGCCAGAATCGACTCGACCGTGCCTTCGCCACCATCGGCCATCGGGCATTTGACCAGTTGCGCGTCCGGCCAGACTTCAACCAGACCAAGGGCAATGGCATCGGCCACGCCTTGTGCGCTGAGGCTGTCCTTGAACGAATCGGGGGCGATGACGATTTTCATGCGAATTCTCCAGTTCCAATGCCCCCATGCTGCCAGCCGGCCTGAACAATAACGCCGGTCCGCTGCACAAGTGGCACGGAGGATTATTGTTCATTTTCACAAAACGACAGGTTTACGCATCCCCTGTAGGAGCCGGCTTGCTGGCGATTGCGTACAACGCGGTGGATCAGGAACACCGCGTTAAGTGGATCGCCAGCAAGCCGGCTCCTACAGGGGCGGTGTTGTTTCGGTTTGTGGGAGTAGCTGCACGCCGAGGTACAGCGCCAGCATGCCATCGAGGCGCAACGGGTCGACGCCGCTGAGCTCGGCAATCCGCTCCATCCGGTAACGCAGGCTGTTGCGGTGAATGCCCAGCGCATCGGCGCAGGCCTGGCTCTGGCCGTCGTGATCGCACCAACTGCGCAACGTCGCCAGCAATTGGCCGTTGCCGTCCTTGGCGATGACTTTGCGCAAGGGCTTGAGCAATTCGTCCAGCGCATCATCGTTGCGATGGCGCCAGAGCATCACCGGCAATCGATAACGGGTCAGCGTCAACAGACGAGAATGCGGCAGTACATCGCGCCCATAGGCCAGCAAGTCGCCGACCCGCCGATAGCAACGGCGCAAACCCGACAAGCCATCGGCCTGCCCGCCCACGGCGATGCGCAAGATATTCCAGCCGAGGCCGTCGATCTTCTCCAGCAAGCGGTCGTTCTCGATCGCCTGGTTGGCCGGCCGGCACCACAGCAACGACGACTTGGCCGAACTCACGCACCAACTGTCCGGGTAGCGCGAGGTCAGCCAGGCGCTGAGTGCGTCGACGGTTTGCCCCGGACCGTGCTCCATTCCCAGCTCGAACAAATACGGCACCCGCGTCAGTTGCGGCTTGAGCCCTAGCTGTTGCGCCTCATCGATCAAGCGCGGCGAATCCCCTGCCTCGCTGAGCAGCAACGCCAGCAAATCATCGCAACGCTGGCGCCGCCATTGCTGCTCGGCCTGCTGATTGCGCTGGCCCACCAGCATCTCGGCGGTCATGCGCACCAGTTCGGCGTAGGTGCGCAATTGCTCGGGTTCGCCGGTGATGCCGAGCACGCCAATCAGCCGTTGATCGAGCAACAGCGGCAGGTTGATACCCGGTTGTACGCCCTTGAGGTGGATAGCGGTTTGCGCATCGATTTCCACCACCCGCCCGTTGGCCAGCACCAGTTGCGCGCCTTCGTGCCGGGTGTTGACCCGCTCCGGTTCACCACTGCCGAGAATCAACCCCTGGCTGTCCATGACGTTGACGTTGTAAGGCAGGATGGCCATCGCCCGGTCGACGATGTCCTGGGCCAGGTCGTGATCGAGTTCGAACATTGTGGTGGTCCTTCAAAGCGCGGTTGTTCACCCGCACAGGGCTTGGTTGCAAACCCTGTGCTCAGGCACAAAGACAGCAGCCCTGAGGGTGGTCGAGACTCTCAGGGCGATCAACGTTACCCTTTGCATCGCAAAAAATCATAATAAAGAGAGAGCCCGCCATGTCACAGAGCGCCGCCGCTACCCAGGCCATCGTTGACGAAAAAAATGCCGTCTACAAACGCATTACCCTGCGTTTGATCCCCTTCATCTTCATCTGCTACCTGTTCAACTACCTCGACCGGGTGAACGTTGGATTTGCCAAGCTGCAGATGCTCGACGCGCTGAAATTCAGTGAAACCGTGTACGGCCTCGGCGCCGGGATCTTCTTTATCGGCTACGTGCTGTGCGGCGTACCGAGCAACCTGGCGCTGACCAAATTCGGCCCGCGCCGCTGGATCGCGCTGATGATGATCACCTGGGGCACGCTGTCGACCTGCCTGCTGTTCGTCACCACCCCGACCGAGTTCTACACCTTGCGCCTGTTCACCGGCGCGGCCGAAGCCGGGTTCTTCCCGGGCGTGGTGTTGTACCTCTCGCAGTGGTTCCCGACCTTCCGCCGTGGCCGCATCATGGCGCTGTTCATGTCGGCGATCCCGGTGTCCGGCCTGCTCGGCAGCCCGTTCTCTGGCTGGATCCTCAACCACTTCGCTGCGGGCCAGGGCGGCCTGGCCGGCTGGCAGTGGATGTTCCTGCTGCAAGGCATCCCGACCGTGATCCTCGGCGCCCTCGCCTACTTCCTGCTGAGCGACAGTTACGCCAACGCCAAATGGCTCACGCCGTTCGAACGCTCGGTGCTGGAAGCCGACCACGCTGAAGACCTGGCCAACAAACCGAAAACCACCACCGACTCGCTGCTGGCGGTGTTCAAGAACCCGGCGATCTGGGCGTTCGGTTTGATCTACTTCTGCATCCAGAGCGGGGTCTACGCGATCAACTTCTGGCTGCCGTCGATCATCAAGAACCTGGGTTTCAACGATAACCTGGTGATCGGCTGGTTGAGTGCTATCCCGTACCTGCTGGCGGCCGTGTTCATGCTGATGGTCGGCCGCTCGGCGGACTTGCGCAAAGAACGTCGCTGGCATTTGGTGGTGCCCATGTTGATGGGCGCAGTGGGCCTGCTGATTGCCGTGAACTTCGCCACCACGCCTGCCATCGCCATCCTTGGCCTGACGATCGCCACCATGGGCGCCCTCACCGGCCTGCCGATGTTCTGGCCGGTGCCGACCGCACTGCTGAGCGCCGGCGCGGCTGCCGGTGGCCTGGCGCTGATCAACTCGATGGGCCAGATGGCCGGCTTCCTCAGCCCGTACCTGGTCGGTTGGGTCAAGGACACTACTGGCTCGACCGATGCCGCGTTGTACTTGCTGGCGGGCGTGATTGTCTGCGGCAGCCTGCTGGCGTTGCGCATGACCCGCACCCTGCGCGTCTGACACCTGTCCCCTGTGGGAGCGAGCCTGCTCGCGATAGCGGAGTGTCAGTCAACATAGCTGTTGAATGTTGAACCGCAATCGCGAGCAGGCTCGCTCCCACATTTGATTGTGGGGGGGTCAATAATTGTGTTTGCCCCATGCGGTTGTTCTGGTATTTGATTGAGCCTTTCCCACTGGTAAAAGGATTTCGTCATGAGCTACCGCACGCTGGGTCACTCGGGATTGCAGGTGTCCACCCTGACCCTGGGGACCATGATGTTCGGCGAACAGACCAGCACCGAAGATTCCCTGCGGATCATCGACAAGGCCTGGGACCAGGGCATCAATTTCATCGACACCGCCGACGTCTACACCAACGGTCGCTCTGAAGAGATCGTCGGCGAAGCGATCGCCGGCAACCGCCACGAATGGGTGCTCGCCACCAAGGTCGGTTTCGGCCCGGTGGACGGTCTGCCGAACCGCAGCGGCCTGAGCCGCAAGCACATTTTCAATGGCATCGATGCCAGCCTCACGCGCCTGGGCACCGACTACGTCGACCTCTATTACCTGCACCGCGAAGACCACAACACGCCGCTGGAAGTGACGGTGTCGGCCATCGGCGACCTGATTCGCCAGGGCAAAATCCGCAACTGGGGGTTGTCGAACTACCGTGGCTGGCGCATCGCCGAGGTCATTCGCGTGGCCGACAAACTGGGTGTCGACCGCCCTGTCATCAGCCAGCCGCTGTACAACATCGTCAATCGCCAGGCCGAAACCGAACAGATCACCGCCGCGCAGAACTACGGCTTGGGCGTTGTGCCTTACAGCCCGCTGGCGCGCGGCGTGCTCAGCGGGAAATATGCGCCGGATGTAAAACCGGATGCCAACAGCCGCGCCGGCCGCGCCGACAAACGTATTCTGGAAACCGAATGGCGCGTCGAGTCCCTGCGCATCGCCCAGCAGATCCAGCAATACACGCAAGATCGTGGTATCGGTATCGTCGAGTTCGCGATTGCCTGGGTGCTGAACAACAGTGCGGTCACCTCGGCCATTGTCGGGCCGCGTACCGAAGAGCAATGGGATGCCTACACTAAGGCGCAGGCGGTGAAGATCACGGCGCAGGATGAAGCGTTTATCGACTCGCTGGTGACACCGGGGCATGCGTCCACGCCAGGGTTCAATGATGTGAGCCATTTCGTGTCGGGCCGTAAACCGCGCAACGCCTGAATCAACACAAGACTACTGTAGGAGTGAGCCTGCTCGCTCCCACAGGGTGTCGGGTGTTGTAAATATTGATCATCCGGACAATATTCAGCACAAAAACCACGTATCCTCCGCACCCCGTTTCACGTTCAACTTCGCGAGGACAGTTTGTCTAAAGGTATCGCTCTATCGGTTTCGGCCTCTGTGCTGTTTGCCGTCATGTATTACTACACCTCACTGCTCAACCCGTTGAGCGGTGTGGAAATTTTTGGCTGGCGCATGCTGCTGACAGTGCCGTGCATGACCGTGTTCATGGTGGTGTCCCGCGAATGGAAGCGTGTGGTCGAGCTCGTTCGCCGAGCCATCGCCCAGCCAAAACTGATTGCCGCCCTGATCGCCTCTTCGGCCCTGCTGGGCGTGCAACTCTGGCTGTTCATGTGGGCGCCGCTCAACGGCTACAGCCTTGATGTGTCGCTGGGCTATTTCCTGTTGCCACTGACCATGGTCCTGACCGGACGGCTCGCCTACGGTGAGCGCCTCTCCTATCTACAGAAAATTGCCGTGTTTTTTGCCTGCCTCGGTGTGATCAACGAGGTGTATCAGGTCGGTGGTTTTTCCTGGGCGACGTTGCTGGTGTGCATCGGCTATCCAACGTATTTCATCCTGCGCAAGCGTCTGGCGACGGACAACCTCGGCGGCTTGTGGCTGGACATGGCGTTGACGCTGCCGGTGGCCTTCTGGTTCGTACAGACCGGCGAGCAAGGTTTCAATGTGTTTGATCAGCATCCGTGGCTGTCACTGTTGATCCCGCTTCTCGGCGTGATCAGTGCGTCGGCGCTGGTGATCTACATCATCGCCAGCCGGCTGTTGCCCTTCAGCCTGTTCGGGCTGTTGAGCTACGTCGAGCCGGTGCTGTTGCTTGGCGTTGCGTTGCTGCTCGGGGAAAGCATCAAGGCCGGGGAATGGCTGACCTACATTCCGATCTGGATGGCGGTGCTGGTGCTGATGTTCGAAGGGTTCAAGCACATGATGCGACAGAGACGCGGTTCCATGTAGGAGCGAAGCTTGCTCGCGAAGGCGTCTTCGAAAACGCCAGAAGCTTCGCGGGCAAGTCGGATCGCCGCACCGCTCGCTCCTACAAGGATCTAAAGCGCTTAGTCGGTGGAGAGCACACCACGACGAACCTGGTCGCGTTCGATCGATTCGAACAGAGCCTTGAAGTTACCCTCGCCGAACCCGTCGTCACCTTTACGCTGGATGAACTCAAAGAACACCGGGCCCATCAGGGTTTCCGAGAAGATCTGCAACAACAGACGCTTGTCGCCCGACTCGGACGAACCGTCCAGCAGGATGCCTCGCGCTTGCAGTTGATCAACCGGTTCGCCGTGGTTCGGCAAGCGGCCTTCAAGCATTTCGTAATAGGTTTCCGGTGGCGCCGTCATGAAGCGCATGCCGATGCTTTTCAGGTGATCCCAGGTCTTGATCAGATCATCGCTGAGGAACGCCACGTGCTGGATGCCCTCGCCGTTGAACTGCATCAGGAACTCTTCGATCTGCCCGGCGCCCTTGGAGGACTCTTCGTTCAACGGGATGCGGATCATGCCGTCCGGCGCGGTCATCGCCTTGGAGGTCAGGCCGGTGTATTCGCCCTTGATGTCGAAGTAGCGGATTTCACGGAAGTTGAACAGCTTCTCGTAGAAGTTCGCCCAGTACGCCATGCGGCCGCGATACACGTTGTGAGTCAGGTGATCGATGATCTTCAGGCCGGCACCGACCGGGTTGCGGTCAACGCCTTCGATGAACACGAAGTCGATGTCGTAGATCGAGCTGCCTTCACCAAAACGGTCGATCAGGTACAGCGGCGCGCCGCCGATGCCTTTGATCGCCGGCAGGTGCAGTTCCATCGGGCCGGTTTCGATGTGGATCGGCTGCGCGCCGAGTTCCAGCGCACGCTTGTAGGCCTTTTGCGAATCCTTGACGCGGAACGCCATGCCGCACACCGACGGGCCGTGCTCGGCCGCGAAGTACGAAGCGACGCTGTGAGGTTCGTTGTTGAGGATCAGGTTGATCGCGCCCTGGCGATACAGGTGCACGTCTTTGGAACGGTGGGTCGCGACTTTGGTGAAGCCCATGATCTTGAAGATCGGCTCCAGCGTGTTCGGGGTTGGCGATGCGAATTCAATGAATTCAAAGCCCATCAGGCCCATCGGGTTTTCGTATAAATCTGCCATGGTCGGCGCCTCATCATTTTCTGGTCAATTAACGAATCGTTAGTTGCTGGCAATGCTGAGACCGGCGGGTGGCGCGCAGGAGATGCCCCGCACGCTGCGCGCGAGGAAGTCACCGTAGATCAATTGAAACCCAAAACTCTTCATTGTCGACCCAAGGCTATTACGGGCGAGGCTTCTGCTGCCAGAAGCCATTTATTCTTATATGCGTAACCGGATTCTACACAGCGTAAATAGGTTTGTCCGCCTTCTGTATCAAATCCCCTTTTTCCCTACTCGCGCAAGGGGTTTGTTGCAGAGGAAAATCCCCGCCAGAATCAGCCCGCCGCCCAGACACATCGTCAGGGTCAATTGCTCGCCGAGCAGCAACGCACCCAGGATGACAGCGGTCAGCGGATTCAAGGCGATGAACACCCCGGAACGGGTCGCGCCGATTTTGCGCAGGCCGTCGTAGTAGCCAATATACGCCAGCGCCGAGCCCAACACGCCCAGATACATCAGGCTCAACCATTGCGACGGGCCAAGGCTGACCAGCGCCGCAACACTCACCTCGCCCCTGACGGCACTGGCCACCCAGAGCATCACCGTGCCCAGCAAAATCGAATACGTCACCGTTTGCACCGGCCCCAGGGTTTGATTCAGATCTTTGGAGAACAGGGAGTAAATGCCCCAACCGAGCACGCAGCCGAAAATCAACAGATCGCCGAACCAGGCATCCGCCTGACCGGTCAGCAACTGCGGATGAAGACTGACAATCACCAGGCTTGCCCCGGCAATGCAGATCGCGATGCCAATGACTTTCGCTCGACTCAAGCGCTCCTTGAACAGCAGCCACGAGGCCAGTCCGATCACGGCCGGGTTCAGCGCCACGATCAATGACGCCCGCGAAGCATTGATGTAGTGCAGGCCATAGAAGAAGCACAGGTTGTAGAAAAAAATCCCGAAAAAGCCCAACAGCGCCAGTTGCAACCATTGCCGAGGGCTCGGCCGGGCCAGTGGAATGCGCGCGAGCAGCAGAAACAGCAGCAGCGCCACGCTGGCCAGCAAAAAACGCAGGCTGGCAGCGAACAACGGGCTGAGGCTGTCCGCCAGAAACCGCCCCGCGACGAAAGTGCCGCCCCAAATCATGGTGACCGCCGCGAGTTTGAAATAAACCGCGACATCGGAAGGCTCCGACAGGCTTTGCTCACATGCAGTCATAAGTCTCCAGAACGACAGATCGATTCGATGGCGTATCATTTCGCTAATATTCGATCATCGTAAAATGAGTAAAAGCTCATGACCCTCACTCAGCTGGAGATCTTCTCGCTCGTTGCCGAACTTCACGGCTTTACGGCGGCGGCCAATCGCCTGGGCATTTCTCAATCCGCGGTGTCTCACGCCCTCAAGTCGCTGGAACAGGAACTGGGCGTCGAGCTGCTGCGGCGGCATCAGTCCCAGGTCGAGCTCAGTGACATCGGCCAACAGCTGCTGTTGCGCGCCCGGGCAATGCTCGGGCTGGCCAATACCTTGCGCCAGGAAGCAGCGGATGCCCGCGGCATGAAGCGCGGCACATTGCGCATCGGCTCGTTTGGCCCGACCTCATCGATCAAGTTGCTGCCGACGATTCTGCAGCACTACCGCGCCGCTCACCCCGGCATCGAGGTGCACATTGATGAAGGCCCCGACCGCCAGGTGATCCAGTGGCTGGAAGAGCGACGCATCGACATCGGCTTCGTGGTGTTGCCCGAGGAGCGCTTCGACACCTTTACGTTGTTCGAGGACCAGATGGTCGCGTTGCTGCCCGCCCATCATCCGCTGGCGGCTCATGCCAGCCTGACCCTGGGCGATTTGTGTCACGACCCGTTCGTGCTGACCGAGGCCGGCTCTTCGGAGCTGGTGTCCCGCTTGTTCAGTGCCGCGCGGTTGACGCCGAACATTCGTTATCGCTGCTCGCAGTTGCTCAGCACGCTGGATACCGTTGGCCGGGGCGATGCCTTGACCGTGGTCGCCGAAGGCTCGCTGCCCACGCATCACGACGACCGCTACCTGAAAAAACCGCTATCGCCAGCGATCGCACGCCAGGTCGGCCTGGCCGTGCTCGACCAACGCCAGAGTTCACCGGCGGCACTGGCCTTTATCAAACTGGCCACAAGCCTGGCCTACCGTTGAGCGGCATAAGCCACAAAGGCCAACTATCATGGCCTCTGACCGAACTCTTTTGGGGAGGCGTGCCGTTGTCCTGCCTGCATTTGAGAGCCCTATTTCATCGCTACAGGTTTCGCAAATGCCACTGACTGTAAAAACCCGCCTGTAAAAACCCGCCGCCAACGCGGCAGACGGATTATTGTCACCGTATTGAGTGGTTTGCTCCCGATGTTGCTCGGGTTCGCCATTCTTTACCTGCAAGCTGAGCGCGCGCTTGAGCAAAGCACCCGACTGACCGCCGAAGAAGCCATCCGCCAATTCGAACTGATGCTCGACAACACCGCGCAGGCCGCACGCGAATTGCTGCCGCTGGCCGGGAAAAGTTGTATTGACGTCAATCTGGCCTTACGCGAGCAAGTCACCCGCCGTCCGTTTGTGCGCTCGACCAATCTGGTGTGGGACGACACCAATTATTGCAGTTCTTTGTTCGGCGACTTTCGCGAAAAAATCGAGGCGGGCGACTACAGCAACGGCACGTTGCAACTGATGAAAGGCAATCTGGTAACGCCCGATTCCGCGGTGTTGGTGTACCGCATCGGCGAAGGAAAAAAAGGCGCGCTGAGCACGCTGGACGGTTATCACTTGAGCAACGTACTGCGCATGATCGGCCGCTCGACAATACTGATGCTGCAAGTCGGCCCCCATTGGCTGACCGCCGATGGCCAGTTCCATCAAGACCCCCTCCCCACTTTGCCCGTGGCGCAAACCAGGCTCGGTTCCTCGCGCTATGCGTTCTCTGTAACAGCCGGATTTCCCGAAGGCGAAACGTGGCGCTACATGAGTAGCGAATATCCGCCGCTGTTCAGCTTGCTGATCTTCTTCGGCGTGGTGTCAGGTTCCATCGGGCACTTTGTGCAGAAGCGCTCTTCGTCGCCGAGCCATGAACTACAGCGAGCACTGGAAGCGGCGGAGTTCGTTCCGTACTTTCAGCCGGTGGTTCATGGCGACAGCAAAAAGTGGTCTGGCACCGAGGTGCTGATGCGCTGGAAGCACCCGAAGGAAGGGCTGGTTCGTCCCGATCTGTTTATTCCGTTCGCCGAGCACTCCGGGCTTATCGTGCCCATGACCCGTTCTTTAATGCAGCAAACCGCCGCATTGCTGGCGCCCTTGTCGACCTCATTCGAAAGCCCGTTTCACGTGGGCATCAACATCACTGCCAGCCACTGCAAGAACCTGGAACTGGTCGAAGATTGCCGGACATTTCTGGGCAACTTTGCGCCGGGCTCCATTCACCTGGTACTGGAGCTGACCGAGCGTGAACTGATCGAGCCCACCGCCATCACGCTGCAGTTGTTCGAGCAACTTCATGCGCTGGGCGTGAAGATCGCCATCGATGACTTCGGCACCGGCCATTCAAGCCTGGGTTATCTGCGCCAGTTCAATGTCGACTTCCTGAAAATCGACCAGAGCTTTGTCGCCCTGATCGGCGCCGACGCCCTCTCCCGGCACATTCTGGACACCATCATCGAACTCTCGGCCAAGCTCGATCTGGGCATCGTCGCCGAAGGCGTGGAAACCGAAGAGCAAAGTGACTACCTCACCGCCCATGGCGTGAACTTTCTGCAAGGATATCTGTTCGGCCGGCCGATGCCCGGTGAAGACTTCATTAAGGCATTAAGTCACCATTAACTAATGGCATTAAGCGACGAGACAACGGCGATGCGCACCAAATTGAATCAAAAGACTACTCTCGTTACATGAAGAAAAAGTCAGGATTTACTCTTTGCTCATTAACTACTACAATTTTTCATGCCTGCTATAAATTGGCAGGTGAGCCACTATCACCGAGTCGCTACAAGGCTCTTGGCTTATAGCTTTGTTTGCGGTTGGTATCAGCCAAACACACTATTGGAGTAAAGATATTGTCCAGACTCGCTGAATTTCGTGCAGCTGAAAAGGCCCTTCAAGAGCAGCTCAAGCAGCTGGAATCCCTGAAGAACGATGCCGGGCTCAAGAAAGAAATCGAATTCGAAGAAAAGCTCCAGGGGCTGATGAAAACCTACGGCAAGAGCTTGCGCGACATCATCGCCATTCTCGATCCGAACCCGGCAAAATCCGGCCTGCAGCAGGCCGCCGCGCCGAAAACCCGCCGCGCTCGCGTGGTCAAGGTTTATCAGAATCCGCACACCGGTGAACTGATTGAAACCAAGGGCGGCAACCACCGCGGCCTGAAAGCCTGGAAGGAACAATACGGTGCTTCCACCGTTGATTCCTGGCTTCGCGGCTAAGCACTCGCGGTGACAAAAAAAGCCCTGCATCAAGCAGGGCTTTTTTTATGGATACCTGTTAAATGCAACGATTGAAATCGATCAATTCGCTACATATCGACAAACTTTGTGCTTAATCCCTTTGGGTATCTAAACATTGCGAAATGCACGACCGTGCAAACCGTTATCTAAAGTTTCAAGCTGTTACGAGCAGCCTCTATTTCGCCCTGGCTTGCCTTGTAAGCCTCTGCCTGTCCTGCGTACGAAAGAACATAAGCCTTATCGGCATCCACCGCCGCGACCAATGTTTGCGAAAGCACGTGGCGTCCGTTCTGCGTAATGGTGCAGGTAGTTTCCAGTGCCTCCAGGCGGCTCAACGTTGCCGGATGGATTTTGTTGCACACGCTTTGATAACCGCCCTGAAAGAAGTCCTTCTGCACGGACTTGCGCATTTCCAGCAGCACACCTTGCAGATTGACCTGATGACCGCTTTCCACTGTCGTCATGGTCAACTCCATCACCATCAACGGCGCACCGCCCTGATCGTTTTTCACCGCGCGCTGCCGGGACACTTGAGGCGTGGCCTGATCTGGCGGGGTCGCTTCGACTTCCCAGCCATCTGGCCAGGTCACGATCGGCGCATCCGCATGAGCACAGGTAACGCCTGACAACAGGAAAATCAGAACGAACAGCGATTTACAGGATCGGATCATTGCAATGAATACTCACGGATTGAGCGATAAAGTCTGAGCCTCGTCCGCCTGTCAGGCAATAGCGGGTGGTTTGGGTTTGGTGATGCCTGCGCCCTTGCGTATCATTGGCGTCATTCGTTAGCCCCACTTATTTTCCGGAGGGCCCATGAGCCTGCACGAATTGAACACCTTCCCAGGCGTCACCGCCCAACCTGACACCGCAACTCAGAACTTCGTGTTCAACCACACAATGTTGCGGGTCAAAGACATCACCAAGTCCCTGGATTTCTACACGCGGGTCCTCGGTTTCTCGCTGGTGGAAAAGCGCGACTTCCCGGAAGCCGAGTTCAGCCTGTACTTCCTGGCGCTGGTCGACAAGAACCAGATCCCGGCCGATGCCGCAGCCCGCACCCAATGGATGAAATCGATCCCCGGCATCCTTGAGCTGACCCACAACCACGGCACCGAAAACGATGCGGATTTCGCCTACCACAACGGCAACACCGACCCGCGCGGTTTCGGCCACATCTGCATCTCGGTCCCGGACATCGTCGCTGCGTGCGAACGCTTCGAAGCGCTGGGCTGCGATTTCCAGAAGCGCCTGAACGACGGCCGCATGAAGAGCCTGGCATTCATCAAGGACCCGGATGCTTACTGGGTCGAGATCATCCAGCCAGCGCCACTCTGAAACACACCGCCCTACTGTAGGAGCCGGCTTGCTGGCGATCCGTCGCAAAGCGGCGGCCATCCCAATGGTTGTAACAGTGAAATCGCCATCGCCAGCAAGCCGGCTCCTACAGGGATCTGCCGCGCATAAAAAAACCCCATGATCACTCATGGGGTTTTGTGTTTTCAGCGTCCGGTTTATGCCGGGGCCGATGTCCGGATCAAGTGATCGAATGCACTCAGGGAAGCCTTGGCGCCCTCTCCTACCGCAATCACGATCTGCTTGTACGGCACGGTCGTCACGTCACCGGCGGCGAACACGCCCGGCATCGAGGTTTCACCACGGGCATCGACGATGATCTCGCCGCGAGGCGACAACTCGATGGTGCCTTTGAGCCAGTCAGTGTTAGGCAGCAGACCGATCTGCACGAAGATACCTTCAAGGTTCACCGTGTTGAACTCACCCGAATCGCGATCCTTGTAGACCAGCCCGGTCACCTTCTGGCCGTCACCCTTCACTTCACTGGTCAGTGCGCTGGTGATGACATTGACGTTGGGCAGGCTGAACAACTTGCGTTGCAACACCGCATCAGCGCGCAGCTTGCTGTCGAATTCCAGCAGCGTGACGTGGCTGACAATACCGGCCAGATCGATCGCCGCTTCAACGCCGGAGTTACCGCCGCCGATCACCGCTACGCGCTTGCCTTTGAACAGCGGACCGTCGCAGTGCGGGCAGAAGCACACGCCTTTGGCTTTGTATTCCTGCTCGCCCGGCACGCCCATTTCACGCCAGCGGGCGCCGGTGGCGAGGATCAGTGCCTTGGTCTTGAGGGTCGCGCCACTTTCGAAGCGAACCTCGTGCAACTCGCCTGGATTCTTCGCCGGGATCAGCGCGGTGGCCCGTTGCAGGTTCATGATATCGACGTCGTATTGCTTGACGTGCTCTTCGAGCGCGCTGGCCAGTTTCGGCCCTTCGGTCTCCTGCACGGAGATGAAGTTCTCGATGGCCATGGTATCCAGTACCTGCCCACCAAAACGTTCAGCTGCCACACCGGTGCGAATGCCTTTACGGGCGGCGTAGATCGCTGCCGAAGCACCGGCCGGGCCACCGCCGACCACCAGCACATCAAAGGCTTCTTTGGCGCTGATTTTCTCGGCCTGACGCTCGGCGCCGCTGGTGTCGATCTTGGCGAGGATTTCTTCCAGGCCCATGCGGCCCTGGCCGAAAATCTCGCCGTTCAGGTAAATGCTTGGCACAGCCATGATCTTGCGATCATCAACTTCGGCCTGGAACAACGCGCCGTCGATAGCGACGTGACGGATGTTCGGGTTGAGCACGGCCATCAGGTTCAGCGCTTGAACGACGTCCGGGCAGTTCTGGCAGGACAGCGAGAAGTAAGTCTCGAAGCTGAACTGGCCTTTGAGCGAGCGGATCTGTTCGATCACTTCCGCACTGGCTTTCGAAGGGTGGCCACCGACTTGCAGCAGGGCCAGCACCAGCGAGGTAAATTCGTGGCCCATCGGGATGCCGGCGAAACGCAGGCTTATGTCGGCACCGGGGCGATTGATCGAGAACGATGGTTTACGCGTGTCGTCACCGTTGTCGAGCAAAGTAATTTGGCTGGAAAGACTGGCAACGTCTTTCAGCAGTTCGAGCATTTCCCGGGATTTCGCACCGTCGTCGAGGGATGCAACGATCTCGATCGGCTGGGTGACCCGTTCCAGGTACGATTTCAACTGGGCTTTAAGATTGGCGTCCAACATACGGGCGATTTCCTTTGCTTTTCTTGAGGCGAAAAAAAGCCCGAGCGAATCTCGCCCGGGCTTTTCTATTGGGCGGTGCAGCTTACTGAGTAGGTGCGGAGTTCCGCCCTTTGAAGCGTGTCACAGACTTAGATCTTGCCGACCAGGTCCAGGGACGGAGCCAGAGTGGCCTCGCCTTCTTTCCACTTGGCTGGGCAAACCTGGCCTGGGTGAGCAGCGACGTACTGGGCAGCCTTGATTTTGCGCAGCAGCTCGGAAGCGTCACGGCCAACGCCGCCATCGTTCAGTTCAACGATTTTGATCTGGCCTTCTGGGTTGATCACGAAGGTGCCACGGTCAGCCAGACCAGCTTCTTCGATCAGTACGTCGAAGTTGCGGGAGATAGCGTGGGTCGGGTCGCCGATCATGGTGTACTGGATTTTGCCGATGGCTGGCGAAGTGTTGTGCCAGGCAGCGTGGGCAAAATGGGTGTCAGTGGAAACGCTGTAGATCTCGACGCCCAGTTTCTGGAACGCGTCGTAGTTGTCAGCCAGGTCTTCCAGTTCAGTCGGGCAAACGAAGGTGAAGTCTGCTGGGTAGAAGAATACAACCGACCACTTGCCTTTCAGGTCAGCGTCCGAGACTTTTACGAAGTCGCCGTTTTTGAATGCGTCAGCTTTGAATGGTTTAACTTGGCTGTTGATGATAGGCATCGTTGACTCTCCGTCAGGGGTTAAGAAGTTGATGGAGTGAACTCTACCCACTCGACGGACGGATGGCTCATTGGCAAACCTCATGCTGCTGATTGGTTTTCGCTATTAGCAGACAGTATTAATAGAAGGAAAAGGTATCTAGGGCGCCAACGGCTTTTCCGAAATCCGCGTCATCCCCAGAAACGGACTGGCTTCTACGTAACGCATGGCCGATTTCATATCCTTCCAGCCGACGTAACTCATCAGCGATTTCAAATCCCAACCGCTTTGATGAGCCCACGTGGCAAAACCCCGTCGCAACGAATGGCTGGTGTAGTGCTCGGCCGCAATGCCGGCGCGCTCCAGTGCCTGGCGCAATAACGGGATGATGCTGTTGGCGTGCAAGCCCTCCTCGCTCAAATGGCCCCAGCGGTCGATGCCACGGAACACCGGCCCGCGCACCAATGCGGCCTCGGTCATCCAGTCGATGTATGCCTGCACCGGACACAATCGCTGCAACGCCGGTGTCTGGTAAGTCTTGCCAAGGTTTTCGCGGTCGCTCTTGCTGCGAGGCAGATACAGGGTGATGCCTGAACCGGCACTGGCCTGCACGTGTTCAATCTGCAGGCGGCATAGCTCGTCGCTGCGGAAACCGCGCCAGAAGCCCAGCAAGATCAGCGCCCTATCGCGCCGAGCTCTTAACAGCGCCGGTCGGTCGTCTTTTGATTTCGCGGTTTGTGCCTCGTGCTCAAGCCAGGCCACCACTTGCTCCAGATGCTGAAGCTGCAATGGCTCAGCCTGCTTCTCCTGCACCGGGTGCAGCGCGCGAATGCCTTTGAAGACTTTGCGCACCACGGGCGCCTTGGTCGGATCGGCAAACCCCTGGCTGTTGTGCCACTGCGCCAGCGCCGACAACCGCAGCTTTAACGTATTGATCGATAACTCACCCGCATACGCCACCAGATAGCGCGCAACACTGTCAGCCGTGGCCGGTAGAAACCCGCCCCAATCGACTTCGAAATGTTCGATGGCCGCCCGGTAGCTTCGGCGAGTGTTGTCGCGCGTGGCGGCTTGCAGGTAACGATCCAGATCGCTCATGGCGGTGACTCCTGTAGGAGCGAGCTTGCTCGCGATGGACGTAAACGATGACGCTAACTGCCCGAGTGATCGCGGTGCCTGGAGGTTTTTCGCGAGCAGGCTCGCTCCTACAGGAGGGTTGTGTACGGAAATGCAGCTGCGAACAATTCAGGATCGCTGTCACACGGGATAATACCAGTATATCCCGTGTTAATACTTCGTGTATTTAATGTTACTTTCTGGCGTGGTACATTGTGTACTTTAGTGGTATGTACCACAGTACGAAATCGTAGGAGAGTTCATGGCACGCGGTGGTGTTAACAAAGCAGTGGTGCAAGCGGCACGCTTGGCAATTCTGGCTCGCGGTGAAAACCCCAGCATCGATGCAGTACGGATCGAAATGGGCAATACCGGCTCGAAAACCACTATTCACCGGTACTTGAAGGAGCTGGATGACGGCGCCGAGCCGGTAGCGCCCTCCTCCGAACCCATCGATGACGAGCTGGCCGGGCTGGTCTCGCGCCTTGCGCAACGGCTCAAAGAGCAGGCGCAGGAACCCATCGATCAGGCACGCGCGCAGTTCGAACAGCAACGAAAAGACCTGGAAAGCCAGCTGACAGACGCCCAAGAAGCCAACAGCGAATTGCAGCAACAGTACGAGATTCAAACCCTGGCGCTGACGCAGGAGTCCGACACCCTGCACAACACCCTGTCGATGCTGCAGACCGAGCAAACCCGTAACGCCGGAATGAATCAGGCGCTGGCCGATTTCGAGTTGCGCTTGCAAGACAAGGACGAGCAGATCCGCTCCCTTGAGGAAAAGCACCTGCACGCCCGTGACGCACTGGAGCACTATCGCAACGCCGTCAAAGAGCAGCGCGAGCAGGAACAAAGCCGCCATGAAGGCCAGGTGCAGCAGATTCAGATGGAGTTGCGCCAGGCCCAGCAAAGCGCCCTGGTGCGTCAGGATGAAATCACCCAGTTGCACCGCGACAACGAACGCCTGCTGACCGAAAACCGCGGCACATTGCGCGAGCTGAGCCTGTTGCAAGAACAGCTCAAGCACACCCATACCCGCCAGGATCAACTGCTGGAACAGGTCAACCGGATCGACAGCGAACGCACCCTCCTCCAGGAACGCCTGCGCGCAGCACTGCTGGAGAGCCAGTCGCTGAAGCAGAACGTCGAGGAGCAGTCGCAGATAAACAAAGCGCTGGAAATTGAACTACTGAAGACTCAGGCGAGCCTCGATGAAAGCGTGCGCCTGGCAGCGGTCATTGCGACAGCGCCAGACGCAGCCAAGGCCGATTAACCCGCGACCGGTGTACGCATGGTGACGAACTCTTCGGCGGCCGTCGGGTGCACGCCGATGGTTTCGTCGAAGTCGCGCTTGGTAGCGCCCGCCTTCAAGGCAATCGCCAGACCTTGCACGATCTCGCCGGCATCCGGCCCGACCATGTGGCAACCCAACACCTTGTCGGTTTTGCCGTCCACCACGAGCTTCATCAGCGTGCGCTCCTGACATTCGGTCAGAGTCAGCTTCATCGGGCGGAAACGGCTTTCGAAGATCACCACGTCATGGCCGGCCTCGCGAGCCTCTTCTTCCGTGAGGCCGACCGTGCCGATGTTCGGCAAGCTGAACACGGCCGTCGGGATCATCTTGTAATCCACCGGGCGATACTGCTCAGGCTTGAACAAGCGACGCGCAATGGCCATGCCTTCAGCCAGCGCAACCGGCGTGAGCTGAACCCGGCCGATCACATCGCCCAGCGCGAGGATCGACGGTTCGGCGGTCTGGTATTGCTCATCGACCTCGACGAAGCCTTTCTTGTCGAGTTTGACCCCGGTGTTTTCCAGCCCCAGGTTATCCAGCATCGGACGCCGGCCGGTGGCGTAGAACACGCAATCCGCCTCCAGTTCGCGACCGTCCTTGAGCGTAGCCTTCAAGCTACCGTCAGCGAGCTTTTCAATGCGCTCGATGTCGGCATTGAATTGCAGGTTCATACCACGCTTGGTCAGTTCTTCCTGCAAGTGCTTGCGCACCGCGCCGTCGAAACCGCGCAGGAACATGTCACCGCGATACAGCAAGGTGGTTTCGGCGCCCAGGCCGTGGAAAATACCGGCGAACTCAACGGCGATGTAACCGCCACCGACAACCAGCACACGTTTTGGCAGCTCTTTGAGGAAGAATGCCTGGTTGGAGCTGATCGCGTGTTCATGCCCCGGAATCTCCGGAATCTGCGGCCAGCCGCCCGTGGCGATCAGGATGTTCTTTGCAGTGAAGCGCTCGCCATTAATCTCGACCGTATTAGGATCGACGATCTTCGCGTGCCCTTCATGCAAGGTCACACCGCTGTTGACCAGCAGGTTGCGATAGATACCGTTCAGGCGATTGATCTCGCGATCCTTGTTGGCAATCAGCGTTGCCCAATCAAACTGTGCTTCGCCCGGCGTCCAGCCAAAGCCCGAAGACTGCTCGAAGTCTTCGGCGAAGTGCGCACCGTAGACCAGCAACTTCTTCGGCACGCAGCCGACGTTCACGCACGTACCGCCCAGATAGCGACTCTCGGCCACGGCCACTTTCGCGCCAAACCCGGCCGCGAATCGCGCAGCCCGCACACCGCCGGAACCGGCACCAATCACATAAAGGTCAAAATCGTAGGCCATTTTCAATCTCCTCGGCAGGCAAACAGCATACCCGCAGACGTCCGTTGGGCAAGCGCTGCAAACGATATGGGGCCGGAAAATGAAAAAGCCACCCGAAGGTGGCTTTTAAGAAACAAGCAGGTCAAACGCTATCAGTAAGCCTTGCCAGTCTTGTAGAAGTTCTCGAAGCAGAAGTTGGTTGCTTCGATGTAGCCTTCAGCGCCACCGCAGTCGAAACGCTTGCCTTTGAATTTGTAGGCAATGACGCAACCGTTTTGCGCCTGTTTCATCAGCGCGTCGGTGATCTGGATCTCGCCGCCCTTGCCTGGCTCGGTTTGCTTGATCAGGTCGAAGATGTCCGGGGTCAGGATGTAACGACCGATGATCGCCAGGTTCGACGGTGCGTCCTCAGGGGCTGGTTTCTCGACCATGTTGCGAACGCGGTAGAGGTCATCACCGATCAGGTCACCGGCAATTACGCCGTACTTGTTGGTTTCCTGCGGATCGACTTCCTGGATCGCAATGATCGAGCAGCGGTACTGTTTGTACAGCTTGACCATCTGCGTCAGTACGCCGTCACCGTCGAGGTTGACGCACAAGTCATCCGCCAACACCACGGCGAAAGGTTCGTCGCCGATCAGCGGACGACCGGTCAGGATGGCATGACCCAGGCCTTTCATTTCGGTCTGGCGAGTGTAGGAGAAAGAGCACTCGTCGAGCAGTTTGCGGATACCGACCAGGTATTTCTCTTTGTCGGTGCCCTTGATCTGGTTTTCCAGCTCGTAGCTGATGTCGAAGTGGTCTTCCAGGGCGCGCTTGCCACGACCGGTAACGATGGAGATTTCGGTCAAACCGGCATCCAGAGCTTCTTCGACGCCGTACTGGATCAGTGGCTTGTTTACCACCGGCAGCATTTCTTTGGGCATGGCTTTAGTCGCTGGCAGGAAGCGAGTACCGTAACCGGCTGCTGGGAACAAGCATTTCTTGATCATAAAAGTCCTTGAAAGGGCTGTGTGTACGAGTTTCGGCGCAGTCTAATCAGGCGGCGTGCACCTTACAATGCCCCGCACTGGCTAACCGATGCCAACATAGAGAAATATTCTTGCGGATAGTTCCGCAGAACGTCGCGCTGCCTCTTATAGATAGCAGATTTTCGGGTCTGCGCAGGCGACAACCGAGCATGCAATCGCACTCACCCTACACCCATCAACACCGGTTGCGTGCGTTTGGCGTTATCATTGCGCAATTGAACCAGCCAACGAGGCAGATAGATGTCGGTAGCAAAAAGTGTCAACGGGTTCCTGATCAATCAGGCGAAAGACGGCCAGTGGTGGGTAGCCAGCGTCAGCGGCGAGAATATCGCCGGGCCATTCCCGACTGAAGCGTTGGCGATTGAAGTGGCGTCTGTATTGGAACTCGAACACCCGGAGCCGAAGCGCCGCGGCAAGGACAAGTCCTGATCCGGAGCCGATTTGCATGACCAAGCCCTGCCTCGCGCAGGGCTTTTTTGTGATTGGATGAAACGAAGTGGCCTTTCGCTATAACCTTTTGATTCCGGCGCTGTCACAGGCTTAGCCCCATCACCCTGACGACGACCACGACATGAATAGATTTTTGCCTTTGATTGCGATATTGGCCCTGAGCGGCTGTGCCACCTCTGAAAAGACTTACCTGGGCAATGGCGAAACGGGCCTGTCCATCGACTGCTCCGGCGAAGCCAATTCCTGGGCCTCCTGCTATGAAAAAGCCGATGCCTCCTGCGCCGGCACCGGCTATCGAATCGTTGGCACCGACGGAACCCCGTCGACCAAGGAAAGCGACAAGACCCTCGGCGTCGACGTAGGCAACTACAAAAACCGCAGCGTCGTGGTGGTCTGCAAGTAAGGCGCCCTGCCCTACATGTGAATTTCGGCGAACTTGATCCCGAGACCGCGCACGGTCTCGATCAGATCGTCGAGACGACTGAAGGATTCGACTTCATCGTTATCGTCCACCAGAAAATAGCTGCGCCCGGCGCTTTTCTTGAAAAACACGATCCATTCCCCCGGATCAGCCGGATTTTGAATCACATGGGTAGCAGAGATGTGACCCTCTGCGTGCCGTTCCCGTACCTGCTCTCGCTTCATGCTCGACTCCAGAAATGACAATGCCGCCAAAGCGTTGCTTTGACGGCATCGATGCTGACTGTCGCCAGTCTATCAGCCGGAAATGCACGCCGTGGCGGCATCGCGCACATCCATGGGGCGTAATGGCACATTGGAGATGCGCTCATGCAGCTTGATGCTGCTGCCACTGGAACGTTCTTCGATATCAAATACAGCGGCCGGACCCGAGGAGAACTTCTGCGGCACGATGACCCGCACGCCGTCTTTGCCCTGGGGCTCGACTTGCAGGGCACCGCGGCTGCCGGCCAGTTTCTCGGTCAGGCATTGCGCGTACTCATGGGGCTTCTTGCCTGAAATCACGTTCATGGTGGGCAGCGTCTCGTTGATTTCCGAGACACTCGCACAACCACTCATCGCCAACGCCAATGGCAAAACCCACGCACCCCACTTCATAAAAAACCTCCGATAAAGCCCCTCCGACAGCACAAATGCTGGTTTTCTCCGAGGCCCACTGCTTTTATCGCTCATAGAATTCCGAATAACTGTTTTTAATTGTCAAAGCGGAGCCCGACGACCGGATAATAACCCGTTCGGGCTGATAAACTGCGCCCATCGCCCATGCTATCGTTTTGATTTTGTAGAAAAAGCCCTTCTGGAGGCGCCTCATGAAATTTATCCACCAGCGCGAGCACCTCAATGAAGACGACATCGTCGTCATCCAGTGCTCGCAAATGTGCAACATCCGCTTGATGAACGACGCCAATTTCCGCAGCTTCAAGAATGGTGGCCGTCACACTTACCATGGTGGTGCATTCGACACCTTCCCGGCCCGAATTACTGCACCAAGCACCGGTTTCTGGAACATCACCATCGACACCGTCAATCGTCGGGCGATCAGCGTGACCCGCAAACCGACCTTGTCCCACTCGATCAAGATCATCCGCCGCTCCACCACGAAACTGAGCTGAGCACCGCCCGACTCGAACACAGGCAGATATGACCGTGACCCAAACAACCAAGTACGTCATCAAATACAAACTCAACGGCGAACGCCGCTTCGAATTTGCCCAGCTTGAAAACGGCACCGAAGCAGAAGCCAAAGCCGCGCTGGACGCCATTCATGGCCAGGGCGAAGACGTCATCAGCGAGATCAGCGTCAGCAAAGCGCTGTAACGGGATTCGGAGCGACAACCAGGATGTCTGCTCCGTCCGTTGAATTTGACCGCAAGCGCCGGAGTGTTCACGACGGCAGCGCTCCCTAGACTGGCCACCTCAACCCTGGGTTAAGGAGTCAGCACATGTTTAACGAGCGTACGCTCGATGCACTCGACTGGGACAGCCTGTACCAGCAACTCGATCAGGATGGCTGCGCCATCATCCGGTCATTGCTGAGTGCCGAAGAGTGTGACGACATCAGCGCGCTCTATGCAAAATCAGAGCCTTTCCGCTCCCAGGTCATGATGGCCCGCCACGGCTTTGGCCGCGGCGAGTACAAATACTTCCGCTATCCGCTACCGGATCTCGTCTGCCGAATGCGCAATGCGCTTTACCCGCGACTGGTGCCGATTGCCAATCGCTGGTACGAGCAGATGGACTTGCCGATCCGTTTCCCTCCCGGGCACGAGGCGTTCCTAGAACGATGTCATGCCGCCGGTCAGGAGCGCCCAACGCCGTTGTTGCTGCAATATGGGCCACAGGACTACAACTGCCTGCATCAGGATCTGTACGGTGAACACGTTTTTCCACTGCAAGTGGCGATTCTTCTGTCAGAGCCAGGCGAAGATTTCACCGGCGGCGAGTTTGTACTGACCGAGCAACGTCCACGGATGCAGTCTCGTCCCCAGGTGATTGGCCTGAAGAAAGGTGACGGGCTGATCTTTGCCGTCAACCAACGGCCGGTCAAAGGCGTTCGCGGCTTCTACCGAGTCACGTTGCGCCACGGGGTCAGTCGCCTGCACAGCGGAAAACGACATACCCTTGGAATCATCTTTCACGATGCGACATGACCCCATGACCCCGAGCACATTCGACCTGTTTGCCGACGCCGAGTCCGAGCAGCTACCTCGGCGTGAGCAGATCGGCGAACAGTCCTGCGTACTGAGAGGCTTTGCCCTGCCCTGGCTGGATCGATTGCTGCCTGCACTGGAAGCGGTTCTGGCCGCCGCGCCGTTTCGGCAAATGGTCACGCCCGGCGGCTTCATCATGTCGGCAGCCATGAGCAGTTGCGGTACCTGGGGCTGGACAACCGACCGTAGCGGTTATCGCTACACCCGCAATGATCCGCAAACCGACGCACCCTGGCCGGCCATGCCCGCGGTGTTTTTGGCGCTCGCACAAGCGGCGGCGCGCGAAGCCGGCTTTGCTGATTTCGTACCCGATTCCTGCCTGATCAACCGTTATGTCCCCGGCGCCAAAATGTCACTGCATCAAGACAAGGATGAAGCGTCCTACGCGGCACCGATCGTTTCGGTCTCCCTGGGTTTGCCGGCGATATTCCTGTTCGGCGGGTTTGAACGCAGCGATAAAAGCCAGCGAGTCCCACTGTTGCACGGCGATATCGTGGTCTGGGGCGGCGTTGATCGCTTGCGTTATCACGGTGTCTTGCCGATCAAGGACGGTCAGCACCCGCGAATGGGCGAGCAACGGATCAACTTCACGTTTCGTACCGCAAAATGAATCCCCGAATTTGACCGCAAGCCCCGGAGTGCGACGACTGCGCCGGCTGGTTAATCTGAATCAAACAGGTCAACGGACAAGAAGCCATGACACGCCAATCGACAAGAATCGCCACCGAAAACGATCCGCGCTGGGCCGCCGTCGTCGCACGCGATCCCCGCGCAGACGGGCAGTTTGTGTATGCAGTGAAAACCACCGGCATCTATTGCAGCCCCAGCAGTCTGGCGCGCTTGCCCAAGCCGCAGAACGTCGAATTTTTCGACACCGCCGAGCAAGCCCAGGCGGCCGGTTACCGCCCGAGCAAACGCGCAGCGAAGGATCAAAGTGACGTCGCCGCGCAACATGCCGCAACGGTGGCTGCCGCGTGCCGTCAGATCGAGACCGCAGAGCATCTGCCGGCATTGAGTGAACTGGCCGACGTGGCGGGCCTGAGCAGCTTCCACTTTCACCGAGTGTTTAAAGCCGTGACCGGATTGACGCCCAAGGGCTATGCCACGGCCCACCGCTCACGCAAGGTTCGCCAACGCTTGATCGATGGAGGTTCGGTGACCGATGCCTTGTATGACGCCGGTTTCAATTCCAATAGCCGATTTTATGAGGCGGCGGATCAATTGCTGGGGATGAAACCTGGCGACTACCGCGCCGAAGGCCAGAACAACGACATTCGGTTTGCCGTCGGCCAGTGTTCTTTAGGGGCGATTCTGGTGGCGCAAAGCGAACGCGGGGTGTGCGCGATTCTGCTGGGTGATGATCCGCACCAATTGGTGTGCGACCTGCAGGACAAGTTTCGGCGGGCCAACCTGATCGGCGCCGACCACGGGTTCGAGCAGTTGATCGCCCAGGTCGTCGGGTTTATCGAAGCGCCGGCCATCGGCCTGGACTTGCCTCTGGATGTGCGCGGCACGGCGTTTCAGGAGCGCGTCTGGCAAGCCCTGCGGGAAATTCCTGTCGGCAGCACCGCCAGTTACGCCGATGTCGCGCAGCGCATCGGCTCACCGAAAGCGGTGCGCGCCGTGGCCCAGGCCTGCGGCGCGAACAGCCTGGCGGTGGCGATCCCGTGCCACCGCGTGGTGCGCAGTGACGGCAACTTGTCGGGGTATCGTTGGGGCGTGGAGCGCAAGCGGCAGTTGTTGGAGCGCGAAAGCCAATAAATCAAAAGATCGCAGCCTGCGGCAGTCGCAGGCTGCGATTTTTGCTTTCAGCGATTCACATCCACCACCACACGGCCACGCAGCTGACCGGCGAGCAATCGCGGTGCCGCATCGATCGCCTCACTCAAACCGATTTCGTGGCTGATCAGCGGCAGCAAGGCAAAGTCCAGATCCTTGGCCAGACGGTTCCATGCCAATACCCGCTTGGCTTTGGGTTGGGTCACGCTGTTGATTCCGGCCAGGGTCACGCCGCGCAAAATGAACGGGGCGACAGAGGCCGGAAAGTCCATGCCTTGCGCCAAACCACACGCGGCGACAGTGCCGTTGGCTTTCGTGCTGGCACAGGCGTTGGCCAGGGTGTGACTGCCGACCGAGTCGATCACAGCCGCCCAACGCTCCTTGGCCAGTGGTTTTCCCGGCTCGGACAATGTCGCGCGGTCGATGATTTCGCTGGCACCCAATTGCTTGAGGTAGTCGTGTTCAGAGGTGCGGCCAGTGGACGCGACCACCCGGTAGCCGAGCTTGTTCAGCAGCGCGATGGCGAAACTGCCTACACCACCGTTGGCACCCGTGACCAGAACGTCACCCTGCTCAGGCGTCACACCGTTATGTTCCAAAGCCAGGATGCTCAGCATCGCCGTGTAACCGGCCGTGCCGATCGCCATTGCCTGGGCAGCGGTGAATTCCCGAGGCAGCGGAATCAGCCAGTCGCCATTCAGGCGCGCCTTCTGCGCCAATCCGCCCCAATGCCCTTCACCGACTCCCCAGCCATTGAGTACGACTTGATCACCGACCTTGTAGTCCGGATGCCCACTGACTTCGACAGTCCCCGCCAGATCAATGCCCGGCACCATCGGGAATTTTCGCACCACCGGGCTGCTGCCGGTGATCGCCAGACCGTCCTTGAAGTTCAGCGTGCTGTACGCCACACGCACTGTCACATCGCCCTCGGGCAGTTGATCGTCATTGATCTCTTGCAGTGTGGCCCGGTAACCGCTGTCGTCTTTGTCGATCAAAATGCCTTGGAACATTGTCGTCTCCTGTCAGATCATTCAGTTGTCGTGCTACTGGAATATCACACTGCAACCTTTTGCCGTACCCGACTTTAAGCCAATCCAGGAATGCCCCATCCTGAAACCCGATGGGTCTTGCGCCTGTCTTTGCTGATACAAGTCCCGTCCTGCAGCCCTGCCCCGTTATGACCCGGAGAACCTTGAAATGAGCCAATGGCCAGATACCCGAATTATCGATTTGCTGGGGATCGAACTGCCGATCATCCAGGCTCCGATGGCTGGCGCAACCGGTTCGGCCATGGTGATCGCCGCGAGCAATGCCGGCGGCCTGGGCTCGATGCCCGCAGCCATGCTGACCACCGAGCAGTTGCGCGAAGAACTGAAAACCATTCGCCAACACACTCAACGCCCGATCAACGTCAACTTCTTCTGCCATCAGCCGCCCCCTGCCGACGAGCAGCGTGCCCGGGACTGGAAGAATCTGCTGGAACCCTACTACCGCGAACTCGGCGTGGATTTCGACGCGCCGACGCCCGTGTCCAATCGCGCGCCGTTCGATAACGCGACCTGTGAAGTGATCGAAGAATGTCGCCCCGAAGTGGTGAGCTTTCACTTCGGCCTGCCGGAAAAATCCCTGCTGGATCGCGTCAAGGCGACCGGGGCGAAAGTGCTGTCTTCGGCGACGACTGTCGAAGAAGCCGTCAGGCTTGAGCAGCATGGCTGCGACGCGATCATCGCCATGGGTTACGAAGCCGGTGGCCATCGAGGCATGTTTCTCAGCGACGATTTGAGCAGCCAGGTGGGCCTCTTCGCGCTGCTGCCGCAAATTGTCGACGCGGTGAAAGTGCCGGTGATTGCCGCTGGCGGCATTGCCGATGCACGGGGCGTGGCGGCGGCGTTTCTGTTGGGCGCGTCCGCGGTGCAGGTCGGCACGGCGTATTTGTTTACACCGGAAGCCAAGGTCAGTGCCTCTCACCACAAGGCGTTGCGCACGGCCAAAGAAAGCGAGACAGCCGTCACCAACATTTTCACCGGCCGCCCGGCACGCGGGATTCTCAATCGCGTGATGCGCGAACTCGGACCGATCTGCGATAAAGCACCGGCCTTCCCGTTGGCGGGTGGGGCGTTGATGCCATTGCGGGCAAAGGGCGAAGCGGATTTCAGCAACCTCTGGGCCGGGCAGGCGTTCAGGTTGGGGGTTGAGATGACGACAGCAGAATTGACGCAGCGTCTGGCCCAAGACGGCTTGGCGAAACTGTTGCACCGCTAGGCACAAGACCTGGGGCGAGGCGTTTCGCCGCAATGCAATCGAGATCAACACATTCCGTTTGCAGGCAATTCGCTATATATTCCGCTATATAGCGTTTTAACCCCTCGCTGTCCCTGCCTACAACGGAGCCGTTTCATGACCATTCGTGCCTCACGTTTTGCCCCTACTTGCCTGGCGAGCCTGCTTGCTGTGTTCGCCATTGGCGCAGCCCAGGCGGACGAAGTCCAGGTCGCCGTCGCGGCCAACTTCACCGCGCCGATCCAGGCTATCGCTGCTGATTTCGAGAAAGACACCGGGCACAAACTGGTCACCTCCTTTGGTGCAACCGGCCAGTTCTATACGCAGATCAAGAATGGCGCGCCGTTTGAAGTGTTTCTGTCGGCGGACGACACCACCCCGCAAAAACTCGAAGCCGAAGGCGACATCGTCAAGGGCTCGCGCTTCACCTACGCCGTTGGCACCCTGGCGTTGTGGTCGGCTAAAGAAGGTTACGTCGATGCCAAAGGGGACGTGCTGAAAAAGAACGAATATCAGCATCTCTCCATCGCCAACCCGAAAGCCGCCCCTTACGGCCTGGCTGCCACCCAGGTTTTGGCCAAGCAGGGCCTGACCGACAAGGTCAAAGACAAGATCGTTGAAGGCCAGAACATCACCCAGGCTTATCAGTTTGTCTCAACCGGTAACGCAGAACTGGGCTTTGTCGCCTTGTCGCAGATCTACAAAGACGGCAAAGTCACCAGCGGTTCGGCGTGGATCGTTCCAGCCAGCCTGCACGACCCGATCAAACAAGACGCGGTGATCCTCAACAAAGGCAAGGACAACCCGGCTGCCAAGGCGCTGGTTGACTACCTCAAAGGTCCGAAAGCCGCTGCTGTCATCAAATCCTACGGTTACCAACTCTAAATGACCCTGTCGAGTGCCGATTTTTCCGCCATCTGGCTGACCCTGAAACTGGCGTCCCTGACGACGGTTATCCTGCTGGTGATCGGCACTCCGATTGCGTTATGGCTTTCGCGCACCCAATCCTGGCTGCGCGGCCCGGTCGGGGCGATTGTCGCCCTGCCCCTGGTGCTGCCGCCCACGGTGATCGGTTTTTATCTGTTGCTGGCGCTGGGCCCTAACGGCTTTATCGGCCACTTCACTCAATCACTGGGGCTCGGCACCCTGACGTTCAGTTTTGCCGGATTGGTGATCGGCTCAGTGCTCTACTCGATGCCGTTCGTGGTCCAGCCGTTGCAAAACGCTTTTTCTGCCATTGGCACCCGCCCACTGGAAGTGGCTGCGACCTTGCGCGCCAATCCCTGGGACACTTTTTTCAGCGTGATCCTGCCTCTGGCCCGACCGGGGTTCATCACCGCCGCGATTCTCGGTTTCGCCCACACCGTCGGTGAGTTTGGCGTGGTGCTGATGATCGGCGGCAACATCCCCGACAAGACCCGCGTGGTCTCGGTGCAGATCTACGATCACGTCGAAGCCATGGAATACGCCCAGGCCCACTGGCTGGCCGGGGCGATGCTGGTGTTCTCGTTTGCCGTGTTGCTGGCGCTGTACTCCAGCCGTAAAACCAAAGCGGGCTGGAGCTGATCGATGATTCAAACACGTCTGAAACTGAGGTATTCGGGGTTCGCCCTGAATGTGGACTTGCAACTGCCCGGCCGTGGCGTCACCGCGCTTTACGGCCATTCCGGCTCGGGCAAGACCACTTGCTTGCGCTGTATCGCGGGCCTGGAGCGGGCCGAACAAGGCTTTATCCAGGTCAACGATGAAGTCTGGCAGGACAGCGACAAGAAGATTTTCGTAGCGCCGCACAAACGCGCGATCGGCTATGTCTTCCAGGAAGCCAGTCTGTTTACGCACCTGTCGGTGTTGGCGAACCTGCAGTTCGGCCTCAAGCGAATCCCCAGGCAACAACGCCGGGTCGACATGGCGCACGCGACGGAACTGCTGGGCATCGGTCATCTGCTGGACCGCCATCCGCAGCACTTGTCGGGAGGCGAGCGACAGCGTGTCGGCATTGCCCGCGCGCTGCTCACCAGCCCGAAACTGTTGTTGATGGACGAACCGCTGGCGGCGCTGGATTCGCAACGCAAAAGCGAAATCCTGCCCTACCTGCAAAGGCTGCACGATGAGCTGGACATCCCGGTGCTGTACGTCAGCCATTCCCAGGATGAAGTGGCGCGACTGGCCGACCACATCGTCCTGCTCAGCAACGGCAAAGCCCTGGCCAGCGGCCCTATCGGCGAAACGCTGGCCCGGCTCGATTTGCCTTTGGCGTTGGGCGATGACGCCGGCGTGGTGATCGAGGGCCACGTCAGTGCCTATGACGCCGACTATCAGTTGCTGACCTTGCAACTGCCAGGCACCGCTCTGAACATCCGCGTGACGCACACGCCGATGGACCCCGGCCAGGCGTTGCGTTGCAAGGTCCAGGCGCGCGATGTCAGCCTGAGCCTGCACAGCGCCGAGCAAAGCAGCATCCTCAACCGTCTGCCGGTGACCGTGATCAGTGAAATGGGCGCAGACAACGCCGCCCACGTGCTGATTCGCCTGGACGCAGCCGGCACACCACTGCTGGCGCGAATCACCCGCTACTCCCGGGATCAATTGCAGGTGCATCCCGGCCAACAGCTCTGGGCGCAAATCAAAGCGGTGGCGGTGCTGGCGTAAACCCGCTGGCACGACTGCACTGGCACGCGGTCAATGGCTGTAACGGCCCCTGATTCGTCGCCAAGGACTACCGCCATGCCCGATTCCGCGCTGACTGATGCGCTGCCACCTGACCTGCATTATGTCGATGACACCCAGCCCGGCATCGCCCGCAAGAAACTGCGTGGCAAGTTCTGCTACTTCGACCCGGACGGAAAACGCATCACCGACCCGAAGCAAATCAAACGTATCAATGCCCTCGCCGTCCCCCCGGCCTACACCGACGTTTGGATTTGCGCCGACCCGAGTGGGCATCTGCAAGCCACTGGCCGTGATGCGCGGGGGCGCAAGCAATACCGTTATCACCCGCGCTGGCGCGAAGTGCGCGATGCCGACAAATATTCGCGCCTGCGGGATTTCGGGCTCGCCCTGCCGAAACTGCGCAAACAGCTTGAAACGCTGTTGGCCGCCCCGGGCTTCAGCCGTGACAAGGTCATGGCCACGGTCATTACCTTGCTCGACGCGACATTGATTCGGGTCGGCAACACGCAGTACGCCCGGGACAACCGCTCGTATGGGCTGACCACGCTGCGCAACCGGCACGTCGAGATCAACGGCAGTGCGATCCGGTTTCAGTTCCGGGGCAAGAGCGGCGTCGAGCACCAGATCACCGTGAAAGACCGGCGCCTGGCACGAATCATCAAACGCTGCCAGGAGATTCCCGGGCAGAACCTGTTTCAGTATCTGGATGAAAGCGGTGAGCGGCACACCGTCAGTTCCTCCGACGTCAACGCCTACCTGCAAACCCTCACCGGCACCGACTTCACCGCCAAGGATTACCGCACCTGGGCAGGCAGCGCGCTGGCGTTGTCAGTGTTGCGCGGTTTGCAGTGGGAACCGGAATCAGACGCCAGGCGGCATGTGGTGGAGATGGTCAAGAACGTCGCCAGGCAACTTGGCAACACCCCGGCAGTTTGTCGCAAGTGCTACATCCACCCGGCGGTGCTCGAGGGTTTCCTGATGGGGGCATTGGCCGAGTTACCGCGCCCGAGAACACGTAAAGGCTTGAAGGCCGAGGAAGTCGGGCTGGCGATGTATTTGGAGAAGATGATCGAGGCGACTCAACCGACGAACTGACCTGTCCATTTTTTGCACGATTACAAATGACTTCTATAGTTGTTGTGACACAAATTAGCTTCGAGTGAAGCCATGGAAGACATTTACGTTGTTAAGCGTTGCAACAAGATCATCATTCATGGGCGTCGAGCCGGGGAAGCCGGTCATACGCCACCAGACGCAGAAGTCTGGTATCGCATCGCCGATACCCGTACCGATGGCTTTATCGGCGACGGTTTTGATTCCGAAGAAGATGCCCTTCGCGCCTGCCATCTATTCAATGCCCGATCGCAAGTGCTGGCCCGACAAGGCTGAAGCCCGGGTCTATACTGAAAATGGCTGAGGGAACAGCGACCCCATCGGCAGAAAGCTCGCTCTTTGCGGGCTTTTTGCTGCCACTGCCAGGTTTCTTGAACGGAGGTGTTTGCCATGTCCGAAAAAGAGTCCATCACCACCCTGCTCACCCTGCTCGACTCGCGCCAGGTTCGCTTGGCCGCAGCGTGCAAGGAAATCGCCGACTGGGTCGATCATCAAGGCGGGCACCCGACCGCCCTCAGGATTCGTGATCGCCTGAACGACATCGAGAAGGACACGCCGCTGATTCGTAACACGCTGTCTTC
Source organism: Pseudomonas sp. PDM02 (assembly GCF_014852285.1). NCBI lineage: Bacteria > Pseudomonadati > Pseudomonadota > Gammaproteobacteria > Pseudomonadales > Pseudomonadaceae > Pseudomonas > Pseudomonas sp. PDM02. The sequence continues at coordinate 39,770 of NZ_JACVBL010000003.1, read as the reverse complement.
GCTCAAACCTGTCGAGCCGCCGCTGCCGCGGTTCAGATGATTCGATCTGGACTCCGGACACGAGCGCACGGCCAGGACGCATGAACGGCGACGATGATCGTCACCGGGTGCGTCCTTGCCTGATCACCTGCTGCTGAATCCCAAACCCGGCCCTGTACCGGGATTTTTTTTGCCCGGTCATTTCACACAGCCTTCACAACTCACGCCTTACTGTAGCCCTACTCCTTTTGAAATATCCCTTGGCCCGCCCGCATGCGGGCCTTCTTTTTGCTCGCCTGCGCTCAACGAACGCCATCACTCGCGTGAGGTCAAACGGTCACACGTCACGAAGGAGGCGTCTGATGGTTACTCACTTCAAAGTTGCCGGGCATCTGGCCTGCGGCCACAAAGGCAGCAAGCTCACCTCAACCACTGAACTGAACCGAGTGAAATGCAGAAGTTGCCGAAACACCGATGCATATAAGGATGCACGCAAAGACCAACGCAACGCGGCACGCCGCGCCGCACGCAAAGCCAAAGCCACTCACACTGCCAATGACTGGCGCGCAGCATGGGTCGAGCGGCTTACCGCCATGGCCGGGCTGCAACGGTTGCCCCGTGGCTTTAGCGGTCAACCATTCGTTTAACTGACAGGTTCGGCGGTTGAAGCACGTTCACTCGGCCCGGCCGCCGGCCCCATGATTTCTCGCAAAGACATCCGCTTGAACGCTTCGACCAGCGCGCGTCCCTCCTCGGGAGCGCATGAGATGGCCAGGCGCATTGTCGCCTCGCCCAGACTCCAGATCAGAAAGGCAGACGCCTGAACCTGGTGCGCATCGCTGTCGGGATACACCCGCAGCATCGCGTCCGACAACATCTCGCCGGCAATCCGACACTCCTGCAGTTCCAACGCCATGAGTTGCTTGTCTGCCTGCATGCCTGACCAGATGTCACGCATCGCCGGTGTCGCCAGGAAGATCTCGTAATACTCGTCCAACAGCTCTGAAAAGGCCTCGCGCAGCCCTTGCGCGTCCTCGACCGCAGCCATGGCGACTTCGATACAACGACGGCTTTCGGCGTTATAGCGCTCGGCCAAGGTGCGAATCACCGAACTCTTGTCTGGAAAATACTGATAAAGCGAGCCGATCGAAATCCCGCACATTTCGGCGATTTCACTCATTTTCACTTGATCGCTGCCCTTGCTCGCAATCAATTGCGTCCCCGCCGCCAGGATTCGCTCCTGGCGTTCGCGGCTGCGCTGCTGCGTGGGATTGCGCCGGACAGTCTCTGAAACGGCTTGCTCGTGGGCTTCGGTGGTTTTCTTCGGCACTGGCGTGCTTCCCGATCAATAACATGACATAGCCTCACCTTAGCACCGCCCGTACGTCGGTTTCACCGGTTCTTCCGGTTGACGATAAAACATGAGCGTTTATCATCTTTTTAAACATGAGCATCACTCACATTAAACCGATGGAGATGAACGCGATGAAAACCACCCAAGAGACAATTCTGATTCTCGGCGCAACAGGCAAAACCGGGAGGAGGATCACTCAACGGCTGCAAGCGGCCGATGTGCCTGTTCGCTTGGGCTCTCGCGGGGCGGATCCGGCGTTCGACTGGGAGGATCGCTCCACCTGGGAAGCGGTGCTTGAGGGAATTCACGCGGTGTACATTTCATTCCAGCCAGACCTTGCGGTCCCCGGTGCGGTTGAAACTGTGCAGGCATTCACCGATCAGGCCGTTAAAAGCGGCGTCCGCAAACTGGTGCTGTTGTCAGGGCGCGGCGAAGTTGAAGCTGAACAGGCAGAACGCGTCGTTCAAAACAGCGGCGTGGACTGGACCATCCTGCGGGCCAGCTGGTTCTTTCAGAACTTCAGCGAAGCGCACTTTCTTGAGCCAATCCTGCAAGGAGAACTCGCCCTCCCCGTCGGCAACATCGCCGAGCCCTTTGTCGACGTGGAAGACATCGCCGAGATTGCTGTTGAGGCGCTGACCAAACCGGGGCATTCAGGCCAACTCTATGAGCTGACGGGCCCGCGCGCGCTGACCTTTGCAGAGGCCACTGCCGAAATTGCCCACGCGTCCAAACTCGATGTCGGTTTCGTCGCCGTGCCACCCGACGCCTATCGCCAGGCGCTGGAACAGGCCCAACTACCAACAGAGCTGATTGAACTCGTGCTGTACCTCTTCACCACCGTACTCGATGGCCGCAATACACCGGTGGCTGACGGCGTACAGCGTGCACTGGGTCGCCCGGCGCGGGACTTCAGCGACTATGTTCGCCGCACGGTGGCTACCGGTGTCTGGGGTTGAGATCAGCCGAATAGATTATTCGACGATCAGTTCAATAGCGCTGTATGCCATTTCATTTTTGGCGATAAGCGTTTTCCTCAGCTAGGGTTTCTATCGCATCGATTCTGCGCCGACGATGTGGGTAGGCGCCTGATCAAGGAGGAACGAATGACACTGATCCGTGAGGCGGAAAAAACCTACCGCCGCTGGTCCAGCCCGATCCTGCTGGAACTCAAGGAAAGAGAACATCAGCTCAACCCGGTAGATCGTGAGGCTCTGCAGAATGTTTTGGTAGAGAGAAGGCTCATAGACACCGGCAACCCTTCCGGCGCTGATCGACGCAAGGCGAATCAGCCTGCTGACAAAAGCGGCAAGTGAAAATAGTTGACCGGAAACAAACAAGGGTTTGCATCAGCTTTCGCTGGCAAACCCTTGATTTTATAAATTACGGTAAGAGTCCCACTCAAGCCGGTTCGCAGGTCAGCCTCCACGACTGCTCAAACAATTCCCCAGCGTTTCGGCTTTCAAACTCTTCCTCCAGAAAAACTCTGCTATCGCGAGGAAGTGCGATGAACCTTGAAAAACCGACCATTCCCCCGAAGCTGTTTCTACTGTTCACCTCGCCGCAAAATACCTGGTGCCTGGAGTCAATGTTCCTGAACACCGCGGATTGAGGGTCTTTCAGATAATCCCTGACAAGGTTTTTAGCCTGGTACTCCATGTAGTAATTGAAGTACGCATACCTTGACGCGTAGACCACGCTCGCCAGAACGATGCCCGATACAATCAGGTACTTAAGTGTCTTCCATGCCATCCTGGGCCTCGCAAGAAGATGAAGTCAGCAAAGTGATCTTCGCAGATCACTTCGAGAAATAGCCGGGTAAAAATGAAAAAGGCCTGCGTGAGGTATCTCACGCAAGCCTTTAATATTCATGGTGCCCGAAGCCGGAATCGAACCGGCACGCCCTTACGAGCGGGGGATTTTAAGTCCCATGCGTCTACCAGTTTCGCCATTCGGGCGGTAGCGCGGTCAGGCAGTCTGATGGCTGACAAATGACGATCTGTCAGTTCTGACGCCTGTGCAGCAGAGGACGAAATATATACATCCCGTCCCGGTGAAGCAAGTTTGCAAACGCCCATTTCAAGACTAAATCTTGCAGGACGACGCAAATAAAAAAGCTCCGTAAATCATAGATCTACGGAGCTTGTTTAAAGTGGAGGCCGAGGTCGGAATCGAACCGGCGTAGGTGGATTTGCAATCCATCCACAAAACAAGCTATTTCAATAGGTTAGCAGCTTTACCGTTCCGCAAGCTACTGATTTTTAACGGTCTGCATCCCACAGCTTTCAAGGAGTCCGTTTTGGGTTGCGGAACGGAATTACTCCCCTGGGCCACTGCTCCAGGTCGTGGGATGCTTCCGGGCACGCCGCTTTAGCTGTTCAATCCGCCCCCCCATGCATCGCTACTGTTCCCACCTGCTACGCTAAATTTTTTCATGGAAAATCACGATGCCGAACTCCGACTTACTCCCTTCCCTGCTGTTCAAGATCAACGAAAACCAATTGGCCCTTGAGGCCGCTATCCTTGAGTTGTCCAACTGGGTCGAGCAGAGAGGCGCTGCCGAAGTCGCAGACAACGTGCGCGGCGCACTTGATACCATTGATAAGAACGAAGAGTTCATCAAGCTCACGCTTGCTGTGCTGCTGTCGTCCGATTAAGACCTGACGGGCAGCAATCGGCCAATAGCGGACACTCAGAGCGTCCAAAATTAACCACTAAATAATACCTTTCCCTTCCGGTATCAGGGCGACTGTCTTGGCTAATTTCAAGAGGTTCGATCCGCAAGACGCTCTTGAATGAGCGGTTACCCAGGCACGCTCGGCACATTAAGCCCGACTTTCACACGGTCCAGCGCCACGATTGTCTTGAACCAGGTAACGTTGGAATTTTCGGCAAACAATCGCCGCGCCAAAGCCTGGTATTCCTTCATGCTGCCAACGGTTAACACCAGGACGAAATCCACTTCGCCGGTGACGTAGTAGCACTGCTGAACTTCGGGCACCGCGAAGTGTGCCTTCATCGCCTCCAGCGCCTCGATGCTAGTGCGCTCTGCCATCACTTCCACAATGATCGTGATCGGCCGTCCTACGGCGGTGGGATCCACGATGGCTACGTTGCCCGTGATGACTCCCCCCTCTTCCATTCGCTTGATGCGGCGCTGAACGGCAGCCGTGGAAAGATTGACCTGCTCGGCCATAAGGCGCAGCGGCATAGTGTTGTCGCGCTGAACAAGGTCCAAGATGGCACGGTCGAATTTGTCCAACGATTCAGGTGCAGCGTCGTTTTTTGCCATGGTAAACCCGTGAGAAATTTTCTCGAAAACTATCAGAAAACTGCGCACCTTTATCTAGCCAGGAGAAATATTATCTTGCCAGCAGTCTGCGTACGCAGCCTTAGTCGGGAACACACACAGGATATTATTGGCATGCTCGCACTGTTCCATCTTTCCCCTGTCCTGTTGGTTACAGCCATGCTCGTCGTGCTGCGCCGGCCACCCGTTCACGCCGCCATTGCAGGCACTCTATTAGTCATGGTGCTCTGGCTCGCCGGCGCTGCCGACGCGTGGCGCCTAGGCAGTATGGTGGCCGCCGCTCAAGATACGGCCGTGCTGTTTGCAAGTACGGCTTTGGTGATCGTTCCAGGTCTGGTCTTCGTGATTTTTATCGAGCGCATGGGCGTCAACCTGGCGCTTAGCCAATGGGTGCGGTCACTGGGGCTTGGACGCGGCGATCAAGTAGTGTTTATCGTCCTTGGACTGGCACCGTTGCTCGAAGCGATGACCGGCTTCGGCGTGTCGTTGATCGCTACGGTGCCCCTGCTGCTCAGTCTCTTCGAACGTCGGGTCGCGCTACGAATAGCACTGACCGGCATGGCAATCATGCCCTGGGGAACGCTGGGCTTGGCATCTGTCATTGGTGCTTCGTTGGTTCACCTGGACGCACCCGCGCTGGCATCGACCTCGGCACTGACCAGCGCACCGGTTTTTTTGGCCCTCAGTGCAATCGCGCTATATCTTGCAGGCGTTCGTGACTCGCGGGAATGGAGGGCGTTGGGCGCTTTCTGGCTGCTGTTTGTAGGCGTGCTTTACAGTGCTAGTCGGTGGCTGGGGCCGGAAGTGGCCGGCGTTGCCGCGGGCCTGGTGACGGCAGCAGCGGTACTCTCTGCTGGGCTGTGGCGCCTGCGCCGCAACGATAGCGCGCGCGGTGCGGTGCAATGGCCGCGTCAGGCATGGCCGTATCTGGTGCTGATTGTCTGCATTGTCGCGTTGAAGATGGTGTGGACGATCACCTCTTGGCAGGATCACTGGGTTGTACAGGGCGCCCAGGTCACCTGGAAGCCACTCGCCTCACCAGGCCTGGCACTGGTTCTGGTGCTGATCGGGCTAGGGTTTCACACGCGCAACACACAATGCCAGACAGCACTCGACGTCAGCATGCCTGCTGCGCTGGTGGCGCGGGCGAAGCGGCCATTGTTGACCATTTTCTTCTTTCTCGCGATGTCGCAGATGATGGTGAAGGCCGGCTTCCTCGCGGGTTTGATGCAACTGCTGGCGGGCCTGTCGCCCACCGCCGCGACGTCGCTGGTTGCCATCTTTGGCGCGCTGTCAGGCTACATGACCGGGTCGAATGTTGGCGGCAATGCGATCTTCATGCCGGCCATCGCGATGTTGCCCGAATCCTCTCGCCTATTGTTGGCTGCCGTCCAAAACAGCTCGGCAGGGCATGCAGCGCTGGGCTCGCTGTCGGTTGTCATGCTGATCCTGGGACTTGCTAAAACCCAGGCCAAGGAGGAAGGCGAACTGGTAAGGTTTGGCTTCATGCTGGTCTGTCTCAATACCGCGTTAGTCGCGTTGGGCGCAGCGTTGCTGATTGGATGGTTTGGATAGCATGGTATTGGCAGATGGGCACCCCAATGAGCAACGTGCGACTTAGCGACTGCAATGGGTCGATAGCTGCCCATATAGTAAGGAAGAAATCGGCCCAAACAGATGCTTTAACCCGCGAATTCATGCCGATGATGGATTGGACGAACTATTCGCAACACCCCTGCAAATAAGGGCCAATAGGCCTGTTATAAATCCCCCGTACCAATTCCGTACCAGCAACATTCCCGCACCATCAAATCCCGCCCCCGCTCTCATCCGTTGTAGCAAAATTTAAGCAACCGTTTTCAGCTCCAATCCCGAGCACTGTCGCTGCTATGCTTGAATTCTTTCGAAGGAGTCGGTAAGCGTGAACAGACATCTTGGCAGGACTGGCACAGTGATCAATGCGTAGGTGATGCTGAGCTATTACGCTAGTGAACCGCTCCTGTTTTTCTAGATACTGTCTAAGTATTATCTGAGGATCTACAGGGATTGCCTTTTGGGTCTGAGGGCCAGCGAGCTGGCTTTACAACTCTAACCTTTTCAAACTGGATGAATAACATGAGCGTGATTTCTGGCGATCCAACAACCCAGTTGGCGTTTTCGATGCATGAGAACAAAGGCGTGTATGCCGTACTGATCGGATCTGGCTTGTCTAGGTCAGCTGGTATTCCTACCGGGTGGGAAATCACCATGGAACTCATTAAGCGCGCCGGCATAACCTCTGGGGTGCCTGATCAGGAAGACTGGCATGCCTGGTACGTTGAGCGTACTGGGCATCAACCAAATTATTCGACATTGCTCGAAGAGCTTGCTACTACGCAAACAGAGCGTAGAGCTATCATTCAAGGTTTTCTTGAGCCAACCGAACAGGAGTTAGAAGACGGCATGAAGATGCCTACCCCTGCTCATAGAGCCATCGCAGAGATGGTGAAGGCTGGTTTCATCAGAGTTATTATCACCACGAATTTTGATCGTCTCATGGAGAACGCATTACGCGACCTCGGAATTGAGCCAACTGTCGTGAGTTCAGTTGATACGCTTGCTGGCGCAGAACCAATCACTCACACCCAGTGTTACATCCTAAAAATTCATGGGGACTACAAAGATGCTCGGATCCTCAATACGGATATAGAGCTCGGAGATTATCCGTCCGAATTCAATGTCGTGCTAGATAGGATTCTCGATGAGTTTGGTCTGATCGTTTCTGGGTGGTCTGGCGATTGGGATCATGCTCTGCGATCAGCTTTCACAAGAGCTCCCAATCGACGCTACCCTACTTTTTGGGTGACCCGGGGTCGATTGTCTGAGCGCGGACAGGAATTGGTAACGCAACGAAAAGCAATCATTGCCAATGCCTCGGATGCAGACTCCTTTTTTTGTGCTTTGCAGTTAAAACTTCAAACGCTAAGTGAGTATCACCAATCAAATCCGGCAAGCATGGAACTCACTATCGCCATGGCGAAACGGTTCTTATCGAAGCCTGATCATAATATTCAGCTTGATGACTTAGTGACAACAGAGTTGCGTAAGCTCGTTGATCATTATTCTCCAATTTTTGCCGATCCCAGCATTGTAATTGGGCAGGATTACACAACCTGGATCACGAACTATGAGACCTCGACAGAGACCATGACTCGTCTTTCAGGCGTCTTGGGAAGGTGGGGAAATGGGGCTGAAAGAGACCTGATACTTGATGCTATTCGAGTTTTGACAGCAGAAGCATTGAAAAACGGATCAGGGCAAACCGTATGGCTTGAACTAAAAAAATATCCTGCGGTATTGATATTTGTGGCCTACGGCTTAGGCCTCACGCGCGCAGGCAGGCTTAAGGAACTCTACAACCTTTTTGAATCGACTATTGCCATCGATTCTCGCATCACAATGGCCTTGGGTGAGTCATTCAATCCTGGGTATTTCGAATCAGTTACCCAGAAATCAATTTGGCAGTCACTTCCAGGACAAGACCGAGCGAAAACTCCACTTAGCAATCGACTTGCCGAAGAGCTTGCTCCTCGCTGGGCACCTAGCTTTGCGGGCTTAGGCGACCCAGTGATGCTGTTTGATCGTTTCGAATTTTATTGTGCTCTGTACTTTACAAAAACATGCAATATCACCGAGTCGAGCATCGAAGAATACATACAAAAAGGACAGGCTAGACACCTAATTATCGGACGCCCGGAATGGAATAGAAGTGCCATTAGTACGATTGAAGAAGAGATGTCCCATGATGAATTCAGGACTCCTTTGCTTGAGGCGGGCTTTGCATTCGGAAGTCAAAAATATCTAGAGCTATTTTTTGGGTGCCTGCGTCAATCTGCACGTTACTAGACCCGGCTACCTAGCATGGCCACAATGTTCTGTGGCCTGCTTGAGTTGTTCGAATGAAATTGCCCCTAGATTCTCGATACTGACTGGACAGCAGAGGGGCGATTTCTGTGGCGCTGAACGACCGCAATGGTCGTATGCGGTAATTGGGCATGACTTTTGAGGGCGGATAGGGATTCGAACCCCTTCAAGCCCTCCTATGGTCCGCTCCAGGCCGTAAAAAGCGGCGTTGTAGCGAACTAGCCGGGGCGTACTGCGGCCCGTAGCGGCCCTGATCTTGCCCTAAATATGCCCTAAAACTTTCCCAAATTAGCAGCGCTAAGCGTTAGCGGACTCAAATATTCATTACGCCCTGCGTCAACTCTAGTGATTGCCTATGTAGGTTTCTGACAGCGCCCCTCAATCACTCTAATTACAATCTAAGGTTCAATTCGGCTGCTATGCTGAAATCTTCATGGAGGAAACGCGATGCCAAACTCAGACCTGCTCCCTGCCCTGCTATTCAAGATCAACGAAAACCAGCTCGCCCTTGAGGCCTCCATCATGGAGCTCACAAACTGGGTCGAGCAGCGTGGTGCAGCGGAGGTTGCCGATAACGTCCGGGGCGCCCTAGTCGCGATTGATCGTAACGAGGAGTTTATCAAAATGACGCTAGCGGTGCTGATGACACCCGAGTGATTGCAATCGGCCTGAAGCTGTAAAAACTCATGATTACAAGTCAAGACACATTACCTACATTCAGCCTTTGGAGTTGACATGATTAAATTTACAATGGCAACTGGCATTCTAACCATTTCTGTAGGATTACTCCTTGCTCTTCCTTCACTTGATGCTAATTCAGCAGAGCGATGGACACTTACTAGTTATAACCATAAAGGAGACCCAAAAAAAAAGGTTGAATCTAGCTATCCCTCAGAGCAAGAATGCAAGGCTGCGAGAGCGCACTATAACGCCACCCATGGAGATCGCTTCTCTACTTGTGATAGAACCTAAAGAGTACGAATGTAGCTCTTCGCTGATTCAACCGGATATTTTTGCGGCGTGCAGGTGTTGGACTGATTCGTGGCTACTTCAGACATTCCATAAAGTAGGGAGAGTGATTGGTAGCCCTGGACCCTTTACTTCATTCGCCGCCGCTCATCTCCGGCCTCCCATGTTGATTACGAGGTTCGATTCCCTTCACCGCTCCACTATTTTCAAGTCCTCCAGCCCACCCCGCTCCAACTAGATGTCTGTTACGGTGTCTGTTTCTCGTTCTCCCAGACTTCACTGCTACGCTAAAACCTCCACCGAGGATTCGCGATGCCTAATTCAGATCTACTCCCTTCCCTGCTCTTCAAATTCAACGAAAACCAGCTAGCCCTCGAAGCTGCCATCCTGGAGCTGTCCAACTGGGTCGAACAGCGGGGCTCTGCTGATGTCGCCGACAACGTTCGCGGAGCTCTGGACACCATCGACAAGAACGAAGAATTTATAAAGCTGACGCTTGCGGTTTTGATGGCACCGGTGTGATTAAATCCCACCTAATTCGGCCCAGCCTCGTGCCAATGGGCCTTGCTCGCATCGCAATTGATTGTCGGCAGCTCGGGCAGGCGCTTACCGAACATTCGGCTGCAGCAGATCTCCTGTTTCCACCGACCCGGCTCATACCAATTCCAGGCAAGCGGTACCGGCCAATTCCCGAGCGGACTTGATGCCTAAAAAAGTGCGCCCTCATCCACCGGCGCCCAGACTTCGGTCGCTTCGGTATTGCCCAGCACCGAGTCACGCTTGTGCACGTCGGAGATATACACCACGCCGCCGTTTTGCAGCTGCAGGCGCTTGGCCCTCTGGTTCGCCAGCTTGGCCAGAGTTTTATTAGGGGCAATGTCGACACCCACCGGATGCCGTACAACGCAATACCTGGCTGCGCAGCCGGCACCCGAGGGAGAGACGTGGTCAGGACCTGTGTTGATCTTCCCCTATCACGAATTGAGCCAAGAACACTACTGCATTAAATAAAACTGGGCCGACTGAATTATTTTGATTTTGTTAACACAATCGTCGCTTCGACATCGCCTTTACGAGAACTGGTAATAAAATCCCTGGTTATGAATGGCTGATCATTATAGTAAGTCTGAACTCTACCGGACACACCCGCTCTACCGCTAAAATTAATCACAGTAAACTTATATTCGCCTTTCGGTGCATCAAGCGGAACGGAGATATTTTCCGGTCTAACACCCTTGGTATCATCAATGTCTAAAGTACATTCCCCTCGTGCAGACTGCATCTTGAAATTACAGGTATTTCCGGATGGTGTTTCGACCCTCAGATCAAGGTCAGTACCAGCCTCCCACGTGAGCGTCGCCATAAGTGAAAGCTTTTCGATATCAGCGTTTACTTCCACTGTTGAACATTTCTCATGAGCGCATACTTTTATTTCATTTCGCCCTGACTTTAGAGCGACCTTGGTGTCAAACGAGCCCGTATCGGATGTCATCACTTGTTGGCTGGCACCATTAAACTGCACGTTTAACACACTATTTTTAGCATAACCTTGCGTATCTCCGGAAACCTCAATTATTCTAGAGGAGGTGGTGGCTTTGTTAGCAGGAGATAAAATCCTAACTGGTTGCGCTTTGATTTTTTTATTCAAATCATCTAGCTCAGTTAACGCACCGAGAGGCCCTTTTGATGCAGCAGCGGCAGGGGCTGGCTTACCACTCTCAAGCTCACCAAATGCATTTTTTATAGTACTTGAAGTCTTATCTGACTCAGATACTTGACTAGCTTTTTTCTTTGGATCTGGTCGTTTACATACAAAGGTTGCTTGTGTCACCTTGCATTCAAATTCACCAGAACTACCACACTGCTTACATTGCTCATAACCTGCAAACTGCAGCTTACCGAATCTCCACTCAGCTCCCAGTGCTTCGCACTCGCGATGAGCATCATTAAGTGCACCAGTGTGTGCAAGATTCAATGCGATGGGGCGAGTGTGGCAGGTTTCAGTACTGCCCTCTGCAACGATGACCTGTGTATCCGCCGAGGTCGACTGAAGAGGAATCACACACAATAATGAACCGTAATAAAAAGCCAGTTTTAAACGGCGAGCGCTGCGGAACACTGATTGAATATTTAACATAACAACCTCAGCAGAACATAAAAACCAAAAACCAGACCACGATAAAAATCAATCACCAATAAATCAATGCATAACTCACTGCTTACCTAGCATCTCAACTACCTCGTTATAGTGAGCACCTTTCTTTCCCCACTCATTGAGATATCCTTCTGCCAAATTCATAACCGATTTTTTCCGACCTGTTTTATCTAACGTGAAGATATAGTAATAGGCAAGAACCTCATCAATCTTCATATTATTTGCATCCAGCGCCTTAAACACACGTTGGAATCGCGGCAAAGCTTCTTCATACTGCTCGCTTTTAAGTAGACCAGTAATTTTTTTCATTTCTATTTCAAGCGCGATTTCCTTATCCATACCCGGATACAGTTCAAATTTCTTCGGATCATCATAAACAAACTGAAAGGTGTAATTTGTCAGCTTATTAAAATCACCTATTGTTCTTGGTGCTTGATTCTTCGTACCCGCGACAAAATCAAACGAGACATAATCTTTAGTTTTCACACCCGAATTCAAAACATACCCATCTAAGGAAAAAAGATCGGCACTTGAACTAGGAGGGTCATATTTTATTGAAAACGTCTCGCCAACATCTAAACCATGATGATACATCAAGGATAGATTGGGAAACGATGCGGTATTAAAACAATTCGGTTGATTTGAATAGCAAGGGTGACTGAACCCGAATATATCTTCATAAACAGTTTTGCCATCAAAACTCACCACATTCCGATCATAAGCATGGACATGGTTCATTGCCTTTTTCACAACCATCCGCGCAGAGTCAGGAAGTTTAGTGAGCAACGTATCTTCAGACAGAGGTTCATCATTAGAAAAACAATTAGTGCTGATCAAGCTTACCAATGTTAGCGCCACGAGCCGTATTGTACTTATCCGCAACGATAGTTTTTTCATACAACTCCCCATGCTTTATTAGTTTCTGTCTATGCGATATCAATATGACATGAAAATATCTGTTCGCCAACCATGGTTAAAAAATCAAGATGAAATTCAAATGTTAATTGCCAGGGGGCGTAGACAAGTCACATCTACAAAAATTAAAGCAGACATAATTTTCTGCCTAAAACAATCCCCCTAAAGCTGCAGGTTCCCAGTTCATGACAATCAGTTCGCCAGTCAACTCTGCCTTCGCCTGTCGCTGGTTTGTGGTGGTGTAACGGATATCCAAGGTTTCGAAGTGGAAGCCGTCGAACACGCGGCGGATGTCTGGATGGTCGTTGATGCTGACCATCACCCTGCCCTTGCAGCGACGCATGAAGTCGGCCATTCGCTCGTAGTTCTCGAACGGGAAGTCCACGCCGTAGCCAGCGGTCTGCCAGTAAGGGGGGTCCATGTAATGGAAGGTATGGGCACGGTCATAGCGTTCGGCGCATTCAAGCCAGGGAAGGTTTTCGACGTAGGTACCGGACAAGCGCTGCCAGGCGGCCGAGAGGTTTTCCTCAATCCGCAGCAGGTTGATGGCCGGGCCAGTGGTCGCGGTGCCGAACGTCTGCCCTGTGACCTTGCCGGCAAAGGCATGGTGCTGCAGGTAGAAAAACCGTGCGGCGCGCTGGATGTCGGTGAGGGTTTCGGGGCGGGTCATCTTCTGCCACTCGAATACCTGGCGTGAGCTGAGTGCCCATTTGAATTGGCGCACGAATTCTTCTAGGTGGTTCTGCACGACGCGGTACAGCGTGACCAGGTCGCCATTGATGTCGTTAAGGACTACAACCGGTGCTGCCTGGGGTCGCATGAAGTACAGCGCGGCGCCGCCAGCAAAGACTTCGACGTAGCATTCGTGTGGTGGAAAAAGCGGGATGAGGCGATCGGCCAGGCGGCGTTTTCCGCCCATCCAAGGGATGATGGGTGTGGACATTGAGAGCAAGACCTTTACTGTATGGATAAACAGGTGCTAGGCTCGCCGCGCTTTGTGCACGGAGCAAGAGCCTTGGCTGGACTTGCAGGGGCAATCTGCAGGGACGGCGACCGGGATGGATGTTGACGCATCCACTCTGGTCGCTCTTTTTCACTTCGGTGCTGCGACTTCTTTGGCATAGGCCTGGCAGGCCGCCAAGGCGATCAATCCTCGATCGCCGGCGTCGGTGATGCCGATAATTCGTTGAGCATGCGCTGGGTCAAGTTGGGCTCTTGTGGGGCCATGAACCACGCCGCCGGTGGCGGTGGTGGCTGGCACTGAGCAGCCTTTGGCTGACTCGGTGGCATCGAGTAGGACTGACAGGCGCACATCAGCAGTGGCAAGACGGTCGCGCAGGCGACCTTGATCACGTTGGGCATCGTTCAGGGCTCGGTAATGGGTTTGTTCGCTGGCTGACAGTCGCTGCTCGAGCGCCATGCGTTTGTCTTGCTCGGCACGTTGTTGAATGGCAGCGGCCAATGTCAGTTGACTGAGGGTTTCCGCCTGCAGGCGGGCTTGTTGTTCCAGCTGCTGACCGTGGCGCCAGTCTTGAACCTGCCAGGTGATCGCGACTGAACCACCGAGCAGCACAGCCAACAACACACCCACCGCAAGCAGCCGATACGGCGCCGGGATCAGGTCGACGAGACGCATAGCACTGCCCTCGCCCGCTCCCACAGCTGCAACCGATCTTGCAAACCATTCAGTCCACCATTGATCCGGCGGGTGATGCTATTGAACTGGTCACGGTCGGCCAGTTCGTTGAGGCCGTTTTGCGCCCAGAACCAGGCGGCGGATTCGGCGGCCCATTGCGGCAGTTCGAGCAACTCTGGGGTACGCAACAAGCGCTCGTCATCGAACAGGGCCAAGCTGCATAGACGATAGTTGTTGCAACCGGTGATCTGGATCAGGCCCCGACCGCGATAGCGCTGGCCATCGCCGTCCGCTTCCGGGGTGTTGCCCAGTTTCTCGGCCAGATTGCCGGTGTCGTACTTGCTCAGGTACTGATCGCCGCCCAACTCGCGGACGTACTGCAGTTGGCCGGACTCGTGCCCGAGCTGGGCCAGGAACGCGGCCTGACGTTTCGGCGTATTGATTTGCCGGTGGGCCATGGCGGCGTTGAGTGCGGAAACAAAAACGCCCGCTTGGCGGCGGGCGTTGGGCATGATGCGTTGTAGCTGTTGCTCTGTGATGGACATACAAACTCCAGACATAAAAAAACCGCTCGCGGCGGGTTAATGGGGACGCAAAAGCATTAGCCGAGATTGACGACCTTGACCGGCTTCACCTCCTTCTTTTTCTTGCCCTTGGCCTTGGCTTTGCCCTTGTTGCCGCCGTTGCATTCGACCGTGGTCGACCAGCCGGATTGGGTGTAGACCTGCTCGACCGAGTCTGCGAGATACTCGCCATCGAGCCCAACCTTGAAGCCTTGAGCATTGATCGGCCGTTCGGCAAACAGATCCGTGCGACCGGGCATTTCGAAACGCACCCCGGCCCCGGAGCGGTTGAACGCCGCCAAACGCGCCTTGGCCGCGGACTCGGCGGCGGTCTTGTTCGGGTGAATGTGCCGATCGGTGTGCACCGACGGCAGGCCCGCCGGCGCGTCGTCGTTGTCCAGGGAGACAACCGACAGCTTGCCGCCCTTCTTGTCTTGGTGCTTGGTGGCCACCTTGCCGTGCGTGTTGCGATCGCCCAAGCGAAACTGCCAGCGACTGACGTCCTTGCGGGCGATGGTGAACCTAAGCACCTTCCTCGATGCTCTGCTTGAGCGCAAAACCATGGCCCGCATCAGAAGTTCAAGTCTGATCACCAACCAAGCAGGCCTGCGCATGAGTTACGCCATGCTGAGAAATCGGTGGGATGAAGCCCGAGAAAAAGCAGCCACGAAGGCGGTAACTGAAGGTGACATAACGCTTGCCGCCGCGATCCGTCAGTTCCAGTTCCGCGACATCCGTCCAAAAGCTGCCAGCGAAATTGCCGATATTAATCATGCTAGCCGGCTGCTCGGCCACTCAACGCAGGAAATGACGAAAAAAGTTTATCGCCGCGTTGGAGAAATCGTCCAACCGACCAAATAGATTACGCCCAACAGTTAGACACCTCTAGCTTAATCGGCAGCTTGTATTAAATCCCCCCTGTTGAAATTAACAAGGAGACCCTAAAATTTTATATTTTAGAAAAGCATTTTATCACCACACCATTACCTTTAATCTCTTTTTTCACCGGATAGTCGCGTATAGCGGATTCACCACTTAGAAAATAAACATGAATATCGCACTCACTGTTATTCCATTCTGGCGCCAACCCAAAACAATCCATCCCGCTGGAAAAGGTTAATTGCAGTCTGTTATTCAGGTGAATGTGTCGATCATGCTTATCGCTCATTTCCTTAAAATTCGGGTAATAACAATTTATCGTTCCATGCGGCCTAACTTTCTTCAAAGATTGCTGCACTACTTCTTTCGTCAGAGAAGAGTTACCATTACTGTCGAACTCGCTAATGATAGTTACACATACATTTTTATGAGCAGCTCTGATTACCGTTTCAAGAAAACAAAGAGATGACGCTTTGAGATATCGATCATAAATCACAACCTGAGTTTCGTTTGCAAAAAAGTCCCTCAGTATATTGTGCTTATAACTTGTAGACGAATTCAGTGAAAAATGCGCTACAATTTTGTGGCCACAAAGGCTCTCTATATCAATTTTGTCTGAAGTATTAGAAAGCCTCAAACCAAACTGCTTCGCTTTCACAGCTATCGAAGGCGATGCGGCGTCTCTAATTAAATGCTGACCGTTATAATAAGCTGCTCCCACATAGTGACATTCTAGATCTTCAGGCTCAGCCAATGAATACTCTGAAAGTTCAGCCTCAGAAACCATCCTAAGTCTCTGTGGTGTTGAGTAAACACGATTCAACCAGTCCTTACTCATTCCGCTACCGTCTAAACTAATCTTGCTTCCATAGTCATCAACTATTAATTTAGTAATCGCCAAGATCGAAGGGCGCAGCACATCTTCCAGTTCTGCGTTCTGACCCGAGAAAGCAGCCAGTATCGCTTCCGCATCAATAGCAAGTCTCATCCCAGAAAACTCTTCTTCAAAGACACTTTAAAATTACTGCCCATAGACGCAATTTTATTTTTTACGATCTCACTCGAAATCTTATAACTTTCATCAAAAAATCCGTCTGGCCACCCCCCTTCAATTTCCCCCCATTGATTCAGCTTCATATTTGTCACAGCGTCATCTTTATGGAAGTAATATATCCTTATATCTTCCGATGATATTCCAACAGCTGCCGTTTTTTCGATAGGAGTGACGTCGACACCATCATTTTCCTGAACCGAATCTGCTAGCTGCCCCTTTGAGATTTGGAGTTGCAAACCCTTCAGGATATGCTCGCTATGGGTTTCAATAATAAATTTAACTCCAGACCTAGCCGCCGCCGTAAGGAAGTTTGCAAACGCCACTTGCGCCTTCGGATGTAAATGAAGCTCCGGCTGTTCAATAATTAGAGTCTCATCCGGCTCCATAGATGCAGCCTGGACGAGTATCGGTAATACTTGCGAAAATCCGAACCCCACATCCGATATTGAATCCACCCTTCCAGCAGTTCTAACCTTTAGGCGGACAACATCTTCACTTTGTTCAACGCTGATCTCATAACCCGGAAAAAGCATTTCGAACCAATTTAAAAAATTTCTATACCTTGCCTGATGTAGTTTGTTTTTTGTATTGTCCTTTTGCGCGCGCCTATGAAGGTACGACAATGCCAACGGTGTCGTGTCACCGGTCGGACCTACATCTGAAGTATGAGAGGAAATTTTATAGCTTCGAAAAGGACTCATTCTTAGAGGTCCAAGATAGAATATCTTAGATAAAAACTTCCCCGTCTCATCCATTGCACGATTATATTGATAAAACTTGAAAAAACTTCGACCAATACCTTTTTTAGTTTCGTTATGCCGTTGAGATATTTTAAATTTTTGATCGAGATTTACTTCTAATGGCTGACTAGAAGAGGAATAATTTTCTTTTATATTATTGTCAAAAGCCTCACCACTAAACATGGAGATGATAGACTTAGGATCCACACTATAGTGAAAATAACTTCTTGTCCGAGGCCTGGAAACCTTAAGAGAGACTGAAGGACTAGAAATCGTCTCCATCCCATACTCTGGCGATATCTTTACAAGATCAGCTAAGTCCTCCCCATATGTCGTTTCAGTGAACGAGAAAAGTTTAGCCTGGTTAGTTGAGGCATCATGCTCGTACGTAAATTTTTGTTCCGTTTCGTGCCTGGGCTTTTGTTTGACCTTAGACTTTTGTCCGCGCTTATAATTAAACTGATATGGAGTGTATTCTGAACTACGAAGAGAAATACTAAATTTTTCTTTTATATTGTGGTTTTTTATATAATCTTTATATAAGCCTAGATCTACAAACTCACCCTGCGCATTCCACACTTGATATTTATTGCTCACCAAAAACGTTTGCATTAAACCGAGCAGAGCCCGTATCGAAGATGTCTTGCCCGAACTATTCTCCCCATAAATCAAAGTTATAGGGCACCTCAAATCCAACTCCAAGGAAGAGAATTTTTTGAAGTTTTCAACTTTAATGCTATGAATGCTCATTTACGTCCCTGTTCAATACTAATACGGACTAAAAAATGACAAACGTAGCGTTTTGCCACCGTCGTGTCTATCGTTTTGCAGAAGAATCTTAGACAGCGAGCGGAATCGCGCCCAGCCCAGTCAGCTCACACATTAAAAAAGCATCAATGATGATGGCGACGGGGTTTACCCGGCGGGAATATGAGGAGCGTCAAATGATCCAGTGACGAAGCGTATGTTGTCGCTGGACAGTGACCCCAATCTTCCCCTCTCTCCCAGTGAGCTTTTACGTTCACGATATAATTGCACCGATCATCCGACGTTGCGGAACTCCGCCCAAAAAATGCGGAACACATGAGTTTTCTAAAGGCAATAAAAAACCCCGTAGATCGTTGATCTACGGGGCTATTTATAGTGGAGGCCGAGGTCGGAATCGAACCGGCGTAGGTGGATTTGCAATCCACTGCATAACCATTTTGCTACTCGGCCTCAAACATCTGATGTCATGTAGCACAACACCAAACGCGTACAGTCTTGGAGAAGATCTAGATCTAACTCCTTGAAAACATTGAGCTTTTTCAGCGGTCAGTGCTTTCGATGGCGTGAATTATGTACTGATTTCCGAAGACTGGCAACCCCTTGATTTCAAAAAAAAATTTGCCGGGTGCTTTGCATGTTGCGACGCAGGCTCAACGCTTCGCCCGCGCGCACCAATACGGCTTCAGCATGCCCCCGGCCCGCTTAGTGCCCGCGAATGTAGTACTCCAATTGCCGGATCAAATCGGCCTGCTCGACAATTGCCTCTTTGACCAGGTCGCCAATCGACAACAACCCGATCAGCTCGCCGCTATCCAACACCGGCAGATGCCGCAGGTGGCTGTCGGTCATGACTTCCATGCAGCGCTCGATGCTCTGCTGACTGTCGGCTGTCACCACCGGCGCGCTCATGATGTCGCGCACCGGCGTGCCGACCGAGGAGCGTCCCTGTAGAACGACTTTGCGCGCATAGTCGCGCTCGCTGATAACGCCGACCACCTGCCCTGCTTCGATGACCGGCAGCGCGCCCACATTCTTCTCGGCCATCATTTTCAGTGCTTCAAGCACCATCTGGTCTGGCGCGATGCTATGCACGTGCTGGTTTTGCACGACTTTCAGTTTCAGCAGCTGTGCGGCTGTTTTCATGGATGCCTCCGCTATCGTTGCTTATTGCCGATGCTTGACCTCAAGCCAGCCCGACTTCCACCACGCTGCCGTTAAGCCGCACCGGCCAGACCCGCAAACGTTGCTGCGGGTACTCCAGGCAACTGCCGTCCTCAAGACGGAAATGCTGTTTGTAGATCGGTGAAGCAACCACGAGATCACCCTTGATGCTGCCGACCAGCCCGCGCCCGATGACGTTCGCCCCGGATTGAGGGTCATGGTTGTCGATGGCGTAGAGGCTTCGCCCCTCCGCGCCCGGCAGGTAGAACAGCGCCACTTGTGCGCCGTCGAGCCACACGACGACGCCGGAGTTAGAGACAAGGTCCTGCTGCTCGCACACGGTTTGCCAGACATCGCTGTCGGCCAGGGAATCGATGCGTTGGGTAGTGGACTGGCTCATCAGGCAATCTCCTCGGTGACAGGGATCAGGTTGAGTTCGGCAGCCATGATCGGGCGCCGTTGGCCGCGTTCCTGGACAAAATGGATGTCCGGGTCCGGGCGTTTATCGTTGACGAAGGTCCGGAAGCGCTTGAGTTTTTCCGGGTCTTTGAGGGCGTTGGCCCACTCGCATTCGTAGCGGTCGACTACCAGTTGCATCTGCGATTCGAGTTCGGCACCGAACCCGAGGCTGTCGTTGATGATCACCTCTTTGAGGAAGTCGAGGCCGCCCTCCAGGCTTTCGCGCCACACCGAGGTGCGTTGCAGTTTGTCGGCGGTGCGGATGTAGAACATCAGGAAACGGTCGATGTAGCGGATCAGCGTGGCATCGTCCAGGTCTGTGGCGAACAGCTCGGCGTGGCGCGGGCGCATGCCGCCGTTACCGGCGATGTAGAGGTTCCAGCCCTTCTCGGTGGCGATCACGCCGACGTCTTTGCTCTGGGCTTCGGCGCACTCACGGGTGCAACCGGACACTGCGAACTTGAGCTTGTGCGGCGAGCGCAATCCCTTGTAGCGGTCCTCGATGGTCAGGGCCATTTGCACGCTGTCCTGCACGCCATAACGGCACCAGGTGCTGCCGACACACGACTTCACCGTCCGGGTCGATTTGCCATAGGCGTGCCCGGTTTCGAAGCCCGCTTCGATCAGCTCGGCCCAGATGTCCGGCAGTTCATGCAGCTGCGCGCCGAACAGGTCGATCCGCTGACCGCCGGTGATTTTGGTGTAGAGGTCGTATTTTTTCGCCACCACACCGATCGCGATCAGTTTGTCGGCGGTGATTTCACCACCGGGAATGCGCGGCACCACAGAATAGGTGCCGTTTTTCTGCATGTTGGCCATGAAGGTGTCGTTGGTGTCCTGCAACGGCACCAGCGATGCGTCCATGATTGGCTGGTTCCAGCACGACGCGAGAATCGAGCCCACGGCCGGCTTGCAGACGTCGCAACCGGTGTGGCCGCGGCCGTGTTTAGCCAGCAGTTCTTCGAAGGTGATGACCCCTTCTACGCGGACCAGCGCATACAGTTCCTGACGGGTATAGGCAAAGTGTTCGCACAGGCTTTTGTCGACACTGACGCCCCGGGCGATCAACTCATGTTCGAACACTTGCTTGAGCAGGCCGGCGCAGCCACCGCAGCCGGTGCAAGCCTTGGTCTGAGACTTGAGCAGGCCCAGGTCGGTGCAGCCGCCATCGATGGCCGAGCAGATGGAACCCTTGGTGACGTTGTGGCACGAGCAGACCGTGGCCGATTCGGGCAACGCGCCCGGGCCCAGGGTCGGAGCGCCTTCGGATGACGGCAGGATCAGGCTGGCGGGTTCCCCCGGCAAGGCAATCGCGTTCTGCATGTATTGCAGCAGCGTGTCGTAGTAGCTGTTGTCGCCGACCAGCACCGCGCCGATGACATGCTTGCCCGAGGCATCCACCACCAGCCGTCGGTAGCTGGCCGTGGTTTCGTCGATGAACTGATAACTGCGTGCGCCCGGCGTGTTGCCGTGGGCATCGCCGATGGAGCCGACGTCGACGCCCAGCAGTTTGAGTTTGGTCGACATGTCGGCGCCCAGAAACGGCTCTGCCGTGTCGTTGCACAGACGTGCCGCCACACCGCGCGCCATCTGGTAACCCGGCGCGACCAAGCCAAACAGGCCGCCGTTCCAGGAGGCGCATTCGCCGATAGCGTAAATGTCCGGATCGCTGGTCAGGCATTCGTCATTGATCACTACGCCGCCGCGCGGGCCGATTTCCAGCGCGCATTGCCGGGCCAGCGCATCTTGTGCACGGATGCCCGCCGAGAACACGATCAGGTCGGTTTCAAGAAACTCGTCGTTGGCGAAGTTCATGCGGTAGCGATATTCCTCGCCCGCGCTGATCGATTGAGTAGAGCGCGACAGGTGCACACCGACGCCGAGTCTTTCGATCTGCGACTTGAGCGCGAGCCCACCCATTGTGTCCAGCTGCACCGGCATCAGGCGCGGGGCGAACTCCACCACATGCGCTTCCAGGCCGAGGCTTTTCAGGGCATTGGCGGCTTCAAGACCCAGCAGGCCACCGCCGACCACGACGCCGCGTCGGGCATTGGCTGCTGCGGCACGGATCGCATCGAGGTCTTCAAGGGTTCGATACACTAGGCGCGAATCGCCTTCGGCACCTTCGACTGGCGGCACAAACGGGTAAGAGCCGGTGGCCAACACCAACTTGTCGTAAGGGATGCTGCCTTGCGCGGTAATCACCTGGCGACGGGTGCGGTCGATTTCCAGCACCGGCACACCCAAATGCAGGGTGACGCCCGGCGTCTGGTAAAGCGACGCATCGGACAGCGCCAACGATTCGGCATCACGCCCCGAGAAATACTCGGACAGATGCACGCGGTCGTAGGCACGCATCGGCTCCTCGCTGAAGACGTGCAGCCGATACTGGTCAAGCGCGCCCCGCTCAATCAACTGCTCGACGCAATGATGTCCGACCATGCCATTGCCGATCACGATCAGCGTTTGCACTTTGTTCAACGCGGCAACATTGGAATTCATAAGAAGCACCCGGCTAAAACGGTTCAAAAAGCAAAAAAAAACGCCTGAAACCTTGCGGTTCCAGGCGTCTTTGCCTGTTCTTTTGCGGTGTTAGCACCAGACGTCTATGCCTGATCCACCGATGTTGCCCATGATTCGATCGTCGTTGACCGAGGGGGCTGCCCACTCGACTGCGTTTATGGTGGGCCTGTCCGGTGTATTGCAGTGTTTGTGCCAGATCGCGAAAACGCTGATTGCGCAGCGTTTTTCAGGCGCGAGCAGCGAACAGGCTCCAGAGTTTTGCCTTCGCATAGTGCAGACCGAGGCCTCACGGCTTTATAAAAGTGCATTCATGGGCATTACAGGTATTTGAGCCAGGCGATGTCGCGACGTCGGGCCTTCAGCCCGGAGAACCAACGGACCGGGCGATAAAGCGCAATGGCCAACAGGATTGCGGCGATCCAAACCGCGCCTACCGAGTCGAAACCGAAGTACGTGCCCTGATTCAATCCGAACAGCGCTACAGCGATGAGATACAAAACCTTCAGTACGTAGAGGTGCAACAGATAGAAGAACATCGGCGCTGATCCAAACACCGTCAAGGGACGCAGCCATTGGCTCTTCTGCAAGTGCTCAAACCAGAGAAGCAGCAAACATCCGAGGCTCAGGGTCAGCGCAATAAACAGCAGCGACGGCGGATATTTGGTGATGTTGAAAAAACTCATCAGTGTTTGCACGGACGTATCGCCAACGCTCCATGGCTTCTCGCCATAGCCGTTGAGCAGCCGCAGTACGACGAAACCGACCAGCCCCAAAACGCCACAGAGCAGCAACTTGCGTTGGCGTCCCTTGGCCTGCGCCGCTCGCCCGAACCACGGGCCCATGGCGTAACCCAAGCCAATGACTCCTATCCACGGCAGCACCGGATAGGACGTGCGCAACCGAAACCCTTCGGACAGTTCGATCCAGCCGCGATCATGGAGAATCGCCCATGGCACGTGCATCGCCGACTCGATCGGAAAATGCAGACCATCCAGCACGTTGTGACCGGCAATGATCGCCAGGCTCAGGAGCAACAACACCGGACGCGGCAGCCAGACCATCACCGACAGGGCCAGCATGCTCAAGCCGATGGCCCAGATCACCTGCATGTAAATGACGGTCGGCGGAAACTGGAACGTCCAGGCGAAGTTCACCAGGGTGAACTCAAGCACCACCAGAAACAGCCCTCGCTTGAACAAGAAGCTGCAAACGTCGGCCTTGCCGGCGTACTTCTCACCGTACAGCCAGGCCGACAGACCGGTGAGCAGCACGAAGACCGGCGCGCATAAATGAGCGAGCGTGCGACTGAAAAACAGCGCCGGCTCGGTCGTGGTGATGTCCATCGGATCGGACACTTGCCGATGCAGGAAAAAGGTTTCGCGGACGTGGTCGAGCAGCATGAACAGAATCACCATGCCCCTCAATGCATCGATGGAAAGAAGCCGGCCAACTGCCGTGCCGGTGGAGCGAGAAGGTGCAAGGGTCATGGATGTTTCGCAACGCAAGGGGTGAATAAACGTGTCCCGCAGGACAGCCTGCCGGGCACCTTATATTGTTACCCTATAACATCTCAAAGCATTTTTTTAGTTTGTGCACATTTAGAAAGAAACCATGTAGGAGCGAGCCTGCTCGCGATGGTCGTTAACGCAAACGCGTGTTGCCTGGGTAAACGCAGCGTCCTTTAAACCATCGCGAGCAGGCTCGCTCCTACAGTGTTAATGTTGAAATGTTTTGTTTCATTAATCAGACACCTGCAAAGGAATGCCTTCAACAATGGACTTCTCACTCAAGCACCTGGCCGCGACAACGTTGATGCTGGCCAGTCTTTCGTCGTTCACCTCAGCAGCGCACGCCAACATCACCCCGCAGCAAGGCGCGGCCATTCTCAAGACGTTCAGTGACGCATCGATCACGGATTTCAGGCAGTTCCTGACAAGCGTGGCCAAGAGCGACCTGGCCAAAACCGACGACCTCGGCACGGCAATCTCTGCCTTCCTCGGCAACAAGAGCCTTTCCGCCGACCAGCAGAACGAAATCCATCGCCTGCTCGGCCTCTATGCGCGGGTGAAATACGGCAGCGCCGCCACCGAGACGCTGCGCGAACTGGTGGCCATCCCGACCTTCCGCGTGGACGGTGTTGCCCAGCACGACAACCCTGAATTCATCAAGATCGCCGACAAGATCAAGAGCCTGGCCCAGGCCTTCAACCTGACCTTTCGCAACGTCGACAACCGCGTCTATGAAATCTCCCTCGAGGGGAGCGGCGATGAAGTGGTGGGCATTCATGCCCACGCCGACGTGGTGCCCGTGACACCGGAAAACTGGGTCCTGAAAGACGGCACCCGCCTCGATCCATTCAAGGTCACCCTGATTGGCGATCGCATGTATGGCCGTGGCACCGAAGATGACAAAAACGGCATCGTGGTGGCGCTCTACGCCATGAAAGTCATCAAGGAAGAAAAGCTGCCGTTGGCGAGGAATTTCAAGTTGCTGGTGGACACCACCGAGGAAACCAGCGGCGACGCCATCCCTTATTACTTCGAACACAACCCCACACCCAACTACAACCTGGCGCTGGATGGCGGCTACCCGGTGGTGATCGCCGAGAAAGGCTACGGCACCGTCATGGCCAACTTCCCCAAGCGCAAGGCTGACGGCAAGGGTGCTGAAATCGTCTCGATGACTGGCGGCCTGGCCACCAACCAGATTCCGTCGGCGTCGGTCGCCACCCTGCTGAGTGACAAACCCGCCGAGCTGGCCGCCAGCCTGCAAAAGGCCGGCACCGAATACGCCAAGCGCAATGGCGGCGATTTCGAGGTGACGGCCAAGGTCGTCGGCAAAGACGTCACGCTGACAGTCACCGGCGTTTCCGCCCACTCCTCCGAGCCCGAGTCCGGAATCAACCCGGTGGCGAGAATGCTGGTGTTCATCAACAGCCTCGACGGCAAGGTCGCCCTCAAGCACAACCACATCACCGACGCGGCCCGCTACGCTGCCGACAATTGGGGGCTCGATTATCTGGGTGGCAAATTGGCGGTCGGTTTTTCCGATGAATTCATGGGGCCGTTGACCACCTCCCTGACCTTTGTCGGGATGGATGAAAACACCTTCAAACTCGCGGTCAACCTGCGCGTACCAAAGGGCAAGTCCCCGGAAGTGCTCAAGCGCGAAATCGCCGACAAGCTCGACGCCTGGAGCAAGAAATCCCAGGTTGCGGTGGCCTTCGATTACTCGATCGCCGAACCGATGTACCGCAATCCCGAGGGTGAATGGGTCAAGGCGCTTCTCGCCGTGGCCAGCGAAAACCTGGGCATGGAACACAAATTCGGCACCTCGGCCGGCGCCACTTCGGTCCATGAACTGCCCAACGGCGTGCAGTTCGGCCTGGCCCGGCCCGAAGTCAAATACACCGGCCACACCGACAACGAGTTCAAGACCGTCGACCAGTTCCTGCTGGACTTGCAGATCGTGACCGAGATGTTCGGGCGCATCGGCCAGTTGCCAAAACTCTAAGCCCTCCCCTTCGGACCCGCTGCTCTGGCGGGTCCGACGTTTACAACGTCCTGACCCACTTTCCTGAAGCAGTCTTTTCACGCCTTGCCATCATCGTTGCCTCCAGAGCAACGATCTCTGAATAAAGTTGCTCTTGCTGCCATTGGTCAATGGAGCGAGCATCGCTGTCGACACCGGAGCGGCTGCGAGCGCCACATCCTGCCGGCTGTCTTACCTCCCCCGCACGCGCACAAGCCCCGACAGAGGGCCTACGGGAGAGTCATGTCTAATAAAAACAAGAGTTAAATTATGACCAGAGACAAAGGCAAACTGTGTGTACTGCTGTTTACCGGGGCTGGCGCCAACCTTGCCCAAGCCGCCGACAGCGGATTCGTCGAACAGTCCACCGCTACCCTGCAAACACGAAACTATTTTTTCAGCAGAGACTTCTCCGATATCCGAGGCTCGGAAAAATCGATGGCTCAGGAATGGGCCCAAGGGTTCATCCTCAACTTCAAATCCGGCTACACACCCGGGCCGGTAGGATTCGGCCTGGATGCCATCGGCAAATTCGGCATCAAGCTCGACAGCAGCCCGGACCGGGTCAACTCGGGGTTATTGCCGGTCAAGGACGATGGCCATGCCGCGGACAATTATGGTCGTCTCGGGTTGGCGGCGAAGATGCGCGTTTCCAAAACCGAGCTGAAGGTCGGTGAACTGCAACCCAACCTGCCGACACTGGTCTTCAGCGACATCCGTTTGCTGCCTCCGGCCTATCAGGGCGCGAGCATTACCAGCAGTGAAATCCCCGGCCTGACGCTGCAAGCCGGTCATTTGACCTCCACGACCCTGCGCAATGAAGCCGGCGAGAGCAAACTCCAGGCGTTGCTGGGCAACAAGCCGCAACGGCAAGTGTCGAGTGATGCCTTCAACTACGTGGGCGGCGATTACGCGTTCAACAGTAACCGCACCACCGTGAGTGCCTGGCATTCCCGACTGGAAGATATCTACGAGCAAAACTTCTTCGGTTTGAAACACAGTGTGCCGGTGGGCAGTTGGGTGCTGGGCGCCAATCTTGGTTACTATGACGCTCAGGAAGAAGGTCGCAAACTGGTGGGCAAGGTCGACAACCAGTCCTTCTTCTCGCTGTTATCGGCCAAGCTCGGTGGTCATACGTTCTATGCCGGTTACCAGGGCATGTACGGCGACAGCCCCTTTCCTCGCGTGTTTCTCAATGTCAGTGCCCTTGGCAACGAACTGCCGACCTACGAGTTCGTCTCCACCCATGAGCGCTCCTTTCAACTGCGCTATGACTATGACTTCGCGGCCCTCGGTGTGCCTGGCCTGCTAGCCAGCACACGTTATGTCACCGGCGACAATGTGAAGACGGGGATGGGCTATGAAGGCAAAGATCGGGAGCGTGACCTCGACCTCAGTTACACCTTCCAGGCAGCCCCCTTGAAAGGCCTCGGCGTGCGAGTGCGCAATGCGGTGGCGCGCTCCAACTACCGCACGGATATCAACGAGAACCGACTGATCATCAGCTACACGTGGACGCTGTTCTGATTGCTAAAAACAAGTGTGGGGGCGAATCACTTCGCCCCCACATTGGTTTTACTGTTACCCGGCCTTCAACTGACTTCCACGGTCATCTCGATTTCGACACAGGCGCCCAACGGAATCTGTGCCACGCCGAATGCCGAGCGCGCGTGCTTTCCCTTATCCCCAAACACCTCGGCCAGCAGCTCCGAGGCACCGTTCGTGACCAGATGCTGCTCGGTGAAACTGGACGTTGAATTCACCAGGCTCAGCACTTTGACAATCCGCGTGACCCGATTCAGATCGCCAAGATGAGCCTGCAGCGTCGCCAACAGATCGATGGCGGTCAAACGTGCGGCCACATAGCCCTCCTCTGTCGTCAGCGTTTCGCCCAGCTTTCCTGCCCAGACTTTGCCGTCTTGCTTCGCGATATGGCCGGACAGGTAAACGACATTGCCACTCTGCGCACTCATTACATAGGCTGCTGCAGGAGCGCCGGTGGTGGGCAACTCGATACCGAGGTCTTTCAGGCGGGTATAAACATCATGTTCAATCATGGGTTTTCCTCGAATAGAACGTGCCAACGCCCGGAACTTCCGGGCGCTGGGCAAGTTGAAAAACGGTTGATCCGGTTGTTTAGCCGGGTATCGATTCGCGGCTGAAGGCGTCGACTTCCTGCACCAGGCTCTGCGCTGCCATCATCACCAGAGCGCGGCCTTTGTCCGGGGTGGCCAGGGACGGATCCGAGCCCATGCGGCCATCCGGATGGCGTGCGCGGAAATCCAGCGCTTCGCGAATCGGCCCCCACGGCGCGATCTGCGGCGAGTACCCGGCGGTTTTGATGGAATCCGGGTAGGCCCATTGGGTCACGGCAATCTCGGACGGCGTGGCATGAATGCCGTGCCCCTCAGGAAACTGCTCCCGCGCCAACTCACCGATTCCCTCCAGATCCCACCAATTACACAACTTCAGCGCGAACCCCGCAGGGCGTCGAGCGAAGCTTGCTTCGGCGTAGAGCTCCGAGAACGCCGCTTCAATCGATGCGACGTTGCCACCGTGGCCATTGAGGAAGAGGATTCTTTCAAACCCGTGGGCGGCCAACGAACGCACCCAGTCGCCAATGGCCGCAATGAACGTCGAAGGACGAAGTGAAATGGTCCCGGGGAATCCAAGATGGTGCTGGGCCATGCCGATGTTGAAAGTCGGCGCAATCAGGATGTCTGCCGACTTCTGCGCTTCGCACGCAATGATTTCGGGGCACATCCAGTCGGTCCCCAAAAGGCCGGTCGGACCGTGTTGTTCATTGGAGCCGATCGGGATCACGATGGTGCGGCTGCGTTCAAGGAATTGCCCGATCTCGGCCCAGGTCGATAGGTGTAAAAGCATGTGGGTTCTCTCTTTAAAAGGGTTCCTTTCGGAACACGATTGATCAAGTGGGAGGCGGTTGATCAACCCGCGCTGAATTCAGAAACCGGGCGCTCACGCGGTTGCCGTTTGGTGGCAAGGATCACGAACGCTGCACACAGGAAGACGCAACCCACAACGACGATGCCGAGATTGGCGCTGCCGGTTGCCGTTTTTGCCCAGCCAATCACCGCAGGCCCCCAGAAGCCGCCGGAAAGACCGATGGTGTTGATCAAGGCGATGCCTCCCGCCGCCGCATCACCCTTGATGTGCTCGGAGGGCATCGCCCATAACACGGTGTAGGCCATGAACATCATGGCGGTCGCCACGGTCAGCAGAACCAGCGACGCCATCAGGTTGCCGTCGGCAAAGGGATACATGAGCAACAGGATTGCGCCAATGCCTGCAGGGACTGCGCAGTGGTAGCGTCGTTCGCCGACCCGGTCGGACCGACGCCCAATCCAGTACATGCCGCATGCCGCCGCGACATAGGGAATTGCGGCATACCAACCCAGCTGCATGGTGTCGTTGACGCCCTGGGCCTTGAGGATTGCCGGCAGCCAGAAACTCATGGCGTAGATCGAGAAGATGATGCAGAAATAGGCTGACGCGAGAATGTAGATTTTCGGGTCGCGCAACACCGCCCGGAACGAATGGGCTCGCCCCGACGATGTACCGAGTTCACTCTCCAGCAGTGTCCTTTCTTCAACACTCAGCCATCGAGCCTCCGAGGGCCGATTGGAGAGAACAAAATAGGTCAGGATGCCAAGGAACACGCAAGGCAGACCTTCAATCAAAAACATCCATTGCCAGCCGGCCAGGCCACCAACGCCTTCGAACGTGGTGATCAGCCAGGCAGACAGCGGACCGCCGATAATGCCGCCGATGGGGCCGGCAATAAACACGATCGCAATGGCCCGCGCCATGCGCTTCGGGCCGTACCAGCAAGACAGGTAATAGATCATGCCGGGAGCAAAACCGGCTTCGAATACACCCAGCAGAAAACGCATCGCATAAAACATCGGCACGTTGCGCACAAAGAGCATGCAGGCCGATGTGATGCCCCAACACACCAAAATGCGGCTGAAGGTTTTTCGCGCCCCCACCTTCGGCAACATCAGGTTGCTCGGCAACTCAAACAGCACGTACCCCAGAAAGAAAATACCGGCGCCCGCTCCGTAGGCCGCATCGGACAGTCCGAGATCATTTTGCATCTGCAGCTTGGCGAAGCCGACGTTGATCCGGTCCAGATACGCAAAGACGTAGCAAATGAACAGGAGTGGCAACAGCCGCCAATTGAGCTTGCGGTAAAGGGCAGAAACGGCATCACTGCTTGCCGGTGTCAGTAAGGTTGACATGCGAGTCTCCAATTATTCTTGTTGGTCTGCGTTCGTGCCAAAGAATGTTGCACCGGCACCGCAGGCCCAGCAAGAGCAACTAAGTTCGTGTATCGTTGCCCTACAGGCAACACAAACTTTCTGGCGGGAGGGCCCGGGATGCGCGAGATCAACCAACAACGGCTGCGGTATTTTCATGAAGTTCTGGTCCACGGCTCGATTCGTGGCGCGGCGGACAGCATCAATACGTCGCCCTCCGTTATCACGCGCCAGATCAAGCTGCTGGAAGAGGAACTGGGCGCAAAACTGTTCGAGCGCCAGGCACGCGGCGTGCAGCCCACCGAGGCGGCGGCGCATTTGCTGGAGTTCTGGCGCGGTTATCGATCACACCAGGAGAAGCTCGAAGACCAGCTTCAAGCGATCAAGGGCCTGCAACAGGGCCAGGTGCGAGTCGTCATCAGTGAGGGCTATGTCGATGCCTTGGTCGACAACGTGCTCGCCCCCTTCTGCAAACAGTACCCCAAGCTCGATGTCAGGCTGGACATCCTTCCCGTCGACGACGTGCTGAACGAAGTCGCCGAAAACCGTGCGCACATTGGCCTTGCCTACAATCCGCCGCCGCATTCGCAAATCGATTACCGCGCGACGTCATCGCAGCCAGTGATGCTGCTGGTTCGCCCTGATCATCCGTTGGCAGTGCGAGGGGGAACGGCAACCGTCGAGGACATACTTACCTGCCGACTGGTGCTGACGCCCCCCACCTTCGGTATCGGG
This sequence comes from Pseudomonas sp. PDM02, assembly GCF_014852285.1. Lineage (NCBI taxonomy): Bacteria > Pseudomonadati > Pseudomonadota > Gammaproteobacteria > Pseudomonadales > Pseudomonadaceae > Pseudomonas > Pseudomonas sp. PDM02. The sequence continues at coordinate 8,856 of NZ_JACVBL010000003.1, read as the reverse complement.
CATGCGATCAAGATGCTTGAGTACGCCGAGAAAATCGAAATCCGCCCTGCACTGGTCAGCAACTCCCTCGCCGCACTCAAGCGCCTGGTGGCCTCCGGGGATTTCACCTCGTTGCTCGGCGAATTCGCTGCCTATCGGGAAATCGAACAAGGCAGCCTCGCGGCGGTACTGATCGACCATCCGCTGTTTCTGGGCGTGGAGGCGAAACTGCTGGTGAAGTCCGGCCGACCGCTGGCCGCGCCGGCTCAGGAGCTGCTGAACTGGATGTTGCAGCGCTTGCCGATGTTTGGGTCGGGTGACGGAATCAGATTGGCTTCTCGGTGATCTCAGCGCTGTTTGCTGATCGGCGCAATGAAATCGCTGGAATGAAAAAAGAGGCTGATGCCTCTTTTTCTAATGCCAACCAAAAAAAACGCACAAAAAAAAGCGCCACTCATTGAGTGGCGCTTTTTTGTATTTGGAGCGGGAAACGAGACTCGAACTCGCGACCCCGACCTTGGCAAGGTCGTGCTCTACCAACTGAGCTATTCCCGCGTCTTGGTGGTGCGCATTCTATAGAATCCAGAAGCTCCGTCAACCCCTTGATTCAAAAAAGTTTTATTTATTTTTCCACATCGGTCTTCAGATGCGGCCAGGCAGCCCGCAGGTATTGAACCATGGACCACAATGTCAGGCCCGCAGAGATCATCAGCAAGGCGTAACCCACCAGGACCCAGAACGTGAAGTCCGACGGATTGGCCAGCAGGATCACCAGCGCCAGCATCTGCGCAGCGGTTTTCCATTTGCCCAGGTTCGACACGGCGACGTGAGCGCGAGCGCCGAGCTCGGCCATCCACTCGCGCAGTGCCGATACCACGATCTCGCGACCGATGATCACGGCAGCCGGCAGCGTGAGCCACAAATTACCGTGTTCCTGCACCAGCAGCACCAGCGCCACGGCGACCATCAGCTTGTCGGCCACCGGATCGAGGAACGCCCCGAACGGCGTACTTTGCTCCAGACGACGAGCCAGGTATCCGTCCAGCCAGTCTGTGGCAGCGGCAAACGCGAAGACCGAAGCGGACGCCAGGTAGCTCCATTGGTAAGGCAGGTAGAACAGTAAAATGAAGATCGGGATAAGCAGGACGCGTAGAACGGTAATCAGATTAGGGATATTCATCGGCACAACTGGCTACGAGGTGAGGGGGCATTCTACTCGCTGTGCAGATTTGCATAAATCAACTCTGCGAGCTTTTTACTGATCCCGGGTGCTTTGGCGATCTCTTCGATGCTGGCACGAGACAGCTCCTGCAATCCACCAAAATGTTTCAACAAATCGCGCCGACGGGTCGGACCCACCCCGGCTACACCCTCAAGCGTAGACGTACGGCGCGTTTTGCCACGACGGGCACGGTGTCCGGTAATTGCAAATCGGTGGGCTTCATCGCGGATCTGCTGGATCAAATGCAGTGCCGGAGAATCGCCACGCAAGGTAAATTCGTGGGCGGCGTCATTGAGGTACAAGGTTTCGAAACCGGCCTTGCGCGTCGCCCCCTTGGCCACGCCCAGCAGAATCAGGTCGGGCACCGCCAGTTCATTGAGCACATCGCGCGCCATGGACAGCTGGCCCTTGCCGCCGTCCACCAGCAGAATGTCCGGCAACTTGCCCTCCCCGTCCTTCAGTTTGCTGAAGCGCCGGGTCAGGGCCTGGTGCATTGCGGCGTAGTCATCGCCGGGCGTGACGCCTTCAATGTTGTAGCGACGGTAGTCGGACTTGATAGGGCCTTCAGGGCCGAACACCACGCAGGACGCCACGGTAGCTTCGCCGCTGGAGTGACTGATGTCGTAGCACTCGAGGCGCTGCGGTGGTTCATCCAGTTTCAGCACGTCGGCCAGGGCATCGAAACGTGCCGCAACGTGTTGGCGGTTGGCCAGGCGTGCGCCCAGAGCCTGCTCGGCATTGGTCACGGCCAATTGCTGCCAGCGTGCCCGCGTGCCACGAACCCTGTGACTGATGCTCAGTTCACGACCGCGCAGCTCTTCGATGGCCGCGATCAGGGTCGGGAAGTCTTCGTGAACCACGTTGACGATCAGCTCGCTCGGCAAGTCGCGCTCGGGGCTGCTGACGAAGTACTGACCGAGAAACGCGGCCATGACTTCGGAAACGTCTTCCTCAATGCCCACCTGCGGAAAGAAATTCTTGCTCCCCAGCACCCGACCGCCGCGCACGCTGATCAAATGGACACAGGCACCGCCCGGATTGACGAACGCGGCGATGACGTCGACGTCACCGGTCCCGCCTTCCATGCTCTGTTGATCCTGGACCCGGCGCAGCAACGAGATCTGGTCGCGCAGTTCGGCGGCACGTTCGAATTCGAGGTTGATCGCCGCCTCTTCCATGCCGGCGGACAATTCATCGGTCAGCGCATTGCTGCGCCCTTCGAGGAACATCACCGAGTGACGAACGTCCTCGGCGTAAACCTCGGGCTCCACCAGCCCCACGCACGGCGCCTTGCAGCGTTTGATCTGGTATTGCAGGCATGGGCGGGTGCGGTTCTTGTAGTAGCTGTCTTCGCACTGGCGAACGAAAAAGGTTTTTTGCAGCAGGCTCAGGCTTTCGCGAATCGCCCCGGCGCTGGGATAAGGGCCGAAATATTTGCCCTTGGCCTTTTTCGCCCCACGATGAATGCTCAGGCGCGGGAACTGACCGTCGGAAAGAAACACGTACGGGTAGGATTTGTCGTCGCGCAGCAGAATGTTGTAGGGCGGACGCCATTCCTTGATCAGCGTCTGCTCAAGCAGCAAGGCTTCGGTTTCGTTGGCCGTGATCGTCGTTTCGACCTGGGCGATACGCGCCACCAGCGCAGCGGTCTTGGGCGCGAGGCCGGACTTGCGGAAGTAACTCGACAGACGATTCTTGAGATTCTTGGCCTTGCCGACGTAAAGCAGGCGCGCCTCGCTGTCGAACATGCGATAGACGCCGGGGCGTCCGCTGACCGTCGACAGGAAAGCACTCGAATCGAAGGTGTCAGTCATTTTCAGAGGCTGGCATCAACCATGCCGTGACGAACTGCCAACAGCGTCAATTCGACATCGCTGCTGATCGAAAGCTTTTCGAAAATTCGGTAACGGTAGGTGTTCACGGTTTTGGGCGACAGGCACAGTTTGTCGGAAATGATCTGGACCTTCTGGCAGCCGACAATCATCAGCGCGATCTGGATTTCCCGCTCCGACAGTGCGTCGAAGGGCGAATCGTTGGTCGGCTGAAAGGATTTGATCGCCAGTTGCTGGGCAATCTGCGGGCTGATGTAGCGTTGCCCGGCAAACACCAGGCGGATGGCCTGGACCATTTCCGGCAACCCGGCGCCCTTGGTCAGGTAGCCCGCGGCCCCGGCCTGCAACAAACGTGTAGGAAACGGATCTTCCTCGCACACGGTGACCGCGACGACCTTGATATCCGGATGACTGCGCAACAGTTTGCGCGTGGCTTCAAGACCGCCGATACCCGGCATCTTGACGTCCATCAGCACCACATCGGGTTTCAACTCACGCGCCTTGAGCAGGGATTCTTCCCCGGACTCAGCCTGGCCGACTACTTGCAGGCCATCGATGTCAGCCAGCATTCGTGTAATGCCTGTACGAACGAGATCATGGTCATCGACTACTAGCACCCTAATCAAGCAGACACCTCGCGATATGGTCTTATTGAGTTGCCGACACCTTAGCAAAAAGCAACTGGCAGACCTAGCGGCAAGCGTCATATAAAAAGTTTCAATACATCTTGAAAGGCTTGTCTCATGCGTGTTTCAGCGATACGAGGCATCGACATCGCGCTGCATTCTCAGGAAACACTCGTCTTCACCGACCACTGCCAGGCCCTTTCGCTCGTATAACGCTTTCGCCGGATTATTTTCAAAAACCGTCAGGCGCAATGCCGGGCGTCGTTCCTTGCACGCCATTGCCAATACCTGATCGATCGCCCAGGAACCGGCGCCCTGCCCCCGGAACACTTCGAGCACGTGTAACTCACGGATATACAAGGCCCTTGCATCCCGACTCAGGCTTACATAACCCAGCCGTACATCATCACGGACGATCAGCCAGTTTTCCCGCCCCGCCCAGGCCACATCAAAAGCCTCGTCCTGCCACAGCAGATCGTGCTGAATGTAATAGCGGAGCATGGTTTTACAGGTTAGTTCACGAGCAAAGTCGAGGTCTTGCGATGTCGCAGGACGTAATTCGAATCCCATCAGGCCTCCGCGACGGCGATTGTTTGTCCGGTCCAGCCGTCGGCATTGCGACGAGCAACGACCAGTAGATTGCCAGTGCCAGGTGCGGCAGCAATCAGTGAACCGTCCGACGCCCAGATGGCGCTGCGCCCCGCCGACTCCCAGCCCCCCGTCGCACCGCCATGGTTGGCCATCAGCACCGCCATCGAATGCCTGACGGCATAGCCTTGCAACAACGCAGTATCGGGGGCGTAACCATTTTCGGTGATCAGCACGCCTGCGGCATACAGGTCGGCGCCCTGTTGCGCCGCTGCGGCCGCATGACTGGCGTGGGAAAAATCGGCGCACACAGCCAAGGCTATCGTGTCGCCGCCGATGGTCAGGGGCGAGCCGCCAGTGCCCGGCGCAAACGCTACTTCCTCGCCGGGATGCAGATGCTGCTTGCTGTAGACCCCGAGTGAACCATCGGCGCCCAGTACCAGCGCTCCAATCAACACCGGCGAATGCTCCGACAGACGAATAGGCATCCCGACTACGGTCGTTACGCCGACTTCCTGCGCAAAATCGCGCAACGGTTGCAGCACCGCATCCTCCGGCTCAATGGCCAGCTCAACCGCCAGCCCGCGCTCGTACCCGGTCAGTGACAGTTCCGGAAACACCAGCAACTGCACGCCCTGCTCCGCCGCCACCTGCATGAAGCGTTGATGCCACGCAATATTGGCGGCCGGATCTCCAGCGATGGAGATCGATTGAGCGGCGGCGATGGTCAGCGTCGTCATGGTTCGTCCTTGTGACGTTGTGTTTTTGTTTAAACGGCGAGTGTGTCACAACCTTCGGCGCACTCAAGCGATAGAAAACGCCGCCAGTAACCAATAGCAATTTCTGATTGAATCCGTGTACCGGCCTCTAGTAAGCTCGGCGCATCCATCGGAGACAGACCATGTTCAACGCCCTCTCACAGCTTCGTTCCGCCAGCGCCCCGCGCTCGGTTGCGGCTGCCCGGGTGAATGTCGTTTGCGCTCCGGTCAGCTTTTATTTTGGGTATTGGTTTAGCCACTGGCGCGCCTGATACCCACATGGCGCCCACTTTAAACGGGTCGCCACCAGAGAATTCTCAACCCCCGGTCGGCCTCCCGACCGGGGGTTTTGTTTTTTCAGCCCCCACACTTTTTAGCAACAACCAGACATTTTGAGGATTCACGACATGAACTACGCCACTTATTACCGTCACGACAGTTTTACCGCCTGGCGATTTAGCAGCCTCCGCTCGGGACAGCCTGCCGCCTCCGATCGGTCACCCACAGGTGGCAAGCACACACACGCAGCCAATCCGGCCAATTGTCGAACACCCCAGTAGGGCCGAGCGTGCGGGAACGAACCCGCCGCCCGCCCAGGAAGCCTGAACATGAACTCGTCCGTCTCTGCTTTGCCGCTGTCCACCCTGAGCCCTGCCAATGAAGCGCTGACCCTGCGCCTGCCGAGCTCACTGCAACTCAAACAGCAACTGCCGCTCAGCAACGCCCTGACCCGGCAAGTCGCCGCCCACCGCGATGCGGTCCGCGCGATTCTCAACGGTGAAGACTCCCGTTTGCTGGTCATCGTCGGTCCTTGCTCGATTCACGATCCGCAATCCGCCCTCGAATACGCCAGTCACCTCGCCCGCCTCGCCGCCGACGTCAGCGATGAAATGCTGCTGGTGATGCGCGCCTACGTCGAAAAACCCCGTACCACCGTCGGCTGGAAAGGCCTGGCCTACGATCCGCACCTGGACGGCAGCGACGACATGGCCGGTGGCCTGACCCTGTCACGGGAGCTGATGCGCGAAATGCTTCGACTCGGCCTGCCGATTGCCACCGAACTGCTGCAACCGATGGCCGCCGGATACTTCGACGACCTGCTTAGCTGGGTCGCCATTGGCGCCCGCACCACTGAATCGCAGATCCACCGGGAAATGGCCAGCGGCCTGAACATGCCGGTCGGCTTCAAGAACGGCACCGATGGTGGCGTCGGTGTTGCCAGTGACGCCATGCGCTCGGCCGCTCATCCGCATCGGCATTTCGGTGTCGACAGTCAGGGGCACCCCGCGATCATCCAGACGCCCGGCAATCCTGACACTCACCTGGTATTGCGCGGCGGTCATCGCGGCCCGAACTACGACCGCAACAGCGTCGCCCAGGTGAACAGCGACCTGACCAAACTGAAGATCCCGGCCCGGATCATGGTCGATTGCAGCCACGCCAACAGCGGCAAAGACCCGCTACGTCAACCAGCGGTATTCAACGATGTGCTTGAGCAGCGTCTGCAAGGTGATCGCTCTCTGATCGGGATGATGATTGAGAGTCACCTGTTCGAGGGTTGCCAGCCGCTGAGTCCGTCGCTTCAGTACGGTGTATCGGTGACGGATGGCTGCCTTGGCTGGGAGGGGACCGAAACGTTGTTGCGTTCAGCGGCGGAACAGCTGAGAACCGCACGCGGTTGACAGGCAAATGACATTCCGGAGGTAGGTCATTGCAGAACTCTGCGCTACCTCCGATTAAAGGACGTCCGGACATTCCGAAAAGAGCCTCCTGCTGATTCGAATATTCGTACATTCCCTATTCCGTTTTCACCCATTCACAGCGGCTTCTTCATACATCGCGCAAACGTCCGGGTGCTTTAGAGTGGGCCCCGGACACACTCACGAACTCCCGCGAAAAGGTATGAACATGCAACGGAATGCAAGCACCCTCCACCCCATCCTGTTGGTCCACGGCCTGTTTGGTTTCGATCGGATCGGCCCTTTCGAACTGTTCCATGACATCAAGCAAACCCTCAGGAGCGCCGGCGCCAGGGTGTTCATCCCGCACCTGTCGGCTACCCATACCAATGAAGCACGCGGTGACCAGCTTCTGGCACAGATCGAACGGGTGCTGGAAGGCACCGGTGCAGACAAGGTCAACCTGATCGGGCACAGCCAGGGAGCTCTGGCCGCCCGCTATGCCGCAGCGATAGCGCCGCAAATCGTTGCGTCGGTGACCTCGGTCAGCGGGCCCAACCATGGCTCGGAACTGGCGGATTTCCTGCGCAAGGCGCTGACGCCTGGACAGCTGCCGGAACAAGTCGCCGATACGGTGGCCACGTTGTTCGCTGACTTCCTGTCCTTGTTGAGTGGCGACCGCCACCTGCCGCAAAACGCGATCGCGGCGCTCAATGCCTTGACCACCGAAGGCGTCAGCGCGTTTAACGAGAAATACCCTCAAGGGCTGCCGAAGACCTGGGGCGGCAAAGGCAGCGAGCGGGTCAACGGCGTTCGCTACTATTCCTGGAGCGGAACCCTGCAGGGCAACCTCCTCGATGAAGGGCTCAACGCACTTGACCCACTGAATGGGTGCTCCCGTGCTTTTGCCAGGTACTTCACCATCGAGGCCGAGCAAAACGACGGCATGGTCGGCCGCTTCAGTTCTCATCTGGGCAAGGTGATCCGCTCCGACTATCCGCTGGACCACCTGGACAGCATCAGCCAGACAGTCGGCCGGGTTCGCAAAGACATCGACCCGATTGACCTGTACGTGCAACACGCCGAACGTCTGCGCAAGGCGGGTCTGTGAGCCGGGCGGAACTTTGAGGAGAAATAGCCTACTGAATCCGGTAGGCTGAGCACTTTACTGAACATTAGAAGGAGTATTTTTCCATGGCTAAAGCCACTGCCCGTCACATCCTGGTTGCCAGCGAAGACAAGTGCAACGAACTCAAAGCCCAAATCGAGGCTGGCGCCGATTTCGCCGAAGTTGCCAAAGCCAACTCCACTTGCCCGTCCAGCCGTCAGGGCGGTGACCTGGGTTCGTTCGGTCCGGGCCAGATGGTCAAGGAATTCGACACCGTGGTCTTCAGCGCACCGATCAACGTCGTGCAAGGCCCGGTCAAGACCCAGTTCGGCTACCACTTGCTCGAAGTGACCAGCCGTCAGGACTGATTGATTCGTCAGTACCGGCACTGAGCTTTCCAGTGCGAAGCAGTTACTAAAACGCCGCTTGTCTCCACAGACAAGCGGCGTTTTAGTAACTGCGCATTTTTTTAGCATCAGACATCAGAGAGTTCACCCTCTGTTTCCTTGGCAGGGGGCAATTCGTCCCTGGGCCACTCCTTATCCCAATCCGGATCCCACGACCGTCCTTCATCAAACTCATAAACAGCAATGTCGGTAATAGAGAGTTCGCGACATTCCGGCGAACCTCGACCTTCGCGAAATATACTTAGCCGTACCTCAGGAGACGTTGCCGTAATCCCACCTCCAATTGGATAAAATCCTGACTGAAACTGATAGGCCAGGTTCCACCGGTCCGCATACCGCTTGCCCTCTTCTAAACTAAGCACCACTTCCCCCTGGCGCGGCGATCCAGGAGCATAAACGCTCGCCGTAAAACAATATCGCTTGCCCACGATCAGATTGGTCAACTCCTTGAACAGGAGTTCCTTGCGGCCCACGCCATCGATTGCCTTATAGTGGAAACATGTTTTCCCTTCGACAACCTCGAAAGTAATTGTAGTGGTCTAATGAAACCGGACACCCATTTAGGCGAGAATGCTCGCCAGATCGAGGTGTCAGATGACCAAACAACGCCGCTCCTTTACTCCTGAATTCAAGCGCGAGGCTGCCGACCTTGTGCTC
>NZ_JACVBL010000039.1:0-530 GCF_014852285.1 Pseudomonas sp. PDM02 | reverse complement strand
CTCTGGTGCCGGTCATTCTGATGGCGATGCGTGCCGTGGCGGAGATGGTCCTGCCAAAAGGTCACGCGTTCCTGGCGGTTGCGGAATTCCTGGGTGACCCGGTGATGGCAACGCTGATTGCGGTACTGATCGCAATGTTCACCTTCGGTCTGAACCGCGGTCGTTCAATGGATCAGATCAACGACACGCTGACCTCTTCCATCAAAATCATTGCCATGATGCTCCTGATCATCGGCGGTGGCGGTGCGTTTAAGCAGGTTCTGGTCGACAGCGGCGTGGACAAATACATCGCTGCCATGATGCATGAAACCAACGTGTCGCCGCTCCTGATGGCCTGGTCTATCGCTGCCGTGCTGCGTATTGCGCTGGGTTCTGCGACCGTTGCGGCGATCACCGCAGGCGGTATCGTTGCCCCGCTGATTGCGACCACGGGCGTAAGCCCTGAGCTGATGGTTATCGCGGTCGGTTCCGGTAGCGTGATTTTCTCTCACGTGAACGATCCGGGCTTCTGGCTGTTCAAGGAGTACTTC
>NZ_JACVBL010000038.1:0-530 GCF_014852285.1 Pseudomonas sp. PDM02 | reverse complement strand
GATTAAAATCGATATCGACGATTACATTTCCTAAGTCAAAGATATAAAGCATGTTTATCTCCTTTCGCCGTGGAAAAGTAACTGTAGCGGGAAAGATAAGGTTTGGCTATGGAGAGGGACACAACGCAGAAAAAGAAAAACCCCGCCACAAGGACGGGGTTTTAGAGACTTAAAGAGGAGTGAATTACTCTTCTTTCGCACCGCGCATTGCACGTTTACGATCGTTCTCGGTCAGGTGACGTTTACGGATACGAATTGACTGTGGAGTCACTTCTACCAGTTCGTCGTCATCGATGAACTCCAGAGCTTGCTCCAGGGTCATCTTGATCGGTGGAACCAGAACCGTTGCTTCGTCAGTACCTGACGCACGCATGTTGGTCAGTTTCTTACCGGTCAGGCAGTTTACAGTCAGGTCGTTAGAACGACTGTGAATACCGATGATCTGGCCTTCGTAAACTTCTGCACCGTGACCCAGGAACAGCTTACCGCGGTCCTGCAGGCTGAACAGTGCGAACGCAACCGCTTTACCC
>NZ_JACVBL010000037.1:0-547 GCF_014852285.1 Pseudomonas sp. PDM02 | reverse complement strand
GTGCGCGGCTAACCCGGCATCCATGCCGGGTTGCCCACTGCGCAGAACCTGCGCTCGGCCTCTCGAGGGGGCGACTACCGCCACAGCCGCCGAGGCGGCCTGAAAGCCGACCTGGCTCTTCGGTCGTTTGCACACTCCCACATCATGGTGGCTGCACTAATGTTGGATGTTTGCACATTCCCCTGTAGGAGCCGGCTTGCTGGCGATGGCGTCCGTCCAGCCAATAAATGTGTCGACTGACACACCGCTATCGCCAGCAAGCCGGCTCCTACAGTTGATCGTATTTATCCAGACACATATGCATTCCCCTTGTAGGAGCCAGCTTGCTGGCGATGGACGCCAACGATAACGCGTGCTGTCTGAATGAACGCGTTGCCCCGGCGCTTTTCGCCGGCAAGCCGGCTCCTACAGGGAACCCCATACGCTTTTGATTCCCACCACTCATCAGGCCGAGCGTTAGCTCGCCTTCCGCTTTTGATCTGAGCGCCCCCTCGAGAGGCCGAGTGGAGGTTCTGCGTAGTGGGCAACCCGGCATGGATGCCGGGTT
>NZ_JACVBL010000036.1:0-554 GCF_014852285.1 Pseudomonas sp. PDM02 | reverse complement strand
CGGGGGCGGCTAACCCGGCATCCATGCCGGGTTGCCCACTGCGCAGAACCTCCACTCGGCCTCTCGAGGGGGCGCTCAGATCAAAAGCTGAAGGCGAGCTAACGCTCGGCCTGATGAGTGGTGAAAAGCGAAAGCAAACGCGATTCCCTGTAGGAGCCGGCTTGCCGGCGAAAAACGTCGGGGCGACGCGCTCATTCAGACACACAGCGTTATCGTTGACGTCCATCGCCAGCAAGCTAGCTCCTACAATTTTGAGTCGTGTGAACCCAATCCCTGTGTAGGAGCCGGCTTGCTGGCGATAGCGGTGGGTCTGTTGACGTATTTATTGACTGGATGGACGCCATCGCCAGCAAGCCGGCTCCTACAGGGGGGGGCACATGTGCGGAATGAGTGAACGCATCAAAAAAGGACAACGCGCACAACTGAAGAGCCAGGTCGGCTTTCAGGCCGCCTCGGCGGCTGTGGCGGTGGTCGCCCCCTCGAGAGGCCGAGTGGAGGTTCTGCGCAGTGGGCAACCCGGCATGGATGCCGGGTTAGCCGCGCACGGCCAAGGA
>NZ_JACVBL010000035.1:0-563 GCF_014852285.1 Pseudomonas sp. PDM02 | reverse complement strand
CATGCCCTCGCTCCGGTCCTGCTCCGTGGGCCCGCCGCCATCGGCCATCCCTGGCCGGGGGCGGCTAACCCGGCATCCATGCCGGGTTGCCCACTACGCAGAACCTCCACTCAGCCTCTCGAGGGGGCGCTCAGATCAAAAGCGGAAGGCGAGCTAACGCTCGGCCTGATGAGTGGTGAAGATCAAAAGCAAACGCGATTCCCTGTAGGAGCGAGGCTTGCCCGCGAAAAACGACCGGACGACGCGTTAATTCAAACAGCCCTCGTTATCGTTGGCGTCCATCGCCAGCAAGCTGGCTCCTACAGGGGAATGCGTACGATCAATGAGACAGGTCGGTTGGCAAGCCGCCTCGTTTTGGCTTTGGCTTTGGCTTTGGCTTTGGCTTTGGCTTTGGCTTTGGCTTTCGCATTTGATCTTGTGGTGGCCCACTAATTTCGGACACTTACGCATTCCCCTGTAGGAGCCGGCTTGCTGCGGGCGGCGTTCCGACGATAGCGGTGTGTCAGTCAACGTATGTATTGGCTGGACGGACGCCATCGTCGGAACGCCGCCCGCAGCAAGCC
>NZ_JACVBL010000034.1:0-584 GCF_014852285.1 Pseudomonas sp. PDM02 | reverse complement strand
TATGCGCTTCTTCACTTGACCATATAACCCCAAGCAATCTGGTTATACTGTGAAGACGACATTCGCCGAAAATTCGCGATTAAACTCACAAATTTTACCTTAGCCTGAATAAACACCAGTGAAAGTGTTATCCAGTCTATCTTTCTATCACATACCCAAATTTTTAAAGAACGATCTAGCCAAAGACTAGAAATCAACATTCACCACCATCACGATGGAATGCTCATTTCTAAGCTTTATACAATCAGAAGCAGTAGTGGTGGAGCCAAACGGGATCGAACCGTTGACCTCCTGCGTGCAAGGCAGGCGCTCTCCCAGCTGAGCTATGGCCCCGTATTGCTACAGGATCCCACACAAAAATTGGTGGGTCTGGGCAGATTCGAACTGCCGACCTCACCCTTATCAGGGGTGCGCTCTAACCAACTGAGCTACAGACCCAATTTCGGGCTGCTTCTTATCGTCTTCTTCAATGAATCAAGCAATTCGTGTGGGAACTTATGGAGCAGCTGATGTCGTCGATTAAGGAGGTGATCCAGCCGCAGGTTCCCCTACGGCTACCTTGTTACGACTTCACCCCAGTCATG
>NZ_JACVBL010000033.1:0-611 GCF_014852285.1 Pseudomonas sp. PDM02 | reverse complement strand
ATGGCCGGGGGCGGCTAACCCGGCATCCATGCCGGGTTGCCCACTGCGCAGAACCTCCACTCGGCCTCTCGAGGGGGCGACTACCGCCACAGCCGCCGAGGCGGCCTGAAAGCCGACCTGGCTCTTTAGATGTCCGCGTTGTTCTTCTCTGATGTGTTCACTCATTCCGGATATGTACACCGCTCCCCTGTAGGAGCCGGCTTGCTGGCGATAGCGGTGGGTCAGCCGACGCATTTATTGACTGGAAGGGCGCCATCGCCAGCAAGCCGGCTCCTACACGGAATTGGGTTCACACGACTCAAAATTGTAGGAGCTGGCTTGCCGGCGATGGACGTCAACGATAACGCGGGCTGTCTGAATGAACGCGTCGCCTAGACGTTTTTCGCCGGCAAGCCGACTCCTACAGGGAATCGCGTTTGCTTTTGATTTTCACCACTCATCAGGCCGAGCGTTAGCTCGCCTTCAGCTTTTGATCTGGACGCACCGCCCCCTCGAGAGGCCGAGCGCAGGTTCTGCGCAGTGGGCAACCCGGCATGGATGCCGGGTTAGCCGCCCCCGGCCAGGGATGGCCGATGGCGGCGGGCCCACGGAGCAGGACCGGAGCGAGGGCA
>NZ_JACVBL010000032.1:0-633 GCF_014852285.1 Pseudomonas sp. PDM02 | reverse complement strand
ACTTTACGCTGTTTGCGTGGATATTCGGCGCGTTGTGCTGGCTGACCACCACAACGCGCATCTGGAGCGGCTATATGACGCTGAAGTCACTCAACGCTTAGAGGGTACTCTCAGGCCCGCGTTTGCCGGCAGAGACCGGATTTTGCGGATGACTGCTCCATTCGTACCAGCCGCCGTCATAGACGGCGACGTTCTTCCAGCCCATCGCGCGGGCGTACATAAAGCTTTCTGACGCCCGCCAGCCGGTGCCGCAGTAAAACGCGACGTGCTGATCAGGCTGGATGTGCCAGGTCTTCCACATGGCGGCTATATCATCGGCGCTGCGCATGGTGCCATCCGGGTTATGGAAATCTTCCATGTGGGTCGCGTCGCTGCCCGCGTGACCCCAGCGCGCCCCGGCAATTTCACCTTTGGGCTTGATGTAGCTGTAGCCGCTGGTGTCACCGATAAACTCCGGCCACGAACGAATGCTGACCAGCGAGGCATCCTGACGGTGTAGCATGCCGCGCGCCTGTTCCATATCCACCATTAGCTGCGGCTGGCCGGGGATCGGTGCACCGAAATCCGGGGCGGGCTTCACGTTTGCGGGCATACCGCGCTCAACCGGCAGGTTGGCCTCTGACCATGCTTTCC
>NZ_JACVBL010000031.1:0-1235 GCF_014852285.1 Pseudomonas sp. PDM02 | reverse complement strand
TGTAGTGGTCAACTAATCCCGGACACGACGTTAAGTTTTTCCTCGGCCCGCGCTGGTGCCAACCCATCGTTGAATTGATGAGGCCGAATCCAGTTGTAGCGATGCATCAAAAAATGGCTTATATCGCGCTGTGCTTCCTGCGCTGTTCGATAGCCCACGGTCGGTATCCATTCTGTTTTCAAGCTGCGAAATACGCGCTCCATCGGTGCGTTATCCCAGCAGTTTCCTCGTCGACTCATGCTCTGGCGTATGCGGTATCGCCACAACCGCTGGCGAAAGAGTCGGCTTGCATATTGCGATCCCTGGTCCGAGTGGAATAGCAGATCCGAAGGCCTGCCACGCTGCTCGTAAGCCATATCCAGCGCTTTGATCACCAGCTCAGCGTCTGGCTTTTCCGACAGCGCCCAGCCCACGATCCGACGCGTACAAAGATCCAGGACGACAGCCAGGTAATGCCATTTGCCTTGCGCCCAAATGTAGGTGATATCGCCGCACCAGACTTGATTGGGCGCTGGCACATCGAACTCGCGGTTCAATGTGTTCGGGATATCCAGTCTTTCTACTGTTGCTCGTTTATAGGCATGGGAGCCGGGTTGTTTGCTGACTAAATCAAGCTCGCGCATCAAGCTACGCACTTTGAATCGACCGAGTTGCTCACCGTCTTCACGCATCAGCGACAGGATGCTGCGACTGCCCGCAGCGCTACGACTTTGCGAGAACAGCTCACTGACGCGACTACGCAATCGAAGCCGTTCAACATCGGGCGTGCAGCGCCGCAGGCGCTGGGCGTAGTAACACGAGCGAGTGACGTCAAACACCTTGCACAGCCAATCAACCGGCTCATGGGCGCTCAACTGGGCAATCAGCGCGAACGCTCGTGATCTTCCGACATCAAGAGCGCGGTAGCCTTTTTTAGTATTGATTTCTCTCGCTCAAGCCGGGCAATCCGGGCTTCCAGCTCCTGAATTTTTTGCTGTTCCGGAGTCAGTGCCTTGCTCTGCGGGGTGACGCCTTTATGTTCTTTCTGAATCTGGTCAACCCAGCGGCGCAATGCCGACTCACCAATGCCGAGTGAACGGCTGGCTTCGATGTAGCTGTAGTTTTGCTTGAGCACAAGGTCGGCAGCCTCGCGCTTGAATTCAGGAGTAAAGGAGCGGCGTTGTTTGGTCATCTGACACCTCGATCTGGCGAGCATTCTCGCCTAAATGGGTGTCCGGTTTCATTAGACCACTACA